>JAPUKB010000072.1 GCA_027295865.1 Nitrososphaerota archaeon
CCTAGACCAAGATGGGGATCCATTCCTCGAAGCAGACAATCTTAGAGAAAGGGCCATGGGATTGATAAAAGAAGCCGCAGGTCTAGGAATTAACGTAAGAGGTGTAGAGGCTCTAATGAAGGTTGGAGATGAAGCCCTCAATATGGCAACAGGATTTAAAGACGAGGGGAATTCAGACGCAGCAAGATCACTCTCGCGAGTTGCGCTTAGAATCTATGAGGAGGCAGGGGATTTAGCTGAACACATCTTAGATGTTGCATCCCATACAGAGATTGCTAAGTTCCGATCGCTTGGGGAGGGAGAGGATGCAAATGAAATCGTTATCGATAACAATGGGATAGAGATAGAAGTTCGGGAAATTGGTGGAGACTCGAGGCACGTAGCCAAAATAAGTACCTCCATTCCTCGGATAACCTATGTTGTTACTGATGAGGAAGGTCGAGAAGTTGAGTTTTCATCAATTATTAAGTCATTGGTTGAGTTCGAAGACAGAGACAATGATGGAAGAATTCAAGACGAAGAGATCCTACAAATTCTCGGGCTAGATGACATTACATGGACTGTCTCACAAGAAGAGGAGTTCATTGGTGAAGGCAGCAAAGTCATCAAGGTTACATACTCCGCCGAAAGTCTCAATTATGCAATTTCTATAGTCCTTCGAGTGTACGAGAGTATTAGCATTGAGTTCTTCAGGTCAGATGAAAAAACCGTCGTCTATAGTGTGGATGGCGGAGCTAGAGAAGTGAAGTTTGATCTGATCATAACTAGATGGCCATGGCAATCCACCGACTCTCAACTCGCAATGAGAATGGATCTAGAGGGTGAGGTAGATGAGGGCGTCGTCGCCATCGACGAGGTCAGTGACGACGAGAACCGGCTAGTTTTAAGCTCTCAAGGAGTCGACCTGAAGGTCAAGTGGATTACTAAAGCTAGCCTGGAACAAGTTGATGGATTGACGAGCATAGTTGATGTCGTGACGGCACATGAGATCGATGAAGGAGAACTGAGGGTTGACTTTATTTATCCTAATTTCGGGGATTCGATTCTCATTCATGACCCTAGCGTTGGTCTCATCGACCCTATTCCAGAGAATGAAGTCGATCCTGAACCCGTGGGCCAACCCTTGGTGCCACAGATCGAACCTCAGAATCCCGTGGACATGTTGGAATTGCCAGCACTACCGGAAGTAGAAGTGGAGAACTTCTATCAGTTTGCGAACCCCCTGTTCTTGATTCCTATTGGGGTCGGGGTAATAGTCCTAGTTTTGGCGACTCTACTGCTGCGTAGAAGAGCTAGTTAGTTAGCTAGCTTCAGAGTTAAATTCCCGAAGACTTCTACAAACTCGATGGACGCATATGATTGTGTAACAACTCTGCTGGATATACGAACATTCGATTCCAAACCTGTCAACTCAGAGATCAAGCTGAAAATTCTGGAGGCCGGCAGACTTACTGGGAGCGGTATTAACACCCAACACTGGCATTTTATCCTGATTGAGGGTAAAGATTCCCTCAAGACGTTAGCTGATGATAGTACGACGGGCCGCTGGGTGGAAAACTCTGACTTTGCCATAATCCTCCTGACCAATCCAAAGTATGGATTTCATCTGATTGACGCGGGTCGGGCTTCACAGGATATGCAGCTTGCTGCCTGGAGCTTTGGTGTCAATTCCTGCGTCTTCACCGGATTTCGTGAAGTTAATCTTCGCAAAGATTTTGATATTCCGATTGGTCTGAATCCAACTATTGTTATTGGGTTTGGCTATCCAAGACGAGTGACTTCTGGTAAAACGAAGAACCGGCACGCCCTTGGAGAACTTGTTTCCCTGGGCAAATACGGAATTCGTTTTGATGAAGAGACTTATCGGATGGCACCAACCAAACATCTGATCTGAGGTATTGAATGTATGGGTCGGATGTCACAGGCCGATCTAACAACTCCTCATAATCCAGAATTCTAGTAGTTCACGTATGAAGAAATCCATACGCAGCTGTGAATTCGGAGAGCTCTCCTTTGAGATAGAGCAACCTGCTTTTAGTAATGTCCTACGGAGGTAACCTCTCTTCCTAGCAGGTCGGAATTACTTTATCTTCGGAACATTGCTGCCCTTCTGATCTCCAACTAGTTCAGGTCAACATTTCTGTTAGATGACCCGATTCGTGGCTTTAACCCCGCCCGAAGAAGTTCTTTTCGGAGCCAGCTATTGACTATTTTAAAGGAATAGCTATATCCCTCTCTTGATGAGGGGAAAGCGTCTTGCCAATATACCCACAAGAGCTAGCTAGATGGGCCTACACATCGAAGTTCATTTCTTCGAATATTCCAACAGGAGCCAGAGTGCTAGACATTGGATTCGGCTCCCGGTATTGGCCTGAGAATTATGATGTAATTAGTTTAGGAATCAAGCCAGAGAATAAATATGTCCGCAACATACAGGGCGACGGTCTTTCGGATAGTATCGAAGAGAGGTTTGATTTCATCTGTATGTTTGAGGTAATTGAGCATCTAGTGGATCCGAGGAAAGCGCTAAGCAATGTCCATTCTCTTGGCACCACTTCTTCTCTATTTCTCGGCTCTACTCCTAATGGCAGAGACCCCTACTATGTACTGACGGGTTCAAAACACGAGGACCACGAGATTGTTTTTACTAAGGCTTCTCTTCAGGAAGCACTAAAGAAAGGAGGATTTCAGGTGTTAGACATCAAACCCCGCATCCTTCCGTTGAAGATTCCAGGGAGGACTCTAATTCGTAATGTGGATTCTGTCTTTCCATTCTGGGGAAGACATCTCTTCTGGAAAGCCAAGAAGGTCGACTAAATCGATCTGGTCCGAAGCTTTCGCGCAATTGCTCTGACCGTGAAATAGATGGCGGATACGATTGTGACAGCTACAAGCCGAAATGCTTCTGCCCAAATTCTCCCTAGCATAGCTGTCTACTTACGGCAAGTTGGTACTATTTCTAGCCTCTTGTCAGTTGATCTAGTAAAGTTCCTAGCGAACTCGTTTAGATATTAGTTCCTTACTTGGCAGTGGGCAATAAGCGTAGCAAAGCCGCGTGGAGTATCCCATGATACCCAACCCCTCCAACTAGTTTGTAGAAAATGGAGTGGAAATATCTCCCAAGGAAGGTGTCTTTTGATTATTCGAAGACTAGAACCATCGCTCTAGCCGTTCTTCCTCGAATATTTCCTTCTTCTCGAACCCTTCTTGTGAAGCTTCCTCTAAAGTAACCAAAGGAGAGGGCTCGGCAAAGAATTCTCCTTTCATGTAAGCCGCTCTTCTTGGACCCAACTCAGCAAAACAATACCCCGTTCCATCGTAGACGGCGGTTTCTTTCATTCCATTGACCTTGGAGCTGATGTTCTTTGCAACAACCAATCCCTCGAGCTCAGCAAAAGTACCGGCTTTTGGAAGTAATTTTCCATTAGGGAGCATAACTGCT
>JAPUKB010000073.1 GCA_027295865.1 Nitrososphaerota archaeon
TGCGGTGTTTGGAACGCACTGCGTGGGTCGAAGAGGAAGGTGGAGCCCCCGCTATTAATCCCGAACCTGGTAAGGCCGAAGATCGCTACTGCGAGTATGAAGGCTGACAACTCATACACTGAAAAGTTTAGACACCGAAGGGCAAAAGAAAAGACCAAGGGTAATGGATCGTTCTGTCATTGTCTGTGAAAGGTGGAGGTCATTGGAAAACGAGGTGCATGACCATCCAGGTCCAAACAGGCACAGTTCTGGTACACGGGAGAGTTTGAGTCGTACCAATAGACTTTCTATCCGCACCTATCAAGCCATAACAAGCAAAATCAAATGTCTTTCCTCTCCCGTCTTCCCCCGTACTGTGCCGGAGACCTCAGTGGTTTAGGCACAAAATGGGGACAACAAAGCAGAGTGGCGGGTTTGAAAGCGTGGGGCAACTAAAGACAAGCTACCGATATTTGATGGAGCATTACGAAGATTTTCTGTATTATTAGGGTTTGGAGTACAGTAAGGTCCTGTAATTAGCTTACATTTATATTAGGAATGCCAGAGATCAAACATTTATCTAACGCCCCCATTACTTAGGCTATAATAGATATCCGCACCAAGTTGCCGCCTAGCGTGGATTTGCCAAGGCTTGGATCGGTTCACGATTTAATTCGCCAGCACTATCCAAAGCGTAAGGAGCGCAAAAGGTGAGAGGGACGTATTGAGCTGAAGGAAGGAGAACCTCCTGCCCAAACTGCTGTATATAACGGATCCGATGGCTATCTTTACACATCGGAGGACGATAAGCAGACAGTCCAATTCAGACTGGATGGCTTTACCTTTAATCGGCTAAAGCCCTACGAAACTTGGGAGCGAATGCGTGACGAAGCTCGAAGACTATGGCGATTGTATTTGCAAATAGCCACACCTGAAAAAATCACAAGGATAGCGTTACGGTATATAAACCGTTTAGATATTCCACTTCCGATCACCGACTTCGGTGATTATCTCGCAGCTCCTCCAAGCGTTGCAAGTGGTTTACCGCAGGGGATTAGAAGTTTTCTGACTCGTGTTGCTATACAAGAGCCTGCCTCGGAGGCAACATGCATCATTAATCAGGCTCTTGAGTCTCTGACAAAGCAAGGTTATGCTTCTTTGGTGTTAGATATAGATGTGTTCAAACAGTCACAGCTTGACGCCAGCGATGAAGAGGCTTGGAGAGTTTTGGAGACAATGCTGAATTTCAAAAATAGGGTTTTTTTGAGAGTGTTACTGAAAACACAGTGAGGTTATTCGAATGAGTGTTGCGATTCCCTCTAGAGAAGGATTGGTATTCTTGGGTCCTTCTATGGACAGCGGTATTAGCGCAGACGCTCAAAATCTAGCAAAATTTGTTTTTGATTCAATAACCCATTTTAAGCAAACGACACCTAAAGAAAATGCTTTCGCTTCGCTAGACGAGGTCTATACTGAATGCAGCGTACAGAATTGGGATGGTTATGGTGCCCAGCCAGTCAAGGAGGAGGCATATTTAGAGGCCCGGAAAATACTGGACTTATTGCCGTCAAACGTTCCTTTACCGGAAGTTGGCTCGGAACCCAGTGGCGACATAGGATTGGAATGGTCTAGATCGAGACGCTCGGTTTTCGTCATAAGTGTAAGCGGTCACAATGTAATGACATATGCTGGTTTATTCGGTAGAAATGAAATACATGGGTCCGAGTATTTTGAGGACTCTATACCGTCAATGATTCTCCAAAACCTTTCGCGCCTTTACTCTTATAGTATTGACCATTGAACCACTTATCTCCCGCCGAGTGGCTAACACGGTATATTTTAAGTGACAGGTACTATAGTGCATCGACGAACACTGTGAAGTATCGGGCTTTCATGCCAATTCGTAATCCGGACACTTCGGTTCTAGAAACCTCTGTGTATAGAATTTCATCTCTTGAAGATCACGAGATCTGGAGTATTGGAGAAACAGTGGAAAGTCGAAGGCCAGCACTTTGCTTTGTTGTAGGCCTTTCGAAACCTGATTTCATAGCATTAGCATCAACGGCCTTTCTCTAATAACGATCTGGGATTCTACCATCGGCAAGCACTCTACCACCTCGCCCGTTATCGGATCAAGACTGACTACCTGGAGGCCGTGCCTCGAGAAAGTTGAGATTCTGAAAAATAAGAAAATTGAGATTCGGACTTCCACCCTAGTCCTTGTTGACATGCATTGCACACTTTACTAAAAGCCCTGATTTAGTACTTGAAGAGGCGCAGACGCCGGACCAAGACAAGAGCCCTGTTTATTTCATGTCGCAATCGAAGAATCGCTCCAACTACTATTTGGCGTCTGGTTAAAAGCTATTTCAGAAAGGCACGTATCAAGGCAGACGGTATGGGTCCCCATGCCCTTTGCCATACGTTTGCGACTCTTCTTCTATACAAGGGGGGAAATCTCAGAGTCATTCAAGTCCTCATGAGCCATAAGAGCCTGGCCACTACTATCTTTTCCAACCACCGGATGAGCCAGAAGAAGCTGACTCCCCAAGTTGACACAATAGCATGCTATTGGATAGCTTTACCGGATATCACGAGTTGAGCAAAAGGGGAGATTACGGCGCTCCTCCAGGGTCACGGATGACAGTCCAAACTTGGAAAAAGTGACAATTCAGCTTGAAATGGAGCTTCGCGGTAGGATAGACTCCGTTGAAATCAAAGGAAAATAAATTACCAGAGGAGGAATGGATATGACAAAGGGTTACGTTGATTCTGACGGTCATATCATGGAAAACGAGAGAGAGTTGAATGAATTTCTCGAAGACCGGTATCGCAACTCGGGCTATCACTCATTCCTTCAATTGTTACCCACCCTGGATGGCTTCCATACTCCCAAAACTAGTGATGTCGTGAGGAAGGGTCAGTTTGATCGAAGCGTTGGCCCTGAAAGATGGATGGAATTTCTCGAGAAGACAGGCATTGAATACACGATTCTCTATCCCACGACCGGTTTGTCTTACGGCCAAGTGGTCTTTCCTGATTGGGCGCAGGCTTATGCCAGAGCATATAACAATTGGCTTCATGATAAATACTTAAAAAGAAGCCCGCGTTTTAAAGGGATGGCTTTGATTCCCATGCAGGATGTTTCGGGTGCTGTTGCTGAGATGAGAAGGGCCGTAAAAGAGCTGGGAATGGTTGGCGCCATGATTCCATCTAACGGTTTGAAGAGGCACATCACCGCAAAGGAGTTCTGGCCAATTTACCAAGAGGCGGAAAAGCTGGATTGTGCCCTGGCTATCCACGGGGGTAGCTACAGTGACCTGGGCTTTAATACGTTCACTGTCTTCCCAGCGACACGAGCCCTGGGAATGCCTTTCCCCCTCATGATTGCCATGACCGGCATGATTGTGGATGGCGTATTCGATGCGTTTCCTAACTTAAGGGTTGCGTTCCTGGAAGGGGGAACGAGCTGGATCCCCCTGGTCATCGACAGACTGGAAAGGGAGCGGGAATACGCAGGCCTCCACACCCAGAAAGCCCCTGTCGATTATTTTACGAGCGGCAGAGTGTTCGTAGGTTGTGAGGGGAATGAGAAGGCTTTATCCTATTCTATCGAGCGAGTAGGACCGCAGCCGTTCATGTTCGCATCCGATTTCCCGCACGAAATCACCATGGATAACTGTATGGAGGAGATCAACGAAATCCGTGAGAGGGAGGACATAAAAGAAGAACACAAGATGGCAATACTTGGAGATAATGCGAGAAGGTTTTACAAAATATAAATTTAATATGCCCCTAGCTCCAGCAATCCAGCCATTAAGAGGTGACTTTTCGCTGGGCTAACTTTTCTCCTGCTTCCAAATCTTGAGGATGCAAAAACGCCCCTCCTTGCCCCCTTGGCCAACTTACCGGAAATCTGGTTCGGTAAAAACAGGCAATGGCTGACGGCCATCTTGCCGCCCGCCTTTGAGAACCTAAGGGGGGCATTGGTCATCGCCGCAGAGCGGGGGGTCTAAGACGGTGACCTTCTTGTATGAGGATTCTCCTTTCCCAAGGGGAGCTATGCGAGCCCTCATACCTTTCGTAGAGGAGCTCGGCTTGAAATTGGTTTTAGATGAGGCATACCCGCCTGGCACCCTTGATCTGGAACCGATTCTGTTCAAAGACAAGAGTCTGAGGGCCGATGTCGTTGCGGGAGGGGGCTTCCTGGGCCAAGCCTTTGCCGTCATGAAAGCCGCGAAGGCGGAAGATATCAAGCTCGATATCTTCTCCTTGGGAGCCCAGCTATCACGCTGCGGCGGGCTTCGGCGCAGGGCAGGTCTTGGAGTTGGCAGTCAAGGCCGCCGGTGGCGTCGAGGACAAGAAGGCCCTTCGCGATAAGATCTATGAATTGGAAATCACAACGGCCTTCGGCAAATACGGAGTTGAGCCCTTGGGCTCCCCGAATTCGGGATACCAACGGCGCAAGGTCATGAATTTGATGCAATGGCAAAAAGCGGAGGGGAAGAAACTCCTGCCCAATCAGTTCGTCATCAACGGGATGGTGCAAGAAGTTGTCTGGCCTGAGGAAGTGGCGACGGCGAAGATTGACTTTC
>JAPUKB010000074.1 GCA_027295865.1 Nitrososphaerota archaeon
CTTCAATGCCAACGTTCCAATCCCATTTCGTCGACGATGTAATTCTATCATCTTGCCCAAGTTCAGAGAAGTGAGGATGTCACCATTCATGGTGACAAAACTTTGATCGCCCAGGAGCTCCTCAGCCGATTTCAGTTGGCCGCCAGTTCCCATCGGCATATCCGTTTCAGCGTAACTTATCTTAACCCCCATCTGTTCACCATCGCCAAAGTACTCTTTGATTCGGTTCTTCAGGTATGCGACACAGAGAACCACTTCTTCAATCCCATACTCTTTGAGCCAGACGATAGTCCTCTCGAGCAAGGGTTTGGCCCCGACAGGGAGCATGCATTTTGGAATGACGTAGGTAAGTGGCCGAAGCCTCGTACCTACACCTCCCACTAGAACGACCGCTTTCATTGTTGGAGCCGCTCCACCGTAGGAGATAACATCGGATCCTTCTCCCATTGAAGCATCAATTTCTGAGTCGTCGAAAAGCGCTTGGATCTAGAAGTGCTAGGAGCTAACTCGCTCAGAAGTGCAAATTGTTTGCTCACTGTCTCCCCCATCTTCCAAAAGTCTTCGAACGTCCTCAGGAATAGTATCCCCTTGCTACTGGTATGATACTTTCTATCCTGTGGGAAGGATATCAGAAGTCTTGTCTCCTGCAGGAACTTGAGATACCGCATAAGCTGATCATAACTCAGGTTCGCCTTATACATTATTCGAGTCTTGGTTGATCCGTGTCTCGTAATCTCAAGTATGTCTGAGATAATCTTCATGCGATCACGCTTGACCTTGGCACCAGTCTTCCCTTGAAGGCGAAGAGATTCCAACGTTAGACACCTCTCCACGACGGAAAATTGGCGTTCAATCCCAAGAACTGCCAAAAGCTTTGGTCGGACTTCCACGCTCTTGCCTGCTGGTTACCCCACTTGGTGGCTACCTCTACCCTCTCTTCTGCAATGTGACGTCCTCTCAATCCAAGGAAGTATAGGAATCCCATATTGATTGCTGATGTTAATTTGTTCACTATTTCCTCCAGGGCACCGATCAATCTGTTATTTTTGGGTTCCTTTACATACCTAATACTGAGATTCGCCAGACCTCTCTCAATCGAGGAAAGGGCTCTGAACCAGATCCCGTTCCTTAATGCTTTCCGTCTCAATCCTGTGAGGGAGACTCGGTTTTTCAGATTATTCAAAGTCAACCCCTCCCAGCTTTGCGAGCAGTAAATTCCCAGCATGAGTCGTTCTATAACGGGTCATCTCATCGCGAATCTCTTTCTCTACCAACCCCTCTCCTACTAGGAATTTGAGATAGGATGCCGAACGTCTAATTCCATTTGGACCTTTAACCTCCAAGACTGGTCTACATTGTTCGAGAACCCTGGCGAAATCTGCGAGGAGTGGTGTGTCCCTCCTCCTCTCTTCAATATCCCTTGAGATATTCGAAGAAAGAGTCACAGTACAACTGAGGAAGATATCGTCCTCTATCCCTAATAGTGATCTAACTTCATTTGGGATCGTGATGCGCCCGTCGCTGATGACCCTAGCTAAGAACGTTGCTGAGTTAGCCATGTAAAGTCCTACGGAGAATGTAGGTCTATTAACCTCGTAAGGAGGATATTGAGATCTGTTCCGGAGAATACATAAACCTTTATCCGGTTTATGTTTTCTATGGGCAAATTTAGGTAGTGCACGTCTTTTCCTCATTGTTTAGGTCTAATATCTTAATACACGACATGTTACGGCCATTCTAAGTCATTAAGGCGCAATCTGGGCCCAATCATCTTGAGAAGGATTATATCAAACGAAGTTTGCTATTAAATTTGATGGATGAGAAAAGTGCCTTAGCCGATAAACTCCGAATAGGTTGTAGCGGATGGGGCTATAAAGATTGGGTTGATGTATTTTATCCATCCGGAGCCGCTAACAAAGATTTTTTGAAATTCTATTCTTCGATTTTCGATGCAGTCGAGATTGATTCGTCCTTCTATCGGACTCCCACTCCTCCGATGATTAGATCATGGTACGAGAAAACTCCCCAAGATTTCCTCTTCACTGCAAAGTTGCCAAAGAAGATTACTCATGAAAAACATCTCGCTGGCGTAGACGTCCAGCTTGACTGGTTTGAGAAAAGCATCAAAGGGTTGAGAGAGAAACTAGGTGGAGTAGTGGTCCAATTGCCTCCATCATTTAAGGTAGCGAAAGATAAATCAAGATTGGCAGATTTTCTCAAATTCATTGACCCTAAAGTGCGTTATGCGATAGAGTTCCGACACATGTCGTGGTTTGAAGATCAAAGCATTCTGCCACTTCTTCGGGACCATAACGTATCACTTTGCTGGTCGATTACCCAATACCTAGAAACCCCGAAGGAGGTTACATCGGATCAGCTTTACTTACGATTTGTAGGCGATAGATCGATTACCGAGTTCAAAGGAATCCAGAAAGACCAGAAGCAGAAGATGATGGAATGGCATAAAGAGTTGGTCGCGAAAGAGGACTCGTTCAAGGATGCCTTCGTTTTCTTCAATAATCATTTCGCCGGGTTTGGACCGGCATCGGTGAATGAATTCAGGAGATTAACCGGTCTTATCGAAAAGGAGTGGGCAACCTCTGGAGTAGGAGATACGAGTCCCAATCAAGCTAGC
>JAPUKB010000075.1 GCA_027295865.1 Nitrososphaerota archaeon
TAGAGATAATGAAACTAGATACAAGAGCAATCCAGATGATTGATGGTCGGAATATTGGTTATCTTGCCACCATAATGAAGGACGGTTCCCCCCAAGTCACCCCAGTTTGGGTAGACTATGAGGACGGCCTAATACTGGTGAATACAACCGTGGGACGGGTAAAACAGAAGAATACCAAGGTAAATCCAAAAGTTGCCATTTCCATCGCTGACGCATCAAATCAATATGATATGATAACGATCAGAGGTATTGTCGTAGAACAAAGTACATCTGGTGCCGAAGACCACATTCACAAACTTGCTAAAAAGTATCTCAGTAAGGAAAAATTCCCGTGGCTCTCCTCTAACGAGGCTAGGATAATTCTCAAGATAGAACCCGAACATTATACGGCCTAATCTGAATCTATCCTTATTTCGCCGATATCTTGATACATGGAGCTTTTGTAAGACCAGGTGAGGCAAATACAACTGTCGAGCAATGCCTAAGCAAGCTAATAGTGATTCCGAAGCGGATTACTTATTAACCGAACTTCGGGAGTATGCTCGTATCGAGTCATGGTCTCTATCATTGACTCTGTAATCCTCGTCGTGAGATGGTTCCACATACTAGGAGCGGTGGGGTGGGGAGGAACGATATTAATCAACTATTTCGTTCTGGGGCCTTTTCTAGCCTCCCTTGAACCAAAAGACAGGATTTCTTTTCTTGTAAAGTTCCTGCCCAGATTTGTAAATTTCTTTGTGGTTTTCTCTCTTATTACAATCTCCGCAGGAGCTATCATCGCATTATTCAAAGCAGGTTTCGATCTAGGAATAGCAATTAGAATACCCTGGGGAAATTCTATTCTGGCCGGAGCTGTCTTGTCCCTCATCATGGTAGCACTAGCCTTAGGAGTTGCTTTGCCGGCTTCAAGAGGATTTCTAAATACAGTGCGAGAGGGCAATTTTAGTCCTCAAGATATCGCGAAACCGATATCGAGGATTCAATTTGTTGGGAAGGCCAACCTTGTCCTTGTTTTTATCGTGCTCTTCTTAATGGTATTCGCTGTAGACTTCGCTTTTCTATTGTAGACTAGGAAGTAGTCGATATCACGAATATGGAACATCTCGAGGGAAAGTTCTAGAAGGTCTCGAGACGGTTCTTCATCTGCGTTAATCTACTCCAATCCAGGAGCCTAGAAACGGAGACCGAGTGATAGGATCAAGACGAATTAGAAGAATTTTCCCGCCTACAGAGCAGTTGAGCCAAGGCCGGTTGGTAGACAGTAGACGGAGGAGCATATTGAAGACGATAACATGGAGAATTATTGCCACTTCTACAACAGTGATAGGGTTGTATGCCTGGACTGGGCAGTTGTTCGAGTCTGCCGGGGTAGGAATTGCTTTGAATGGTGTCAAGTCTGTTTTCTATTATCTTCACGAGCGGATTTGGAATCGAGCGAGATAAGGCTCAAGAAAAATAGAGAGAGGGAACCAACGTGCCTGAAAAAAGCGAGTCTAAGAGCGCTTCCCACGGCTTGATAATATACGGCTGGTCCCCTGTTTCCCCAATAGACCCATTGGTGGCCCCTCTTATTTAGAGCGGGGGTCATTTTAGTATTAGTACTATGTTGATCGTCTGTAAATAGTACTCCAGATGTTTACTATGTGGTTCGTTTTCTGGTGAAAAGTACTTAGAACTATTCCTAAGCTAGTAGCTCCGCATGAGATGAGATTGGATTGATTGTCTGGACTCCTACTTCTGTACCTAGTTCTTTTCATACCGGTTCGGTAGACGAACCTCTGGGTTAGTTATGAACTATTCAGTGGCAGACCGTACGGATGTGTCTCTTGCCAGAGCCAGTTCGCTCCTTAGCTCTTCTACCCTCTTCCTGCATTGATCCATTTCCTCTTGAGAAACGGCGCCCTCTGCTATACGCACCTGGAGTTCTGTAAGTTTGGAGTTGAGTTCGTTAATCCTATCATCATGTTGCTCTTTTGAAACTGAGCCCTCGAGCCTTGACTCGAGTTGGGAATTGTTTGCCTCCACTTCACTGATTCTACTTTGAGACGAGTACAAATCAGTTCTTACCTGACCCAGTTCCTTCTCGAGGTCAGCTGACCTCCTCACGGATTTGTCCAATTCTTCTCTCGAAATCATGCCTCCTACTATCCCTTCAAGTTCCAGGACCCTCGATTCGAGCAGATGGAGCTTCCTGCCTGAGTCTTCTCTCCCGCCTTCAAGTTCTCTTATGGTTTCCCTTTCAGATTCTATAGTTTCTCTTGACTCTCTTAGCTTATCCTCGATGTCCAAAATCTTCTTGTTAGATTCATCCAAATCGCTCTCGAGCTTTTTCTGGAGTGCGCTTCCTTCAGCCTGGAGATCCTGGATACGACTTTCAGAACCATTGAGCTTAACCTGAAGCTTATCCATTTGGGATTTGTTTAGCTTCCTTGACCTCAACTTCCATAGGCGGAACTCTTTAAGCCGGCTTTCCATTTCATCTTTAGGAACAGATTCAGAGAGTTTCTGGGAGAGCGTTCTCATCCGCTCTTTTAGCTTGCCAACTTCGGTTGGAGGAGCAATCTTCTTTTTCCTCTTTGGAAGGGCCCGTGCCATGTCCACATACCTAGCGTTAGATTTCCTATATATGCATAACACGAGTTCCAATGCGTGGCTCTAGCGGTTATTGACCGTTGGGGGAATTGTCTTCTGGTATTATCGCAAGGGACCAGGGTTGAACTATCCTGCCCAAAGTTTTAGTCCATTCCTCGTTGGTCAAGACCCAGGTCTATCAGGTTACCGATATCGGTTCTGAGAGCCCCCAATATCTCCTTTAGTTGAAATAAGTGTTCCCGAGCCTCCGCAAGTTCACCCGATCTTGCTGCTTGCTTGACCTCTTCAACGAGCCTAAGCGCACGCTCTACTCTTGCTTCTAGGCTGGACACATCTATATCAGCGCCTTTTGCCCTCTCTAGGATCGAGTTCAGTTTCTCTAACTCGGTTTCAACTGTCAAAATGAATCGTTGATATCTTTCGAATATCTTCTTGAACTCCTCATCCCTAAGGGCTTTGACAATAAATTCTTGATCGACTCGGGCATTTTCCAGATCTCTAGCTGCCTGCTCGTTACCCACTGCCAATCTACCGTCGCGTGAAATGGCCGAATGCCTTCTCTCAACTTCCCGTATACGAGCGTTGATGTCCGAGACAACATCGATAGGGGCATCCCCGGCTGCATCCACTGCTCTTCTAATTGCTAACATTCTCACTTTCTGTCTTTCCAGCAAGTCGAGTAATCTGCTCTCTCCCTCATCCTGAGCCTCGACGAAACTTTCCTTGAGACTGTCCAAGGCTTCAAGGAACTTTGACATTGCTAGTTTCGTGCTCGATATAGAGGCATCTAGCTCCTGCGTTTCTAGAAGCCGTTTGGCCTCGGCAACAAGCATATCTCCGTCTGCGAGGAGCTGATCAGAAGCTTGGGTGTCTATGGCCCTCTCTTTAACCAAGTTACGGAGCATAGTCACGTGTCGGGAGGCAGTATCAGCAATTTCGATGAAAGCAGACACTCTGCCGGCGGTGCTAGCCTGTGCGGCACTCTGACCCACGGTAATGACCGCGACCGAAAGCAAGAGGATAAGAATAATCGAAATAATTCTTCTCATATACTGGTATCTCCTAATAATTTCATCTCGGGTGAATATAAGGAACCTGTAGGAACGCTATCGACAAGAAAAAATTGGGGGAGAGCTGCCTTTCGGCAGCCCAATATTCTCGTTCATGGGTTTACGCACGCCAGACAGTTGTTATGTAGGTAAGGTCGAAACTCCTGTCGTTCGTCTCACCTGTTAGAGTCCCTTGTAGCAGGAATACTACCCTGCGGGACGTGTGTCCTAGTTGTGTTCCTCGAATAGCAAGTTTGTATGAGTTCTCTTCGCCATCCGTCATTTCACATTCGATTGATAGATCTCCCTCTCCTGCCTCAGCCGTACAGCTCTCAGGATCGATGTTGAATATCATTCGCCCATCTTCCGATGATATCCAGAGTGCACCTCTCTTGATGGTAATTTCGGTGTTGTCTGCATCGACTGCATCAATGCTTGGTTCGATCATCCCTGCAAGGCCGATCCGAGACCTGTAGGCTTCATCCTCTGAATTGACTGCCACTCCGTGACCATTCAGTCGGAACGTATACTCTGAGTCGACTTCTACAGAGGCACGCGTGCGCTGTCTTACCTGCCTCTCCCGGTCCACCTCGACATCCCCACTCCGTTCTTCCTGCGAGAAGGCCAAAGGTACCATGAAGAGTGTACTCCATAGCAATACTGCTACTGCTATGGGCAACCCAATTTTGATACCGTTTCTTGCTTGTATCATGATTTCGAGTTATTCTGTAACTATCATAAGGAACCCCGAAGAACGGTCGTTCCATGGACGAGGATCGAAGAATCGCTTTGGATTCTTACCTATACACTAAGGATTTTGATTCTTCACCGAAGCAAGCTGGTATTTTTCAGCCCAGTTACCTGGCTCTCAACCACTAGCAATTAGTTCCATTCCTGGAAGCCCGGCCCAAACTTCGGTCCATCTTGAGGCAATCTCTTCGGACGCTTGATGGCGGATCAATTATTAACTTTTGAATTCGCAACCAACAATGGTCGTACTCATAGCATTACGAATAACTCTGCCAGGTCAGGTATTCCACCTGATGGGTCTGAATTCACAATTTTCGTCTGGCTAACATTCTAATCATAGTGAACGCAAATCCAACGCCTACGGTAGTCATTATAATGTTCTTCCCCAACGCGAAGATCCATATCCCTATTATTCCTGCGCTGGCATAGCCACTAGCCGCGAGTGCCGCTACGATCTCAGTAAATGAGAATCCAATCAGAAAGAAGCCTCCAGTTACTATCACTGATTCTGCAATTCCGCTTAACAGAGAACCCGTAAGAATCCTCCTGCTATTGGTTGCGTTTCTTGCAAAATTCCCTCTAAGGGAGAGGTCGTAGACAAGACCAGCCGCGACTGTGCCCGGGAAATATAGGAATGCAGCTGGCGCAGGGACTGCAAGGAGCAACACTCCGCTGATTATGCCCATCATGGTCGCACCGCCTGGAACACCGAGCCTTGCAGCTATAAGCACCATGAGGAGGGCT
>JAPUKB010000076.1 GCA_027295865.1 Nitrososphaerota archaeon
ATGCCATCCTTACAGGAGAGGAATCTGTGATAATTGCCCTAACCTTCATGTTTACACTAATCTATGTAATAGCTCGATTCTTTCTGGAAGTCCTCTATGTGGTATTAGACCCAAGAGTAAGATACTGATGAGTGCAAGTAACCGGGACCTAGCAAAGGAGTTCCTCTCCACAGGATCAGGGAAACTAGGGGCTGGGTTGTTCATTATACTTCTAGCGATATCAGTTTTCGTAATTGCAACCTATCCCCTTGACTTCGGTACTAAGATTTGGAGTAGCCCGAAGGTATGGGAAGACAATCCAAAGGCGGTTCCCCCCGTTTGGATAAACGCTTTTGATGATTTTTCAAGGGCTGAACACCGGGTGTTTGAGCTTACTGAACCTAGTAGCACCAGAGTGATCGGGGGTGGGAAGGAGCTCATCTACTCTTTTGGTTTTGACTACTCGGCGGACGAATTTCCCTCCTTCCTCTCCCTCACAATCAATGAGGTCAGATACTTTCAGGATCCGCCATTGGTGACTCTTTCAATGGTTAGACCGGATAGCACTGAACTCATTATTTATCGAGAAATAGTTACCGGGCCGAGACAAGAAGAGGTTGTGCCGATCATTCGTTACAAAGATTCTCCAAAAAGAGTGAACCTCGGAGGTGCTTCACTTGTGGAGTCAAACGTCGCAAGGTTTCTTGAAGATATACTCATGAGAGATGTCTCCACCCTGGACGTTGCAGGGAAGATCGAAGAAATCCTTTTGGGATCAATAGCCGCTGGTGAACAACTAGAATCGTTGGAAGTATTGAAGGGGGAATATGTGATACAAGTGAGATTTGTCACGTTCGATCAAAGAGACACGACTGAAGGTGTCAAATTCGTCCTGGGAGGTTCGGTCTTCGGCCTAATGGGTACAGACATCATAGGAAGAGACCTAATGGTTGGATTGCTGTATGGATTCCCGGTTGCACTCGGAATTGGTATCATAACAGCGGTAGTCACGACAATAATCGGAACATTTGCGGGAATCGTAAGTGGTTATGTGGGTGGGAAGACTGACACGGTGTTGCAGAGAACTTCTGACATACTTTCAAACATCCCACTTCTTCCTCTTCTCATTTTCCTAATCTTCGTCCTAGGGCCTAGACTCTGGCTCGTTGTGGTCGTCCTGATAATTTTTGGGTGGCCTGGGTTAACAATTATAGTCCGTTCGATGGTATTGCCGTTACGTTCAGGACAATCTGTGGAGGCGGCTCGAGCATTAGGTGCTTCCAGATCGCGGATAATGACAAAGCACCTCTTCCCCCAGATCGCTCCATTTGTCTTTGCACAAATGGTCTTTACTGTACCTGGGGCTATTTTAGCGGAAGCCGGGCTGAGTTTCTTGGGATTAGGAGATCCGAGTATTCCGACCTGGGGCCAACTCCTTCAAAGTGGTTTCACAAGCGGTGCAGTGTATATCGGCCTCTGGTGGTGGGTCCTTCCGCCAGGCTTGCTGATCGTCCTGACGGCCATGATCTTTGTGTTTATAGCATTAGGAGTTGAACCGGTCGTCAACCCGAGATTACGGAGGGTTGCCTAACCTGAATGTGAGGAATGATTGGTGATGGCATTGCTTGAGGCAAGGGACGTCCAAATGCATTATCAGACCCGTAAGGGAATTGTTCACGCACTTAATGGGATTTCTTTTGATGTCGATAAAGGCGAGGCCTTGGGTATCGTTGGAGAGTCAGGTAGCGGTAAAACTAGTTTAGCTCTTGCCCTTTTGCGTCTATTGCCCAATAATGTTGAGCACTATTCGGGCTCTCTTTCCCTTGGAGGAAAGGATATCATGAATCTGCCGGAGAAGGAATTCAGGAGGAACATTCGATGGAAAAAGATCTCCATGGTTTTTCAGGGGGCAATGAATTCACTCAACCCAGTAATGAGAGTGGGGAATCAGATAACAGAACCCCTTAGAGAAGAAAAGGTACCGAAGAAGGACGCCCGTGATCGAGCGGTGACGATGTTAGAGCTTGTTGGCCTATCTGGGGACGTTTTCCCAAGATACCCTCACGAACTGAGCGGAGGGATGAAGCAGAGAGTAGTCATTGCTATGGCCCTAGTACAAAATCCTCAACTCGTTATTCTAGACGAACCAACATCCGCCCTCGACGTGAGTATCCAAGCTCAAATAATGAACCTCCTCAAGCGGCTGAAGTGGGAGAAGAAGCTTTCAATGATCTTCATCACACATGATATCGCCCTTGCGAGCGACATCTGCGACAGACTTGGAGTCATTTATGCAGGCGAGATGGTAGAGACCGGGAGTCTAGAAGATGTTCTCCAGAAACCTAAACATCCATACACGCAGGCACTGCTCGCCAGTACGCCAAGATTGCATGGAGATACTAAGCCATCATTCATTCCTGGAGTTCCACCTAGTTTGGTCGCGATGCCAGATGGATGCAAGTTTAGAGAAAGATGCCCTTATGCATTCGAACCTTGCGTCACAACAGTTCCAGTATTCGCGAC
>JAPUKB010000077.1 GCA_027295865.1 Nitrososphaerota archaeon
AGAATTGGACTTGAAATCCTAAAGAATGGATCTAAGAGATAGTACGCCCCGTAAAAGAAAATACCTGTCAAAATGTAAGAAAAGATTAGTGTAGCATAAATCGTCCTCGACGTCATCTCAGTTTGATTTCTCATAGTCAATTCACCGGGCCCAAGTTCTCACCACAATGCGAGCTTAGCGACCAAGCAGCCACTTGCTAGCATCTGGAGCCTGTGCGAATATCTTGACTATCGCCTCCTCAAGAGTACTACCTTCATAGACCTCGATATTGTACATTTTAGCAAAGAGCGACGCATTCTTGCTGAGTTTGGGGACAACGATCAAGAGCAAACGAGAGATCTCCGTGTCCATTCCCTTCGCAAACAAGGACAGAATCGGATCAGCACTAGTCTCTCTCTCCGAAATGTAAAAGTCAATGAAGATCCTATCTGCTAGGAATCCTCCTTTGGAATATTTCTCAGCAAGAATGTCTACCCTATGCTTAACATTTGATTTTCCAATAACTCGTCCCGGAATCGAGACTTTGTAGCCACGTGATTTCAACCAATCGACCAGTTTCGCCTTTGGCACAGAAATCGAGATCGTGTGAGTTCGGGCAGCAGCGCTAAGACGGTACCCAAATAAGGGAATCTCAGCTAATTCCTCGAGAGAAGACCGATGATTACACTGGAAGCATATGAAGGTCTCCCTCGGTGCTAACGACACTTTGCCACAACTCTCACATTTGTACATTAGGCCTGGACTGCGATAATCAGCACCGATGAGCTTCAAGGCTCTGCGGCACTTGGGACAAGTATACCCTTCGCTGCTGATAAATTCACTTTCAGGCCCAACATAGCCGCAGAGCATATGGTCAAGGACTCTGCCTCTGGTCATGTTTGTATGGCTGCAGTGGGGACATGAGGTAGACACCCTGGGGTTGAAGGATTTGCAGTTTGGGCAAGCCATCAGTTTGTCAAAGGGGAATCGGACGAGAAGACCCTCGTTTGCAAGGCGATCTAAGGTCTGATTCGTCTCATCGCTTCTGGTTTCGAGGAGCTCGTCGGCAAGAGGATATCGAAATCCGACTTTCTCCTTGGGATCAATTTCAGGAATGAAGTCATCGAACTTCGCCTCCATTATTTTCTCCAGCGCTCTTGCTGTATCCATGAAACCTGAACCCGATTATCATTTCCTCTGTCGACACCAATATATCTTGCTCCTGCCATCCCAGGCAAACAGTATCAGTAGTAACAGACTCGAGATTCATATCGAATACCCCTGAGGGAAGTAATGAATTTGTAACAGGTGTCCGAACTCATCCAGAAGCCTTTCTAAACGACGACATCACCCCCGAAGGTATGACACAACACAGCTTGCTGATTGATCGTGGTGAATCTAGTGGTTAAGCGTGTGGCAGTAATACGGGGAGACGGCACAGGGCCTGAACTCATTAAGACGACCCTTCAAGTAATGAAAGCAGCTCGAGCAGAGCTAGATCTGATAATGTGCGAAGGTGGGTACGAGTGGTGGCAGCAGAACGGGGGTGAGAGTCTCCTCCCGCCAAAGACCTGGAGGACCCTTGAGGAAAGTGAAGCCTGCCTAAAAGGACCCACGATAACGCCCACAGCCCTGGACGAACCGAGAAGCGTTGCAGTCGGGATCCGACAACGATTTGACCTCTTTGCTAATGTCCGGCCAATAAAGGGATTCTCCACTAGAAAAGGCGATAAGCTGGTTGATTTCGTCTGCGTAAGAGAGGGGACGGAAGGGATGTATAGCGGTATTGGGTATAGATTAGACAAAGACTCAGCGATTAGTATCAGGAAGACGACTAGGAAGGCATGCAAGCGTGTAACTCATTTTGCCTTCAGAGAGGCTAGAGAGAAGGGATGGAAGACAGTGGTTGCAATTCACAAGGCTAACATCCTGAGGGAGACTGATGGTCTCTTCTTGGAGGCTGTCGAAGAGGTATCAGAGGAGTACGAAGGTATAGCTCTGGAAGAGTACCTAGTCGACAATATAGCTCAACAACTTATGAAAAACCCTGAACGTTTCAATCAGAAAATCCTACTGAGTACAAATCTCTTCATGGATATTATTTCGGAGGAAGCATCGGGCCTTGTCGGGAGTATCGGGACAATAAGTTCAGCTAACTTGGGGGATAGCTACGCAATGTTCGAGCCAGCACATGGGAGTTCACCCAAGTATAAGGGAAAGAACATGGTTAACCCGACTGCTACCATTCTCTCTGCAGCTTGGATGCTTAGATTCTTAGGAAATAAAAGGGCAGGCGACGCAATCAGTCTAGCAACAGAGAACGTTATTAGAAAAGGAAATCATACTACATACGACCTTGGAGGAGTCGGAGGAACATTTGAAATGGGTGAGGCAATTGCAGAAGAGGTACGAACAATTCTTCGTGACCGATGACCTAGCATGTGTTAGATTGGATGCTACCGAGTTGAGAACCGCTATTCAAGTTGTCCTTCTCGGAAGATAAAATCTAAAATAGATTGGAGGATGATAATCTCTATTGAGTCTGGGATCCAAGGAAGATGAAATCAGAAAAGCTGCCGACACGAAGGAATGGTTAGAGTCCAGGCTTACCGAACTGGAAGCGGAAATTTCAAAGCTCAAGGATACGCTTTCCGTCGTCGACAGTGTCCTTCGAGGAGGGAGTTTTCTAACAGCCGCGGAAATAGTACCACGACAAACGAGTGGTAAACCTCTCTCACAAGGGGGACAAGTTGTCGCTCCCGAGGCAGATGAGGTGAGACAGCTTAAATCCAAAGGAGGTGATCTTCTCGCAAACGCCTACATAACCACGCGGAGCGTCACTATAATTCCGGCCAGCGAAATCTCATTGAGCAGTCGGACGCCACCATTCAACTCCTTTTTTGTGAAAAAAATTCTTGAAGGAATGAAGTCTCTCGACCAAGAAGAAGTAAGAAACGGGACCAAGTCAGGTGGTGGTGCAATCGATTTCCAAATAGATGAAGATGATAATTCTAACATAGTAAAAATTACCGTGGAAAACTACGGTGAAAATAGCAGACTAGAGGAGATCATCAACACTTCTACTTGGACATTTTCGAGAATGTTGGAGCAGACATAATCAGAATTGTCGATTCAAAAGTCGATATCGAGTTCTAGAATGCAGTACAAGGAAGAAAAGGTGATTGTACTCGATTTTGGTGCTCAATATGCTCACCTGATTGCGAGGCGAGTCAGACATCTATCCGTCTATTCGGAGCTCCTACCATATGACACATCTCCTTCAGAGATATCAAAGATCAATCCATCAGGTATCATTTTTTCTGGAGGTCCGAGTAGTGTACACGAAAAGGGGTCACCAAGACCACAGTTGGAGATCTTCGAGCTGGGAATTCCAATTCTAGGAATTTGCTACGGCTTACAGGTCATGGTGGATATTCTTGGAGGTGAGGTCATTAAGGCTCCGAAGAGGGAATACGGGAAAGCTTCACTAGAGATAGATGAGGAATCAGACTTGCTCTCAGGAATCGGGCCGAAAACGACCGTTTGGATGAGTCATGGAGACGCACCGACAAAACCACCAAACGGCTTCATCACGATCGGTCATACCGAGAATTCCCCTTACGCCGCAATTCGGGACGAGTCGGCCCAACTCTTTGGGCTTCAATTTCACCCAGAGGTTTCACATACACCCGAGGGTAGTAAAATCCTACAGAATTTTCTTTTCAAAGTCTGTAAATGTAAGGGAAGCTGGATGATGGAATCTTTTGTTGATAGTTCCGTTGACAGCATCAAACAACTCGTCGGGGAAGGGGAAAAGGTGTTATGCGCTTTGAGCGGTGGAATTGACTCGACTGTAACCGCAGTTCTGCTTCAACGAGCAATTCCGTCTAACCTTACCTGCGTTTTTGTAGATCATGGATTGCTTCGCCTAAACGAAGCGAACAACGTCAAGGCTATTCTGGAGGGGAAACTAGGACTGAATGTCATGTTCGAAGATGAAGGCGCGAGGTTCATATCAAAGCTTAACGGTGTGTTCGATCCAGAGGAAAAGAGAAAAATCATAGGGGAAGAGTTCATACGATCTTTCGAACAGTTCAGCGACCAACATGGACCATTTGAATGGCTGGCTCAAGGGACGTTATATCCGGATGTTATTGAAAGCGCCGGAGGAACTGGACCTTCCTCGAGAATCAAGGCGCATCACAATGTCGGTGGCCTACCAGAAAAGATGGCCTTCAAACTCATAGAACCACTAAAAGACCTATACAAAGACGAGGTTAAGACAGTTGGTGCCCTTCTGGGCCTTCCTAAGAGTTTTCTTGAAAAGCACCCATTTCCAGGACCAGGTCTAGCAGTCAGGATCATCGGGGAGGTGACCACAGAAAAGCTTAGGATATGTAGAGATGCAAGTGCTATTGTAGAGGAGGAGATTACCTCGAGCGCCCTTTATGCCAAGGTCTGGCAGGCCTTTGCTATCGTCGGAGATGACAGGGCGACAGGAATTCAAGGAGACCAAAGATCGGAGGGATACATGGTGACAATCAGGGTTGTCGAATCTGTCGACGCCATGACCGCTGATTGGACTAGATTACCATTCGATCTTCTTGAAAAGATGAGCAATAGAATCACCAACGAAATATCAAAGGTTAGCTGGGTATCGTATGCCATCTCAAGCAAGCCACCCTCAACAATCGAACCCCAATAAGAAGCAGGTCAGCTCTAAGCTTGAAGAACTGCCTTGACCTCTCCATTAATTAGAATAGTATTAAGGAGGCGCTTTCCGAGTTCCGAGGATTTTGACACTTTAATCTTACCCTTCCTCCCCACTGTCGCCGAGAAAAGAAAATCATTTTCTACATAGAAATTGATAAGCTTCCCGATCCCTCCTGTCTTAAAAATTAAATCCAGGGAATTTCCGGTTTCTCGCATATCGAACGGGATGACCTCGCCGAGGGATGGTAACGTGGCTTCCACATCGATCTTAATCCCGAGGGTATCCTCCAAGTCGGAAATCACTACACCCTTCCTTCCTATGATTTTGGGGATGATTGACTTATCGACTTTTATGATGGCCCTGCCGTCGGACACTACATCAACCACGGCCTTAGGATCAAACCTCCTAACCATTTCTCTAATCCTATCGGCCGCTAGCCTTTTCATAGCATTGCCAGCTTTCTTTATTGTTGATACTGGAATTATCACATTCTCATCCCCGAATGTGTAGATCTCAAACTCTAGTTTCCCATCCTCAAAGTCCAACACATCGATAACAGGCCTCGCCAAATCTGCTTCAATCATCCCAGTGGGAACCTTAACCGAGAGTCGGAGCTCGTAAACTTTTGATATTACTCCTCCGGTCAAAAAAATGATCGTGTCGATAATATTGGTGATCATGCCAAGCTCTACTCGACCAATGAACCTTTGGACAGCGCTGATAGGGTCGCTAGCATGTACGACTCCCACCATGCCTACTCCCGCCAATCTCATGTCTGCGAAGGTCTGGAAGTCTTTTTCTTTCCTCACCTCGTCAAAAATAGTGTAATCAGGCCTGACCAAGAGTAGGATTTCTGC
This sequence comes from Nitrososphaerota archaeon, assembly GCA_027295865.1. GTDB lineage: Archaea > Thermoproteota > Nitrososphaeria > Nitrososphaerales > UBA57 > B1T1B5. Next base: position 5,551 of record JAPUKB010000077.1, read on the forward strand.
CGAATTACTGAAATCCTGTTCGAGTGGGCCATACTGAGTCACCTTTCGACTGACCTGTAATTCTTTCGGAGACTCGAAAGTCTTGACTACTTTTCCTTGTTCTGCGAAGTAATTTGCAAGGCTGCTTGCGAAGGTGGTCTTTCCGGAGCCAGGCGGACCGGCAACTACGATTCCCTCAGCGCGACTTCTAATTTTCTCGATTAGTTTTTCAGAGAGCTTGTAGTCATCCATTCCGAGTTTTACGATCGGTCTTACGACAGTAACTTCTAGTGCGTCTGAAAACGGTGGACGGGTCATGGCTATTCTGTAAGAACCCAATTGAATTACTTGGGCACCGTCTTTTTTGATCTCGATTACAGAACGTTCCGTTACACGAGCCGCTTCGGAGATCTCGTTCATTATTGTTTTCATAGCTACCCGAGTTAGGGGTTCTGTTCCAACCTCGACAAGCTTGAACTCTCCCGGTTTTCCTTTCTTGGCCCTTGGAGGCACCTCTTCCTTGAGATGTATACTTAGCGTCGTTTCATCGAAATACTGCTCAAATTCAAATGCATCAGTCTTGACCTCGATTGGAATGTAACTAACGCTAACGCCAAGGGCCTCAGCGACCAATGCCTGAACATAGTCAGCCGTATACAGCGTTCCATTTAGTTTCCGCGCGACGTCCCGTATAATGGCATCAATTCTCCCGCTTCCAGCAAGACGAATGTCTTCGAGGGTAGGCTTCTCGCCTTTATACGACAGGGTCACCCCAAAATCCGCCTTTAGATTCCCGAGTCTCTTCAGTTCTTCCAGTCCTAAGAAACCACTTTCTCGGTGCTTTGATGCTTGAGCCTGAAGCTCATCTAGCACAGCGATGGGAGTAATGATTTCGCAGTTCTTCAATTTACCAGACAAAATCAGTTTTGATAACGATCCGTCAATGATCACACTTGTGTCAGGTACAACTAGTGTTGGGCTACCTGTCATTTTTGCCCTTGGCCTTGAGATTTGTCACTCAACTACCTCTCCTCCTCCTCTCAGACGTGATGACATCTATAAATCGGCACCGTTCTGACCCTTCTATTCATGAGCGAAGAGTTGATTCAATTAGTTCTTGAGAGATCGCTTTCACTGGGGGCTGAGTATTGCGAGGCTCGATTACAAAGGAACATAGATCAAATCGCGATTCTGAGAAACGGCAATCCAGAGCCATCCGTCTTTCTTGATTCTAACGGTATCGGCGTAAGAATTGTCTATGACGGCGCAATGTCATTCGTTGCTACTAATTTGCTCACGAAAGAAAGTGTAGGCCGACTAGCGGAATCTGCCGTCAAGAGGGCCAGATCTGCAAGTTTGATTCTCAAGAAGAAGATTCAGCTGGGCAGAGGGGATGGTGAAGGCGGAAAATGGGTTGCAGAGGAGAAGGAGAAGCTTGAAGACGTCACAATCGATGAAATGATGGGGGTTCTAAAAGAACTTGATGATCATGTAATGGCCGACAATGGCATTGACCTACCAAGCAGGTTGCTCTTTTTGAGGACCATGATAGAGAAGAAGCATTATGTAAATAGTGATGGCGCCAAACTGGAAAGCCAGGTACCGAGAGTGCAGTTTCACAGTATACTTGCGATGAAATACGAAGGGCGAACTTCAACTATTACGGTACCTGCAGGATATGCCCAGCTTGGTGGATCGGGTGGAATGGAAATTCTCGATCGATTCGATTTGTTCAACTATTTTCCCAGACGGCTTTCTGAAATTTCGGACGCAATAAAGGCTGAAACGAAGCCCCCTCAGGGAGAGTTAGATGTTGTCCTTGGCCCAGAGATTACCGGGTTGGTGGCACATGAATCAAGTGGCCACCCCAGCGAAGCTGATAGGATCCTAGGTAGGGAGGCCGCGCAAGCTGGCGAATCATATATCGGGTCCACTGATGTGGGGAAAAAGATCGGCAGTGAGGAAGTGTATGTCAGCGATGACCCGACATTACCGCATTCGATGGGATACTACAAGTACGATGATGAGGGGATTAGAGGAAGGAAAAGGCACCTCATTTCAGGAGGCATAATAACTGAGCTACTCCATAACCGTGAAACGGCTCTTGAGTTGGGAGTGTCTAGTAATGGTGCATCCCGATCGATGGGCTATAACCGGGAACCCATTATTAGGATGTCAAATACCTATGTTGAGCCTGGAGATTATGACCATGATGAACTATTTGAGGACGTCCGTTCTGGCGTCTATTTCAAATCGTTCATGGAGTGGAATATTGACGACAGAAGGATGAACCAGAGATACGTAGGTTTAGAGGCTTTCTCGATAGAGGCTGGAGAGATAGGGGCCCCGATCAAGGATCCCGTCCTGGAGATCAGCACTTCACGACTCTGGTCGAGTTTGGATGCTCGGGGAAAAGACCTTAGTTTCACAAGTGCAACCTGTGGCAAAGGGGACCCGATGCAAGCTGCTCCGGTTTGGACTGGTGGCCCTCATATTAGGTTGAGAAATGTACGGGTCTCAAGAAGGGTGATGACTTGAGCGATCTGAGGTCATACGTCGATTTAATGGCCAAGCAGGTAGATCGGGCTGGGGTTGAGGATTTCTCTATTGTCGGAACAGTTCAGATGGAGGAGATGGTGAGGTTTAGCAACAACTCCGTAAACGTCGTAAAAGGGATTGAAACCCTCACCCTGTTTCTCTATGTCGGACTGGAGAAAAAGAGAGCAGTCGGTTCTCTTTCAAATATATCTGAATCGTCAATTCTGAAGTTCATAGATTATTTAGTGAAGAACTGTAGAATTAGTCCCAGAGCAGCTGATTATGCTACTATTCCCGAAGGTAGCTCCTCCTACCAACTCCCAACTTACGACAAGGAGGTCTCCGAGAATCCCGGGGTACTAGTTGTATTTGCGAGGGACGCCATTGATAATTGCCTCTCGTCAGGGGCTATGCGCGTTGCTGGATCCATCGCTAGCTCCGTCGATGAAACTCAAATACGAACCTCGGGCGGAGCTGATTCTGTCGAGAACTCGACGAGTCTAGAACTCAACATCCGAGGTTTCTCAGAGAGTGGATCAAGCGGACAGGGACTCTCGTGTGCTTCAAGCCTCAAGAATCTGGATGCGAAGGGTGCAGGCGTTAAAGCGGGGATTGATGCAAGTAGATCGAAGGATCCACGGGGCTGTAAAGAGGCCAAGTATGACGTCGTATTCATGCCTACTGTGGCGGCAGATCTATTCCATTTGGTAGGTCAAGCGGCCTCTGCATTTAGCGTGGATGCAGGGACATCCTTTCTTGCTGGTCTAGTAAACAAAAGGATAGGAGTGGATTCCTTATCCATGCGTGACATCGGGATTCCGTCTGACGGTGGTCCCGGCAGGGGATTCGACGACGAGGGGTCTCCGACGACTGAGAACACTTTGATAGAGAAAGGATTTCTAAGAGGGTATCTGCACAATAGTACAACAGCTAAGAAGTTTCATTCGAAACTGACAGGAAATGCAGGAATAATAAACCCACACCCATGGAATCTTGAGGTCGGTCCAGGCACGTACTCACTTGATGAAATGATTTCTGGGATAAAGAAAGGAATTATCTTTACGAATAATTGGTATACTAGATTTCAGAATCTTCGAGCAGGAACCTACTCCACGATTCCCCGAGATGCAGCATTCATGATAGAGGAGGGTGAGATCGTGTATCCAATAACAGGAACCAGAATCAGTGACGCTCTTCCAAGGCAACTCGAGAGCATCATGGCAATCTCGAAGGCAAGAGAGTGGATAAGTTGGTGGGAGGTGAATATACCAACTCTCTCTCCCGCTATTCTCGTTAAAGATGTGTTCATTACTAACGCGCTTGGTTAAAGCGTCAAGATCGGCGCTCTTTCGCAGAGTTGATATAGGTTAGAAAAGGATGAATGAATGAATTTGAACAGGTGCTCGGGATGTGGTGATCCTTACTTACCTGCGACAGAGGCTCATATGATTGAGAATCTTTGTTCGGGATGTCTCTTCGATCCAAATCGGAGTGATGTTGAGCTGTGTAGTTAGCTATCTCGGCCAAGTGTCACCCATAAGATTTAATATGGAAGAAAAGGTGGCAACCTTAAAGGTGATATGATAATGTCTACACAAGCAATTCCTGCTGTAACCTCTACGGGACAGCCAGTGATAATCCTAAAGGAAGGGACGTCCCAAACGAAGGGTAGGGAAGCCCAGAGAAATAACATTATGGCATCGAAGCTGATCGCCGAAGTCATAAAATCCTCACTCGGACCTCGCGGCATGGATAAGATGCTGGTCGATAGTATGGGTGATGTTACGATCACGAACGATGGCGCAACTATACTAAAAGAAATTGATGTCCAACATCCGGCAGCCAAGATGATGGTAGAGGTTTCCAAAACCGCAGATAATGAGGTCGGTGATGGGACTACATCCGTTGTAATTCTTGCTGGGGCCCTGATAGAAAAAGCTGAAGAGCTTCTTGACAAGGATGTTCACCCTACTATCATCGTCGATGGATACAAGAAGGCAGCGAAACAAGCTCTACGCACTCTAAAGGAGATCTCGATTCCGGTCCCGCTAGGGAATAAGGAATGGCTTAGCAAAGTAGCAGAAACGAGTATGGCCTCGAAACTTGTCTTCAGGGAAGCAGGAGAGCTTGCGAAGATAGTCGTTGATGCTGTGCTATCCGTAGCCGAGAAGGACGGTGAAACCTACAAGGTTGACATCGACGATATCAAAGTGGAAAAGAAGGCTGGGGGCTCTCTCCGAGATACCCGCTTGATAAAGGGTATCGTCCTCGATAAGGAAGTGGTGCATGCAGGCATGCCTAAGAAGATCGAAGGCGCTAGAATAGCTCTCGTTGCCGCTCCATTGGAGATCGAGAAGACTGAGTTCGACGCAAAGATTAACATTAGCAATCCAGACCAGATTAAGGCCTTCCTGGATCAGGAGAATATAATGCTGAAAGAGATGGTGGACAAGATTAGCGGAGTAGGCGCGAATGTGTTAATTTGCCAAAAGGGCATTGATGATACCGCGCAGCATTACTTGGCAAGAGAGGGGATACTGGCGGTTAGAAGAGTGAAGCAGAGTGATATGGACAAACTATCACGGGCGACCGGTGGTAGAGTGGTAACTACGCTCGATGACCTTGACAAAGGTGACCTCGGCAAGGCCGCTACCGTGGAAGAAAGGAAAATTGAAGAAGATCGGTGGGTTTTTGTTGAAGGTTCGAAGAACCCAAAATCAGTGACCATCTTGGTTAGGGGTGGAACTCAACGAGTTGTTGACGAAGCAGATAGATCGCTTCACGACGCGTTGATGGTAGTGAAGGACGTTTTGGCTAAGCCCGCGGTAGTATTGGGAGGAGGCGCTCCGGAAGCTGAAATCAGTAGACAACTCATGGAATATGCGAACACTTTGGGAGGGAGAGAACAGCTCGCCGTTGAAAAGTTCGCAGAGGCGATGGAGACCATTCCGTTAACACTGGCTGAAAACGCTGGGATCGACCCCATAGATACGCAAGTTGAGTTGCGGTCAGCACATGGACAGGGAAAGAAAAATTTCGGTGTCGATGTCATGAACGCGAAAATTGCAGATATGGAAAGTGTGGGGGTATACGAGCCAGCGGCCGTGAAAGAACAGATAATTAAGGCTGCCGTAGAAACCGCCGGAATGATACTGAGAATTGATGACGTAGTCGCCGCAACCAAAAGTGCTGGCCCACCCCCGGGAGCGGGTGGCGGCGGAATGGGCGGAATGGGCGGAATGGGCGGAATGGGCGGAATGGGCGGAATGTAAGTGGTCGCTTCGATTCTTAGCCAAAAGCGAAGAAGCCCGTAATTGTCTGTCCCAAGAAAACCAAAATAACAGCTCGGATGAGGGCTCCGATCAGGGCCAGAGGAAAGAAGACTCGATATGCCATCTTGGTTACTCCCGCTGCATATGCAATGGCATCACTTGAGATGAAAGGAGCCGCCCTTCCGAATATTACAACAGACCATCCCCATTTCTCAAACCATTTATCAAGTCTCTCCATCCACTTCTCTCCGATAAATCGCTTAACGATCTTTTTGCCTCCTTTCCTTGCGATAGAGAACGCGATTACCCCGCCCACCGTAGATCCTAGAGCCGAGACAATCACAATAGACACCGGTTCCATGCCGAATATGACGGCACCTACGATGACAACATCAGATGGAAAAAAAAATGGTATGAGAGATTGGATAACCATTACAAAAAAGAGGCCGGGGATCCCATATAGTTCAACAAAATCCTTCATGAACATCGCGAGGGTGTTCATGACAGCCAGGAAGCTATCGCTAAGCATGAATTCTTAACTTCGATCACCTCAGTTCTGACATTTGCTAAAACCTTTCTGTCACTATACTTCCTTATATGGCCAACAGCGGATCTTTTCCTGAATGCTCTCGAGAATCTTCCCGCACTTCACGAGGCGGAGGAGTAGGATGGAGGTCGTCAAGAAGATGATTGAATTCGGCATCTCTGTCACGAGAGGGGGGGAGCTTAAGATAGGAAACCTAAACATCCAAGATACGTCTCTGGCAGAGAGCGCAGGGGTCGACCGAAGGGTAGTTAGAAGCACCGTCGGACAAATCCTGTCAGATAGCGAGCTAGGGCGTATCTTTGAAAGAATAAGACCTGTGGGAACAAGTTTGGTCGAGACAGCTGCGCTCTTGGGATATCATGTTCTCCTCATTTCGGGCGATGCCTTCCAAGCCGGAATAATATCCGAAGTCTCATCTGTGTTGGCAGAAAATGGACTTGTCATCCGACAGGCTCTAGCGGACGATCCGGATATGATCACAGAGCCAAGACTTACGTTTGTAGTATCTGGTGATATGACTGGAAACGTTCTGTCGAAGCTGCAGGCTCTCCCTTCCGTAAGAGGATTAACCCTGGTAAAGTAGCGGGAATTTCCCCGGTCTACCTGTAGTAAGGAATCGGCGCCTTTTCCATCGGCCTGCCATCCCTGGATGTCTTAACCTTCCTTATGGCGTCCTCAAAGTGTTTCATGTTCACAATAGCCTCATCGGCGTGACTTTTGACATCCTCTGGCTTGGGAAATTTGCCAATGAAATCTTGGATGACAGCAGACACCGCGGTATTCGCAACTGAGACTAGGTCTGCGCCACTGAGTCCATCTGTCAGATCAGCGATTCTTTGCAGATTAACATCTGACGATAAGGGCTTCCCCTTTGTGTGTATCTCGAGGATCTTTTGTCTGGCGTCTTTGTCTGGTCCTCCAATGTAGAGGAGCTTATCGAATCTTCCGGCTCTCAGAAGAGCGGGATCAACCATGTCGACTCGATTAGTTGCCGCGAGGACGACCACATCAGAAAGAGCCCTGATACCATCAAGTTCAGTCAAAAGCTGGCTCACGACCCTCTCCGTTACCATGCTGTCCCCTCCCAACCCCCGTGTAGGGGCCAAGGAATCAATCTCATCGAAGAAAACTATGCAGGGTGCGGCCTGTCTTGCTCGCCGAAAGACCTCTCTGACTCCTCTCTCAGATTCGCCTACCCATTTGGAAAGAAGCTCGGGACCCCTTACGCTAATGAAATTCGCTTCACTTTCTCGCGCAACGGCTTTGGCTAACAAAGTCTTGCCGTTTCCCGAAGGGCCATAGATCAGGACACCTTTTGGCATGCTATATCCCATTTTGCTATAAACATCCGGATACTTGAGTGGCCATTCCACGGCCTCTTGGAGTTCTTTCTTAACCCCTGCCAAGCCTCCAATCTCGTCCCATCTTACATCAGGAGTCTCCACATACACCTCCCGCATTGCGGAGGGCATCACATCCTTAAGCGCATTCTCAAAGTCCATCATTGTGACTTCAAGTCTGGCCAACAAATCTGGACTCAGTTTTTCCTCGTCCATCTTCAAGTCGGGAAGAACCCTTCTGAGAGTTTTCATAGCAGCCTCCTTACCCAAATACTCGACGTCAGCGCCAACAAAGCCGTGCGTGACAGCGGCCAGTTTCTCTAGTTCTACATCAGAGGTCAGCGGCATATTCCTTGTGTGTATGAGTAGTATCTCCATTCTACCCTTCCTATCGGGAACTTTGATTTCTATTTCCCTATCGAACCTCCCTGGTCTTCGCAGAGCAGGATCTATAGCATTAGGTCTGTTGGTAGCGGCGATCACAATGACTTTTCCTCTGCCCTCTAAGCCATCCATCAGCGACAAGAGCTGACTAACAACTCTCCTCTCAACCTCACCAGTAACTTCCTCCCTTTTCGGAGCAATTGAATCGATTTCGTCGATGAAAACAATTGCCGGGGCTTTATCTCTAGCTTCTTTGAAGATCTCCCTAAGCCTGGCCTCCGACTCGCCATAGAACTTGCTCATTATCTCTGGCCCACTAATACTGATGAAGTGGGCGCTGCTCTCATTCGCTACTGCTTTAGCTAAGAGCGTCTTTCCCGTACCTGGAGGGCCGTAGAGTAAGATCCCCTTTGGAGCTTCAACCCCCAATCTTTCAAATATTTCAGGATGACGTAGGGGAAGCTCAATCATCTCTCGTACTTTCTGAATCTCGTCTCTAAGACCGCCGATATCTTCGTAAGTTACCTGTGGAACCCCTCGAAGTGACTCTCCCTTTTCGGAAATGGCAAAGACGGTCCTCTGAGTGATAAGTACGGCGTCGGTCATTGGAGTGACCCCTAAAATTTGGAATGTGAGTCGCCCCCCAAAGTAGGGTATCATTATGTTATCGCCCTTTGTAACAGGCACGCTCTCCAACGCGTCAGCTAGATATCTCTCATCGATTGGAGGGATCGCCTCCAGTGGCGCTACCACGACTTTTTCCGCAGGTGGTGCCTTTATCCTCCGTATCGTTACGGTATCACTAATTGCGACACCTGAGTTGTTCCGTATCAGTCCGTCAACACGAATCACTCCTCGTCCCTCGTCAGAAGGGTAGAGGGGAAGACACTTTGCTACGGTTCTTCTCTTCCCCTTTATCTCTATAATATCTCCAGTCGACGCATCCAGCGCGTCCATTGCATCATAATCAATCCTTGCAACACCTCGTCCAACATCGCGTGTATAGGCCTCAAGAACTTTGAGCGTGACCGTTGCTTGGCTCAACTCTAAACACCACTTGGCCCACTCGTCCGCTCCTTAAATCTTGTTGTGGAGCAGTTGAGATACGCTGTCATTGGCGGTCACTGGGTCTACGCTAATATAAATATCATTTGACTAAATTTTCCTGCAACAAAATCACAGGATGAATGTTGGAAATGAAAATATTTCCAAGACCTCTCTCCTGGGATAAATTGATCGCTGCTCCATCCATGAGTTCTGGAGCAGACCTCTCACTGTTTCCGGATTGGCTTTAGGATTGGTTGCTTCGTAGCCAGGAGCATGCGAAACCCGTTATCCTGTTGGACATGAATTGGGCATCCGCCGAGTATCCATCTGAACAAGTTCCAGGACCGATCCCTTTGGTGGACTTCCTCGGGCGAAACAATATTGCCGGGCGATGACTAGTTGCTTTCGGCCATTCAAATCTCTTCAGAAATGTTTCGATTGTCGATAGGGTTTCCGTAGTAACTTTATCGAACTTCAGTCACGATATTAATATAAGTCAGCGCGCTAAAACATGTTCATGCGACGGAATCTACGGCCACTCTCCGGGTTTCACCTGTAAGGCATCCGTCGAATTTCTGGGTATTCTAGATGACTCACAGGGTCGCAGTTCTCCATAGGGACAATTGTTTATCGAAAAAATGCAATCTCGAGTGCATTAACTTCTGTCCTGTTAACAGAGATGAAAGCGAGTGCATAGTGCTAGGGGTTGATGGAAAAGCCATCATCAGTGAGCCCCTTTGCACGGGGTGCGGGATTTGTGTAAAGAAGTGCCCGTTTGATGCAATAACCATCGTTAACCTGGCTGAAGAGCTTTCGGAGCAGAAGGTGCATCAGTACGGGAATAATACCTTCAGACTCTATCGGCTGCCCACCCCACGAAAAGGATCTGTGGTTGGGCTACTCGGAAGGAACGGGGTAGGGAAAACCACCGCGCTTAACATCCTCTCAGGGAACCTCAAACCCAACCTTGGGAATTACGAGGAGGAACCAAATTGGGACGATGTCCTTGAATTCTTCAAAGGAACCGAACTAAAACTTCATTTCGAGAAAGTTGTAAATCAAGACCTAATTGTTTCGATTAAACCGCAGGCGGTGTACAAGATCAGAGATGCTTGGAAGGATGATGGCCTATCCCTCTTGAAGAAGCTTGATGAACGTTCGGTCGCGTCCGAGTTGGTGGATGAATTGAACCTTAAGGAAAGCATCAATAGGCAGATCTCTGAAATGAGCGGCGGAGAGCTCCAACGCCTTGCCATCGCCGTTGCTGCTTCCCGAGTCGCAGATCTTTACATGTTCGATGAGCCAGCTTCTTACAATGATGTATTCCAGAGGCTAGCAGTTTCAAGGGTTATCCAGTCTCTAGCAGACGATGGAAAGAGTGTAATTCTGGTTGAGCATGACATTAGCTTTCTGGATTATGTTAGTGACAGTCTTCACATATTGCACGGTGAGTCTGGCGCCTATGGCATTGTTTCCTCAGGCCTTCCATCCCGAACAGGGATAAACGTCCTTTTAGACGGATACCTGCCCGGAGAGAATATTAGGTTCAGAGATTCCAAAATTGGTTTCAATGTCTTCGCACCTCCTGACACCGAGACTCCCTTTCCAAGAGTCTCGAGGTATCAGGATTTGGTCAAATCGTTCAAGAATTTCACCCTAAAGGTGTCGGCGGGGGAGATCAAAGCTGGTAGTGTGATCGGAGCCATTGGGGGAAACGCGCTCGGAAAGTCGACTTTCATGAGAATACTAGCAGGCCTCGAGCAACCAGATAAAGGCAAAGTTGAACTAATAGCTAGTGTCTCTTACAAACCGCAGTATCTGACAGCGAACTATGACGGGGACGTCCAATCGTTATTCTATGAATCCTTCGGCGAACGAGTAGAAGATCCTCTCTTCCAGAGTGACGTGATCCATCCCCTGCGGATCAATATGTTATACGACAAGAAAGTGAAAAACCTTAGTGGCGGAGAGCTGCAAAAGGTGGCTGTTGCAACAACTTTAATGAGGGATGCTGACATATACGCGCTGGACGAGCCATCCGCATTCATCGATGTTGAGGAGAGGTTCG
>JAPUKB010000078.1 GCA_027295865.1 Nitrososphaerota archaeon
AATAGGGATTGCATCAGGCAGAGGATCTGTAGCGACGCTTTACACTTTGAACTCTTTAACGAAGTATCTCAACTCAAGTGCGATGGTCTTCTTGGAGGATATCGATTCAGAGGAGTTGGCCAAAAAAGATCTTGGGAAGCCGTCCCCCTATTCGCTCTTACGTGCGGCTGAATCCATTCCAAATAATAGCAGCATTCTTTACGTAGGAGACTCAGCTGAAGATCTGCTAATGGCGAACAACGCTAAGAGCCAAAGGGCTGGAACGCAGAAATTCCTCTTTGCCGGTATACATGGTACATCCCATTCCCCGACGGATAGTCTTGCAATCTTCCAGAATGGTAGGGCAGATATAGTGCTAAAGAGCGTTAATGATCTCCCTGCAGTTTTAGGAGCTGGTAATTAGGATGAGACTCGGAGAAATAGTCAGAGAGACTAAGGAGACAAATATCTCTGCCAAAGTAAACATAGATGGTATTGGAGAGTCCAACGTCAAAACTACCGTAAAATTCCTAGATCATATAGTCACTTCACTTTCTACCCACAGCTTAATCGATATCGAGATCGATGCCACGGGAGACCTCATCCATCACATAGCAGAGGATGTAGCGATAGTCCTCGGGGAAGCGCTAAGCAGAGGACTTGGAGAGAGGGCGGGGATCACGAGATTCGGCTCGGCCTTGGTTCCGATGGACGATTCACTAGCATTTGCTAGCGTTGACCTCGTTAAGCGTCCCTATAGCGTGATAGATCTAAAGATAGACAAAGAGGGTATTGAGGATATGGTCGGGGAGGACATAGTGCACTTTCTGCAGTCACTATCAACTTCGCTCTCTGCAAACCTACATGTTTCAGTGCAATACGGAAATAATGATCATCACAAAGTTGAAGCTGGATTCAAAGCGCTTGCAATCTCACTCAGAAATGCATGCTCACTGGATGAGAGGAGAATAGGGCTCCCAACATCCAAGGGAAAAATGTAAGAAAGAATGACTAAGATAGGCATTCTCGACTATGGTGTTGGAAATCTCTACAGCCTAAAGGTTGCTCTTGAAAAGCTCGGGGTCCAACCAATAACAACCTCCTCACTCGTATCTCGTAATGATTATGATGGGCTGATCCTTCCAGGAGTAGGGAACTTTTCAAGGGTCACTAGGTCACTAGGTCGGACCAAAGACTTTCTGGTCGATTGGGTAAAGGATTCCAATCCACTCCTAGGAGTCTGCCTCGGGATGCAGCTTTTTTTTGAAAGTAGTGAGGAAGGGCCGGGTGACGGTTTAGCTCTGTTTTCGGGTAAAGTTAGGAAGCTCCCCTCAAACATGAAGATCCCTCACATAGGTTGGAACCTTCTAAGAACTAGGAGAGAGAGCAGATTGCTGGAGGGTCTAGGAAACGACTCATGGGTCTACTTTGTTCACTCATTCTACCCAGAACCGACGGACAAGCAGATTGTCGTTGCCGAGACCGATTATGGAGTAGATTTCGCGTCTGTAATTACCTCGGAAACAAAGCAGATCTACGGTACACAGTTTCATCCCGAAAAATCAGGCATAGCCGGGGAACGGATTCTGAAGAACTTTGTTGCGATGTGCAGGAACTGAGTACCTTGCGGGTAATACCTTCGATAGACCTAATGTCTGGGAAGGTGGTGCGGCTTAGGCGCGGAGATCCAAATGATATTACAGTCTATAGTGATGACCCTTTGCAATTTGCTGCGAGGTGGGAACAACTTGGCGCCAACGCCATACACGTTGTCGACCTCGACGCAACCCTAACAAGAGGAAATAACCTAGGAATAATCTCAGAAATTTCGAGAAAAGTATCGATTCCAGTCCAAGTAGGAGGTGGAATCAGATCCTTTGAATATGCAAGAAATGTACTAAAGTCAGGGGTCTCCAGGATTGTAATTGGGACTCTCGCTTTCACTGACCTAAACTCTCTCGAAAAGATTATTGACCAATTTGGAGCTACAAAAATAATACTTTCATTAGATTATCAGAATGATCAGGTCATGATTAATGGGTGGAGGTCGGGAACTGGTACAGGACTCCTATCTTCGCTTCATAATTTTGAGAGCAAAGGGATACGCGCGTTCCTTCTCACTGCGATCCAGAGAGATGGAATGCTTGAGGGTCCCGATCTAGATACTTTGGATAGGGTGAGGCACCATACCAAAGGCGAGATCCAGGCAAGTGGTGGTTTCCGGTCTATCAATGATATCTTAATGGTCCAAAAGTCCAATGTGGATTCAATCATTCTTGGCAGGGCCCTTTACGAAGGTCACTTGAAACTTGAGAATGTAATGATGTTAGTGAAAGAGAAACGGGAAAGTAACGTTGATGCAAAATGACCCTCGCTAAGAGAATAATACCGTGCCTTGACGTCAAAGATGGTAGAGTTGTCAAGGGTATCCACTTCGTTAAGCTGAAGGATGCCGGCAACCCCGTTGAGCTCGCCTCAAGGTACAGGGACGAGGGAGCTGACGAGCTCGTTTTTTTGGATATAACAGCGTCTCCAGAAAAGAGGAAGATAATGAAGAATATTGTTCGTAGTGTGGCGAGAGAGCTTGATATTCCATTCACAGTTGGAGGAGGAATCAGAAGTGCCGATGATGCACGGGAGATTCTCTCTAACGGAGCCGATAAAGTCGCCATCAATACCAAAGCTATTGAAAATCCATCCCTGGTAACGGAGATTGCGGATAGATTCGGTCAGCAATGTTGTGTAGTAGCAATTGACGCGAAGAGAGCTGGGGGAAACGATTCGCAAAGCTCCAAAAATGGAAAACAGTTCGAGATCTATTCCTATGGAGCTAGGAAGGCCACAGGTATCGATGCGCTTGAGTGGGCCAAGCGAGTTGAGGGACTTGGGGCCGGAGAGTTGCTTGTCACTTCGATCGATAGAGACGGTACGCAGAGGGGATATGATATCGAATTAACAAGGAGCATGTGTGACTCTGTCAACATACCGGTAATTGCTAGCGGAGGGTGTGGAAAGTTAGAACACTTCACCGAAGTATTCCAGGCCGCTAATGCGGATGCCGCTTTGGCTGCATCGATATTTCATTATCAGGAGTATTCTGTTCCTAATGTGAAGAGTTATCTTAAGGAAAAAGGTATTCTGGTGAGAATTTGAATGAGCGTTCCAATAGACAAGATCCATTTCGGGAAGAGTGGCGGCCTACTCCCGGTCATAGTTCAGGACGAGAAAACAAAGCAGGTCTTGATGCTCGCCTATGCCAACGATTTTGCAGTCCAGGAAACGCTTAAGACCGGCTTCGCACACTATTGGAGCAGATCACGAAACAAGCTTTGGAAGAAAGGAGAGGAATCTGGAAATGTTCAGAGAATCGAAAGTATACAGGTCGATTGTGATGAGGATACCATATTGTACATCGTAAATCAAAAAGGGGTCGCTTGTCACACCGGGACCTTCTCTTGTTTCGTTAGAGACCTTGAATGAATGAAAGGCCTATGTGAGAAACGAGAAGAGGACCACAGATAGAAAAATTACTATTAACACAATTGTGTAGAACCTGCTGATCCTTCGGCTTTTCTTGACACTCTTGGCGTCTTTCCCCTTGCACTCCGGCGAACAGAATTCCTGTTTTAGCGGGGTAGCTTTACCACAAATATTGCAGTGACGATGTGGTTGGATTCTCTCAGTTCTGCTCAAGTGCCTTGACCCTCCTAACTTAACTTTCGACTAATGTTCCTACATTCTTGCCCTGAGCAGCTCTCTTCAGGGTAATGGGATCACACTTCACGATTCTCGTGGGTACTCTCGATCTTTCGATTATCTTCAGTGCTACGAGATCCATGAGAGCATAAGTTCCTGCTTGCATGGCTTGCCCTTTTAACATGCTCCTTAGCTCCCGAGGAGTGATCTTAGGGATCAGTTTTGCGTTCGGATTCTTGCCAGGATCCGCTGAATACACTCCTGCGACGTCAGTGGCATTGATGAAGAGATTTGCTTTTGTCTTTTCAGCAATGAGAGCTGCGGTAGCATTAGTACTTTGGCCCGGAGAGAGCCCTCCGGTGAATACTAGCCCTTCTGATCTTGAGGCCCGGACTATCGACTCAAGAGTAGTTGGGACTTCATCCGCAAGCCCAGCACTTAGATTCATGATTCTTGCATTCAGGCGAGAGACTTCTATTCCGAGCTGATCTAGCGAAGCCTCATCAGCTCCAAGCTCTCTTCCGATTGCGATGTATTGTCTCGCAACAATTCCTCCTCCCGCAACCGCTATAATTGAGCTTCCAGCGGCTCGGATATCCTCTAAGGCGTGAGCAATTCCCAGAATATTCTCGATTGAACTCTTGAGTGTGGAGAAGAGATTTCCACTTAGCTTAATCACTAGTCTCTGCATTGTTCTAGTGCTAGGCAAGATGTTTCGAAGTTGACACATCATTATAGGCTGCTTAAAAGGTATATCAACTTACTTTCGGAAACGATTAATCCAGATAGATAATTTTACTAAGAACTAGTCAAAGATCATAGATTGATAACACTCAGAACTCGTACCCTGGTTGGTTACCTGATCGGTCGCCTTTTTTTCCAGGATTAGGCCAGCTAACAAATCCCAGATAAGTGGTGTATGAAGCGATGTATCGCACGGAGCTCATGTTGGTCAATTACAATCTTCGCTTCGTGCCACTACAGAAGTCCTGAAATATGGAAGAGTTCTCCCCAGACTTGCATGGACGCAAGCTCTCCTGAATGGTATGATAAGGCAACCAGATTGAGGATATCGACTGTAGGGCGAACATCGGGCAAACAACATGAGGTGATCGTGGACTTTGTTTCCGAGGAAGGGAGAATGTACATCACTGGCGTCCGTAACAACAGGGATTGGATAAAAAATATCCTTCGTAATTCCGATGTGGAAGTCACCATTAAAGATATTACGAAGAAAATGGTAGCTAACCTTGTGCAATCAGAAGAAAAGAGGGCTAGTGTTCAGAAGCTCTACAAGAAGAAATATCCCATTATTTCACGATTAGTGAGATTAGCAGGGCCGGGAAAACGAGTCTTTGAACTCACTCTCAAATAGTGCGGCCCTGACCTTTTTGGCAAGACCACCTCATTTGACGATCTGGTTGACGATTCTACTTCCATCATAGATTCGCTTATGGGGGTAGATCTGCGAACCGCTGATCTGACATCCCTCTCCTAGTGTGCACCCGTCCCCTATTACACTAGTTTTCGATATCCTAGAAGGTGATATTTTGGATGATTTCACCACAACATGTCTTCCAATAATGCTATCAGATATTCTTGTACCATTCTCAATAATGGATCTATCAAGTACTGCAGAGCTCTCTATTTCTACATTCTCCCCGATGATGGTGAAGTTGTCTATGGAAGAGCTATTGATAGTCGTTCCATCGCCGATTCTGCAGTGCCTTCCAATGAGCACCGGATCTCCCATCTTTATTCTCCCTCCAAGTATTTTTTTCTTTATGTCCTCTTTCCTCTGAAGGGATTCTGTGCTAACCCCTTGCACCCATATATTCCTTCCTTCAATAAGGGACCCTGCGAGATAAAGAAATTTCTTTCCCTTTACCATCATCTCCTTCATCGCCTTCAAGTAGGCGTTAGGGGAACCAATGTCGTACCAAAGCCCCTTCAATGTATACCCATAGACAGGATATCCTTTCCTCAGCAAATATGGGATCAGGTCCTTCCCAAAATCTAGTCTGCCATTATTTCTCATTTCAACTAATTCTGGCTCTTTGAAGATTTCCCGCAATTCTTGCCCAACTATGTAGATTCCCGTGTTAGCAAGTTTTGATGTTACTTGTTCTCGGGTAGGTTTCTCAGTGAAGGAGCTTATTTTGGATTCTGAGTCAAGCTCAGCTATTCCGAACCCTTCAACATCCTCGACTGTGGTAAGAGCAATGGTCATGACCCCTTTCTTGACATGATGTACGGTTAGGAAGTCCCTCACATTGATGTCGACTATGTTGTCACTCTGTGCTACGATTAGGGGGCCGCTGGATTCATAGTATTCCATGGAAATCCGGGCTGAGTCAGCACTCCCGACATCGTTTACATTGGGAGAATACCTGAGATGTATTCTAGGTTGGATTCCGTACCTAGCCGAGATTCCTAGCCCTTCCCCAAAGTAATCGTGTAAGCTTCGATAATTGATGAAACCTTTCAGTCCAAAGATGAAAGTCCTTACTCCTTGCCTAGCAAATGAGACTACGCCTATTTCCAACAAAGGTCGGTTTAGAAAGCGTACTCCTGCCTTGGAGACGTCGGCAGTGAGGGGCCTGAGACGGGTGGCTTCGCCTCCCACCGGTACAAATAGCGACGGTAGCGGTCCGGCAAATTCGCGATCCTCGTTCAAACAAATCTCTATGTCAAGTCAGCATAATAAGCTATTTCTACTCTATTTTTGTCCACATAATATCAGCCAACGTAGGTCGGTGTGACCTCCATCTCTTGGATTCTCTAGCGTGGATCTTTCCAGGCTAGAACAGCAAGACAATACGTAGGTAGAGAAATAATATGGATGGAGCTATGTTGGAACCCCATCTCTACAAATTATCCTCGTACTCGAATTCGGAAATCATCTGTCTGACCAGGAGTGGCGTTCGAGCGACTAACTAGCAGCTTGAACCCTCGTTTGATTTCAGAACCAACTTGAGAAGCCCTCTAACTTTGTACAAGGTTTAATAGTTATCTTGTTAGACTTTCGTCCGATCAAAATGCCAAGATACATGGTTAATTTCAAAGCAAACCCGTCCGCCTGGCCGTCCGACCTCAAACAGGGTCTCGCATTAACAGAGAAGATAGCGGGAGCTTCCCAGCAACTGGTATCATCGGGAGCTGTAAAGGAAGTTGGCAACTTTAGTGAATCCGAAGGCTTCGCTATCATCGAAGCGGATTCCAAAGCCAAGGTCATGGAGATTACTGCCCCCTTCTTCCCTCTCTATAGCAACGAAATCCGTGAAATCGTGTCGCTTGAGGAGGGCAATGCAGCGGTACTCAAAGGTCTCCGTGCGGCCGTAGCTATGTCTTAGCCGTACTCATTGTTTGGGTGACAGGGGCACCCTCCGATGCCCCCAACATCTTTTTTCATAACGATACTCTAGTATAACGATGGTAGGTTAGTTCTACACTCTCTTGGAAAAGAGATGAGAGAGGCCTCCAATTAGCCCACCTCATAGGCCGGACGCCATATTATGTCGCTGTTTTTGCTATTGAAAAAAGTATTTCTGCCCCCAAGGTGATCTGAATCTTGACGGGAATATTCTTATTACCAATCGATTGGTACAAATTACAAGGATGCTCTCTCGACACCTACCCGACGACGCAGCTAGATAGCGGAGCACAGCATCCATATGCCAGAGAAAGTAGATTCGGTAGCTACATACAAGACTAGGAAGGTCCTGAAAGAACTCTCATCAAAAAAGGGCAGGGGAACAGAACTCGTATCCCTGTACGTTCCTCCTAAGAAAGCCCTGCATGAGGTCATCAATGGATTGAGGGAAGAGTACGGAACGGCTTCAAACATCAAGTCCGATACTACCAGGAATCATGTTCAGGATGCCCTGACTCGAACAATGGCGCGCCTCAAATTATTCAAGAAGACCCCGGATAACGGTATTGTCCTATTTGTGGGTGCACTTCCCACTAACGGGCCGGGGAGCGAGCAGGTTTTTGTCAATGAGATAGTCCCTCCGAAACCCGTTCAAACTTTCCTGTATCGCTGTGACGACCATTTCCATCTTGAACACTTGATCGATATGCTCAAGGTATCGGATATCATCGGGATCCTTTCTATCGATGCTACCGAAGCAGGATATGGTATCCTTGCGGGGGACAAGTTCGACGTGGAGAAAGTAATTACCTCCGGGGTCAGCGGCAAGACTAGGGCAGGTGGTCAGTCCGCGAAGAGATACCAAAGACTCCGTGAGATGGAGCTTTCTGGCTACTATTCCCGGGCCGCTCATCACGCGAAGAAGATCTTTCTTGAGGAGACTATAGTCAAAGGACTCATCATTAGCGGTCCTGGCCCCACCAAGGACTATTTCCTAAAAAGTGATTATCTGGATTATAGATTGAAGAATCGTATCTTGGCGGTTTTGGACGGGGCTTACTCCGGCAGTGAAGGCGTCCGAGAGACCCTAGAAAAGTCACGTGACCTCCTTTCTAATGTGAGAGTGGTTGAGGAGAGAAAGCTTGTCCAGAGGTTCCTACAGGAGATTAATCGCGAAAAGGGATTGGCGATCTACGGGGTGAGTCAGATAATCGAAGCCCTGAAGATTGCCAGCGTTGATGTAGTTATTGCCTCTGATGATCTGAATATGTTAGAGATTAAGGTAAAGTGCAAAAGATGCGGTGAAGAAAAGTCGAAGATAATAAAGAGGGAGAATTATGTTTCCGAGAAACAAGGACTGATCAGTGCTCCTTGTTCATCTTGTGGTTCCCAGGATTATACTGCAGAGGAAAGGGATTTGATCGATATTCTGGACGACCTAGCTATAGATGCTGGTGCAAAGATGGAGGTCGTTTCCGGCCGGAATGAAGAGGGCCGCATGTTGAAGAGCTTTGGTTCACTTGGGGCACTCCTCAGGTATCGGATATAGTGATGGTTGTTGGAACTTACTCCTAAGATTAATGAGAGGAGGTGGAAACCCTCCTTTGAAACTGAGATCTTTGATCGCTGGGAAAAGAATGGACTCTACAGTTTCGATGTAGAAAAAGGCGGAGAGTCCTTCGTAATCGATACCCCTCCTCCATATCCATCGGGTAGACCCTGGCACATAGGAGCAGCGTCACACTATTCGCAGATTGACATGATTGCCCGGACAGCTCGAATGATGGGACGTAACGTCCTTTTCCCCATCGGTATCGATAGAAATGGCCTTCCAGTCGAATTGTATACTGAGAAGAAGTACAAGGTTAGGATGGCTACAACACCGCGAGAAAAGTTCATAGATCTATGCAAGACAGCTCTTGATGATCTCGAGGCAGAGATGATCGCTGTAATGAAAAGAATGGGAATGTCCGGAAACTTTCAGAAGTACTATCGAACGGATTCTGAAGATTACAGAAAACTCACTCAGTCTACTTTCATCAAGCTCTGGCATCAGGGCCTCATCTATCAGTCTAAGAGACCGAATAATTACTGCTTTGTTTGTCGAACCACGATAGCTGATGCAGAGGTGGAGTATGAAGAGTTACCTTCAAAACTTGTCTACATCAAGTTTGGAATCAAGGGCGAAGGAAGTAATGAGATTATAATCGCAACTACACGGCCTGAGCTTATAGGAAGCTGTAAGGCTGTCCTTGTTAATGACAAAGATGAGAGGTACACACGATATCATAATCTATCGGCCATAAGTCCGATTTTCAACAAGGAGATTAAAATCATTCCACACCCCCGCGCGAAAGCCGATTTTGGATCCGGCGCAGTCATGATCTGCAGCTACGGGGACTATACAGACGTGCAACTCTTCCGCGAACTCGGCCTAGAGGAAGTTATTGCTATAGACCTGAATGGACGTATGACAGCAAACGCAGGACCTTACGAGGGCATGAGGGTGAGGGAAGCAAGGGAGAAGATTATCACGGATCTTGAAAACCAAGGATTAATAATAAAAGTCGAAGATCTCCTCCACAGGACTCCCATCTGTGAGAGAAGCGAAACCCCCATAGAGATAATCCCAATGGACGAATATTACCTGAAACAATTGGAGTTCAGAGATCAGCTCACCAAGGAGGCGGAGAGCCTAGCTTTTCATCCCGAAGAACATCGGAGGAGACTCCTCGACTGGATTTCATCAATCTCAATTGATTGGCCCATTTCCCGACGGCGCTATTATGCGACAGAAGTGCCTGTCTGGTATTGTAAATCCTGTGGGGCACCACATGTCCCAGATCCGGGGCATTATTACAAGCCCTGGAAAGAGGATCCACCTTTCTCAAGCTGCACTCAATGCGGGAAGACTGATTTCGTAGGTGACGAAAGAACCCTCGATACCTGGATGGATTCCAGTATCTCTCCTCTTTTTATTACTGGATATATGAATGACGAGAAATTCTTCGCCAAAACCTATCCTGTAACGTTGCGGCCCCAAGCCAAGGATATCGTCAGGACATGGCTTCACTATACAATACTAAGATGCTATCAGCTAACTGGAAAGGCCCCCTTCGGCCATGCATGGATTATGGGTCACGGGGTTGATAAGAACGGAAAAAAGATCAGGAAGAGAGATGGGAATGCTATCGACCCGGCCCCGATCCTCGAAAAGTATGGCGCTGATGTGTTCAGGCTTTGGGCCGCGTCTGAGTCGAGTCTAGGTTCTGACTTCAGAGTTTCAGAAGACAAGATTTCAGGAGTAGGAAAATTCTTAACGAAGCTGTGGAATCTTGCGCGGTTCATATCGAGCTTCCCGATTGAAGACGCGAACGAATTGATCCTGGACACTGACAAATGGATACTCGACGAGCTTTCTGATGTGGTTAAGGAATCCTCGAAAGGATATGATGATTTCAATTTCTTCATACCCTCGAACCGAGTTCGAGAATTCGTCTGGAATACTTTTGCATCTCAATATCTTGAGATGGTAAAACAGCGGGCTTACGGAGTTGGTTTCAGCGATGATGAGATCAGGTCAGCAAGGAGTACACTACACCTATGTCTCAAGACCTGCCTCCTCCTATTAGCTCCGATAACACCGTTCATAACGGAGCGAATTTGGAACGAGATCTACTCTAAAGAAAGCATTCATCTTCAAAGACTACCTAAGCCAGTTTGGGACTATGGCCTGAGGGAATATTCGGTGAAAATTTCGAACTTTAATTCGGAGACCTGGAATGCGAAAAGGACCAAGGGGCTTTCTCTAAAGGACCCAATATCGGTTAGTGTACCAGATGAGCTTATGATGTTTGAAAGAGATCTGGTCGCCATGCACAACTTACGGAAGAATCAGACATAGGTCCTGCTCCTGCCCGCAGCTGCAACATATATCGCCGCCCCGATCGCAATCAGACTCAGAGAGCCAAGTAGGATCTGAAGGAATCGCACTGGTATGATCTGTGCAACCTCTATTTCTGGAGACGGGGCTGGGACGTCAGCCGAAACCGTGAAAATTGCGGCTCCAAAGATTAGTCCGTCCTCGCCCAATACCCCGATCTCGACCCAATGCTCTCCCGCCTCCTGGGGTGAAAAGGATGAGAGTTCTCCTGGTACTATCTCATCCTCCGAGATTGTGCGCCCTGGTCCAATAATTCTAACCGTACCAATTTCATATAAGGAAGGAGAGATTAGAGAGATTTCGAAAATCCTCTCATTCCTGGTCACGTTGATTGAGACTGGGTTGATGGAGACAACGAACGGGACGGTTAATCGTACTGCGTCGACCATTTCATCGTGGGAATCTACGTTAATTATCAGCCACCCGTCCATCCGTGAGGCCGAATTTCCCCCCGAGTCATCAACCAAATGGGCAGAGATGTTCACGTATTCTGAACTCATCCCGGCTAGTTCGAAGGAAGATGTGTTTATAGCAAACGAGACAAGGTCTGACGAATCCCATTGAGCAAGTAGAGTTACTAACCTAGAGTCATCGACCAGTGAATCTATTCTAATGGAAGTTTCAAAACGAGGTTGGCCATACGCAAGGTTGATAGAAATCTGATGAGGGACAATTGTCATCGGGGACTTTACAGCCATCTCCATATCTAGGCGGCCTGATCCCTGATGATCTGCAGGCCAGGGCTCCCCAAAGGCATTCTCGAGTGGGGTTGCAGATGGACCTAATATGCCCATCACCTGATCTCTGGTTAGAGTCCCGTGAAGTTGGAGAAGAAGGGCAACTGCCCCAGTTACATGGGGGGCCGCAAAACTCGTTCCATCTTGTATAGAGTATCCTCCGCCCGGCCAGGTCGAGTTGACTTGTTCTCCGGGGGAGATCAGATCAGGCTTAATGTAAAATTGGGAGATGGGACCGCGTGAGCTAAATAGCGAGACCTTGTCCGTATGTGACCGATTTTCGAATGCTAGCGTTCCAATAACATCGCCTTTCGACAGGGCCTCCATGATCTCCTCGCCCTGATCCATGGTTATGAAGACGGTGGGAATCGACGGGTTATATCCAGAAGGGTTGTCAGGGTGGATTAGTCTCCCTCGGATTATTCCGGGCTCAGTATTGAAAACTATCAGACCCTTACCGCCCCTAGACGCTACTGCGGCCTCCTTTTCTGAGAAGAACACTATCTCGTCTGGTGTCTCCCCTCTTCTTCTTGCAAGGGCAATCTTGCCTTCGAGATCGATCCCATCAACATCTTCCGGTCTTGCATAATTGACGAATACAACCTCGCCCCGTAACTCCCCTAGAATTTCGGGCGAGTCCTCCATTGGCAGTCCGATAATCTCTAAACCGAGTTCTGGGATTGTCATAATCCCAAGTCTAACAGGGCGGTCATTGTACTCTGCTCCCACGGCAATCGTATCAATGTCGCTCGCTGGAGCTCCAATAGACCCAGGAGCGGGGCCACTGTTCCCTACCGCAGCGACGACTATCACTCCAACATCCATTGCATTTCTCACAATATCGTTTAGTGCCTCAACTGTAAATCTTGTTCCCAGACTCAGGTTGATAACGTCAGCTCCATCCAAAACCGCTCTATCCAATGCTCTCGCAACATTGCTCGTTCGGACTCGACCGCTGTTCTCTACCACTCTGTATGCAAGTAGACTTGCTCCAGGTGCCATCCCTGTTATGCCACCGCTGCCTGCAATTATGCCCGCTACATGCGTCCCATGCCCCTGTTCATCCATTGGATCGTCGTCACCCCCTACAAAGTCGTAACCGGCGATTACCTTGTGCCCTGGCCCAATACCTCCTCCGAGATCAGGATGATTGTAATCGATGCCTGTATCCACAACTGCAACTACCACTCCTTCCCCGTCTAAACCGAGGCCCTCGGCATTGATGTAATCACGCGCTATATCCGCGCCGACCAAAGGAATGCTTCTTTGCAGATTGACCTTCAAGATTATATCCCGATGAATCTCTATATCTCTAGAGAGTCCCTTTGTCCAGTCGTCTATGATTGTTGGATTATATACATCTGCAATAATGACATGTGCCGTATGGGTGAGGATGTCTATGACTTTAAGCCTCATTCCATTTCGTCTTAACGCAGTGACAAGTTCATTTGCCTCTTGTTGTAGCTCTAGTGTAATTTCTTCATCCCTTGCGTCAACTCCAAGCCGTTGAGCCCTTACAATTGCAGGTTCGCTGGAGGCATAGATGATGACCCTCTCGGGATCATCCTGAGCCAAATCAAAATTCAGAAGAGACGGTGAAAGTAGCATAATGATAATGGGAGCAAATCCCAAATGCTTTGTCAAAGGACTAGAAGCTAACACGGATATGAGTTGATGAATTTTTCAGCGGAAATAAGGATTATCCCGTACACGGAGTTTCTATTTAGCCCACCGGGACCTCAGGGTTAAGTATTCCGGTGCAACTGATTCAGACGCTGGTGAAATCCGCTCAATCCAATCTCCAAGAAATTCTGGCTGGACGTAAGTACTCCCTAGTGATATGTGAAAAGCCCGCCGCTGCAAGAAAGATTGCGAGCGCCCTCGCAAATGGAAGATCCAGCTCTCTTAGAGTTGGGAGGGTGGAGGTTCTGCAGGTCGACGATGGTGCAAAACGATATGTCATTTGTTCAGCATCAGGTCACCTATACACCATCGCTGATACGGGGCGGAACCGAAAAGTCTATCCGGTGTTTGACGTTGCTTGGCGTCCTAAGGACGAGGTAGATCGCAAGAGCATACACCTCAGGGGTAGGATCAAGGTTATAGAGGAGCTATCCGCGCACGCCGATGAATTCATTCTCGCTTGTGACTTTGACCAGGAAGGGGAAACCATCGGCTATAACATTCTCAATTACGCGTCAAGAGTTGATGGAGATACTGCTCTGAGGGTAAAGTTCTCTACCCTAACACGAGAAGAGCTGAGAGAGGCGTTCAAGCGAGCAAAGCCTGGTTTGGGCGGGAGGATGGCAGAGGCTGGCCGTGCCAGGCACCTTGTAGATTTTCTCTATGGGATCAACTTGTCCAGAGCTTTCTCTCAAGCATTCCTCTCCGCAAAGAGGGGTTACAGAACATTGAGTATAGGGAGAGTTCAGGGACCTACTCTTGCCTTTCTAGTCGAGAGAGAAATTGAAGTTAGGACCCATGTTCCAACTCCTTACTGGAAAGTCTCCGCCACTCTCCAAAAACCTGGCGAGAAAGAGATAATAGCAAATTATGGACGGAGTAGAATACCGAAAAAGCTTGATGCCGAAGGAGTAGTCGCTGGTTGTGAGGGGCAACAAGCAGAAGTCGTTGAGATTAACAAGTCGACCTCACGACAGTCCCCTCCCACTCCATTCAACCTGGGAGACCTTCAGAAGGAGGCTTATCGAGTCTTTAGATATAATCCGAGCCAGACGTTGGATTTGGCGGAGCAGCTCTACCTCGACGGTCTGATATCCTATCCAAGGACTTCTAGTCAGAAGATCCCACCCTCAATCAACTGCAAGTCAATTATTGCGGGGCTATCTCGAGTCTACTCATTCGAAGATAATGCCAGAGTTCTTCTAGATGGGCAGAAGTTAATACCTCGCCAGGGATGGATGGACGACCCGGCCCATCCTGCAATCTACCCCACTGGAGAAGTACCTCATCGCAAATTGGATGTGAGGCCATTCAAGCTATATGACCTGATCGTCAGGCGATTCTTCTCGCTATTTGGTGAAGATGTACTGAAAGAGCGATTAGATGTCGGAGTGAGGATCGCGGATCACAAATTCGGGTTCTTCGGAATGAAGTTGCTAGAAGAAGGTTGGCTCAGGTACTATAAGAGATATCGGAGTAGAGGAGAGACGCGTATACCTAAGCTTGCCATAGGAGACTTTCTACAGGTGAGGAGGGTTGACCTGAATGAAGAACTCGATCATTCTGCTCCTCGATATAATCAGGGATCCTTACTGGAGAAGATCGAAAGTGAAGGGATAGGAACAAAGGCCACCAGAGCTGGGATAATAAAGACAATTGTAGACAGAGGGTACACAGAGCCTGGGAGTAACAGAATGACTTTGGGAGCTACGGAGATCGCGCTCTCCCTAGTCGACGCTTTGAATCTTCACGCCCCCATTATTCTCTCCCCCGAGATGACAAAGGATTTGGAGGAGAAGTTAGAGAATCTTAGTAGCGGTAGGACGGATGGCGCTAGCATAGCCGAACAGGCCATGGACCATCTCGTCGACGTATTGCACTCCATTAAGGATTCGGAGCAGGAGATTGGTAACTTGCTTGCCAAAGGTTTGACGGCTCGGAGTGCATTGGAAAAGCTAGGGCCATGTCCGGTCTGCGGAGACGGCGAGCTTGTTATCTTGGTCTCGAGAAATACGAAAAAGAGATCAGTAATTTGTAGCAACTATCCTCGAGCCGGATGCAGGGCCTCTGCTCCACTTCCTCAAAGGGGCGCAATCCGGCCAACTGCCAATTCATGTGAGTTCTGTAGTTGGCCGATAATCGGTACCAGATTTAAGGGGCATCCCTGGAAATTCTGTATCAATCCTGAATGTCCCAAAAAGAGGAGGAGAGGATCAAGGATTTGATTAAATGTTAGGTGAAACATGCCTCCTCTGCGAGAGGGAGTCAATTGCGGCATTTCGATTGTGCCGCTATCACAAGATTGCATCGGAAAGGATTAGAGAAGCATACTCAGTATGGCAGACGGGATATGGAGATTTTTCTTGGAGAAACTACTTAAAAAAGGTCATATCTCTTCCAGAGACCGGCCAATGGGCATTAGATGTCGCGAAGTTAGAATTGAGTGATTTAGATGGTAGTGAAGAGAGCGGTCGATAGGTTAGCCTCCTCGCTGACAAGGAGGGTAAAGCCTTTTCGCATTACACGGAATGCGACAGGCCTGGCTACATTCATTCGTAACAGAGGACTCCAATTGAGCTACATTACTATCATATTCATCTTTTCAGCTGGTACGGTAAACTCCATTCTCGAAGGGAGTAGGCAAGACGCCGGCGGAATTCCTATACTTCCGACTAGACTTGCTCAAACTGTCGCAGAGAGCATGATAAATTTCTCAATAATAGCCATGGGGATGATAGGCTTCTACCTGGTATTCACGGGAGGTAGGCAGGCCCTCAGGGGAAGAATTGCAACCACCTTTGTCCTGGGTGGTATTTTGCTCGTTTCAATCAGTGTGCTTATTGGCTACTCCATTCTTGGACTCAAAGGTTTCTGATTTAACCAAGAAGATTTCGTCCTTCTGCGTCTGATGGCTCTTGATCACCTTAATCGAGATCTCTTCATCATTCATATTGGCACTGTAGATGTTGGAGCTGTGGTGGTCAAGAACCCTACCTCCAGAGTAGTGTCGTGTCCAATCGTCTGTACCGCGCTTGGCCCTCGCGTAACCCCAATGACTTGTCACTACAATAGGTGCCGAAGCTCTAGAAGCTAACCCTCTGAGGAGGGCGAGATAAAGGCCTAGCTTCCTGTTCTTAGAGGTAAAGGAAGTCAGGCCTCCAATTATTTGGTTGAAAGTGGTAACCGAATCCAGCACCAGCAGGCTCATGCTGGGTGTCGTCCAGGAGAGTAGAACCAACAAGGCCTCCTCAACTTCATGCCCTTTGGGAAGGATTATCGTGAGATTGTCGTAGTTTGCCTTTCTTATTATTAACGAGGCAGTGAAGGATGTATCAAGATCTATGTAGACCACCCTGCCGGTTTGAAGTCTCTCCTTAACGATCTCTAGCATTAGTATATCGCGTGTGCGCGGTTGATCGAAGAGGAAAGTGCTAATTCCGTCGGTCAAGAGGAGCTCTAGGCCGGAGTTCTCGAGTCTCTTCAATCTAATTAAAACTCTGCTCGATTTCCAGACATGGTTTCTTGCCCAAGAGCCAATATTTAACAGGCGAGGAGTTGGATTCTATGATGCCGGTGACCACTGTTAGTTAGGGCTAAGGCAAGAAATTCTACTTTGCCAGTAGCCATAGCCACCCTTAGCGGGCGAGCATATTATAGAATAACTTCCCTTCTGAAAGAGGTTGGGATTCCTTTCGGGAGCCTGATTCCAGGAGGCGAAGTCCCGAAGGGCGTGAAAGTGGTTCTTACCACACTGTCCGAGAGAAAAACTATCCAGAGCCCTTCTATCATTGCGTTGGAGGAGTTTAGTGATCCGAGCAGTCTTAGACATGAAATAGCTAAGAGACTTCAGAGCCAGGGTAACGGAAAGCTGATTGTCGGGATAGATCCCGGCTCGAGAATTGGTGTTGTTGCATTTTATGGCGATGATGAGATCTATAGTAACATTCTATCCTCGGCAGATCAGGTCGTGAGTAGAGTTTGCAAGCTCCAAGAGCTAACCAAAAACTCTGATGGAGAGAACATAATAATCAGAGTCGGGAACGGTGACTTGAGGCTCGCTGTAGCCATTGTGAAGGGTCTAAAAGGTACCATCGGACAAGCAGCTCGCATCGAACTGGTTGACGAGAGAGGGACCAGTTCCAATATCAACGCCAAACCCAATAGGAGAGGGGTTCGGGACTTGAGAGCTGCTGCGATAATCGCATTCAGAGAGGGCTCAGAGATCAGCTAGTGTAATTCTCCCAGATCTGGGGAAAACATTATAAGAAATTGGCGTATAACTATTGTTATACGGTGAATCAGACATGCGAGCCAGAATCCAACGGATTGTAGAGGTTCTAGA
>JAPUKB010000079.1 GCA_027295865.1 Nitrososphaerota archaeon
TTCAAGCCTGAGGTATTGACTGGAAGAACGTCATCCGCACGTATGCGACAAATTTCTGTAGACCGAACTATTTCTACTTCAATTAGTCGTATGTTAGGTTGAGGAACTGGGTCTCGGAAGTTAACCAAGGAAGGGGTACCAAAGGGATTCCCGACTCCGACAACAACAACTAGGGCACTTCCGAGTAGAATTAGGAAAAGCGGAACAAGCTTTGTTCTGCTCAATCTTGGGCCAGAGGTCTCATTCTAGCATTTAAGCACAGGGATAGAGTTACTTCGGTCACTGGTCACTTCTTTCTATCTAGATTCAAAAAAAAGGGTTCTCTCTCCTGTAGAGTATTTTTTTAATTTTGATCTCAAATCCTACCGCGTGTTAATGTTAATGACTTCCTTCAGTTAGTCAGTACTAAGCCCAAAAAAGGCGACCGTCAGAGCGATGTGCTAGTTGATGGTGAAGGCATGGAACATACCAAGGGTCAAGTGTGGCGCATTATCATGAAGTGGCGATGAGATAAAGCATACAATAACATATTCGCCCTGGCTCAAGTCCAAGGTAGTCCAGGCAGTTTCCCCAGGCATGAAGGCCTGAATTCCACCTGCGGACTCAACGGGCAGAGGACCTTCAAAGGGCGGTGGCCCCGGAGGGGGAGCTTCTCCTGGAGGAGGTGGTGGAGCGCTAAGAATCTCAAAGAGCTGGTCAGCGGATATTCCCTTTAGGCGGAGGACGATCATCTCATGGGGCTGAGACCCACTGTTTGTCACTTGAAGAATGGTCTTGCCCGCAGCGAAGTCAGGCACATTCACGAAGGCAAAGTCCCCCAACTCCACCGTTGCCTGAGCTCCTGGTGGAGACGGCATCACTGCCGGTCCTGGTGTCACGATAAACTGCCCGATCATACCCTTAGCCATGTGAGGTATACCTTCTGGATCCTCTAAGAAGCACAGCAACACATAGTTACCAGGCTCGAGGTTCTGAATCACCTCGTTCGCGTTGCCAGGTGATGTGGGAGGAGGGCCACCGGCTAATGCTGCGATTTCTTCTATCCTGAAAAACGCTGCATCGCCCTCGACTGGGACGGCTTGCATAGCCTCCTCAAAGGTACGCTGGAATTGTTCGAACGTCACGCCACCGTTGAGGCGCAACATCTGAGCATGGTGGTCCTCTTGGCCGTTGTTGACGAAATTCAGCTTGACGAGACCACCTGGAACCGTTTCTGGTATAGTAAAGGAGTATTCTGTTGCTCCGATGTTAATGGTTGGAATCGTTGCCGCTTCAGTTGGGATCTTCGCCTCTTCAGTCGGGATCGTCGCCCCTTGTCTAGGTAATACCAGAAATAGTGCCACTCCGATAACTCCTACTACTACAATAACTAGAGCGAGTACGGAGGTCTTCATTTCGTGTTCTCAACATTCGTGCACAGGATGAATAAGCATTTTGGTCTCAGTGCAATGAAGGCGGAGCTAATCTTCAGCGTGAAGACCGGCGGCTTTCGCTATTGCAACTCTCTTGACACAAACCAAGAATCGTTTTCGCATCGTACAATCTTACTAATTCATTTCGTCTGCTTTTCCCCAATGGAAGCTCCTCAGGAGTTCAGAAATAATACTTGTTATCGCATTGTCTATTTAATGATAATTAATCATGCAGAAGGGAAGAAGAAAGGATTGTTCATGATGGTAAAGTAATAGAGTCCTGCAGCTAAAACAAGTACGAAGACGAACGCAACCCGTCTTCCTCTCGAGAGGCGCGACACGTCATCGAGTGGTTGCATTGCGGGCGCGCGGAAGGACATGAAAAGCACAAGGAGAGCCATTAGTCCAAATCCCAATAGAATCATCACTATTATCGTTGCCCAGGTGAGTGCTCGGTGAACCTCGCTTGAGACAGCCGCACGTGCCACATGGCCCCCGTCAAGTTGCCATGCAGGGAGAAGGTTTAGGAACGTAACTAAGAAACCAAGGGAAGCAGCGAAGGAGAGTGGAGAGAGCAATATCCCCATTCCTTCTCCTTGAGGGACCGTCAAGCCTAGGAGGTAGTTTGTGAAGATGTCCGTTTGGAGTAGTTCCCTAACAGTACCCTCGCCGATTCGCCTTGACATCTCTTGCGATGAGAGGGATACTGAGGTTAGTGCACCTCCGATAGCTACCAGGAAAGTTACAGCCAAACCCGCTATGGGCCCGGAAATACCAAGATCAAAAAGTGAGTCACGGTTTGCTGGGGGCTCACCCGACTTTATGACAGCACCAAAAGTTGGAAGAAAACCTGGGAGTCCGGGTATGAAGTACGGGTAAGAGGATCTTATTCCATGGCGGGAAGAGGCAATTTTGTGGCCAAGTTCGTGAACGCCAAGAATCCCCATCAAGCCAATAGTGTAGAGGAAGATGAGAGAGACGGAGCCGCCTTGTGGAAGGGCGCTAACCCTGAAGAATCCGTCGACGGTAACTGTCGTTAAAGTTGCAAGGAAGAGAGCCAATGGAATCCGTCGATTGAAAGGTTTAGATTTTGGCGACTTCCCAGTATATAGAATGATGTCCTCCCCAACCCTCCTCAACATCGCAGTTTGAGAGTATTGCCTTAATTCACGCACAAGATACGCGAAACTCTCCTTAAGCGAGGAGTCGTCGCCTATCTTGTACTCGACATAACCATCTTCCCTTATCATCATGTCCTTTACATTGAATCTTCCCCTTACGACTGATTCAATTTGTTGCCTGTTCTCAAATACCCTAATATCATCCCTCGTTGGATCTATTCCCAAGAATGCATATGACTGCGATCCTAAGGTTTAAAACTTACATCTAATAGTAAAGTAGTCATCGGTTTGCAGAACTCCTTCGCCAGGCGAGTGGGGGATGTGGCGATAAGACCTGCCACTTCCTCTGATGTTCATAAGGTCATTGCCGTCAACTGGGCGACTCTCCCAGAGCATTATTCTGACTCTTTCTTTACTGAGCTACTACGAGATGCACCCGAAACATTCATTGTTGCAGTCCTGGGGGGAGAGACTATTGGCTACGTAATGTGCAGGATAGAGTATGGGTTTTCGACTACTCGACGTTTCGGATTGGGACGGAAGGGACACATAGTTTCTCTTGCAGTTTTGGCTTCATGCAGAGAAAAGGGGGTAGGCACTGGACTTGTCCAAGAGGCGTTGGATGGGATGAGGAAGCGGGGCTGTTCCGAGGCCTATTTGGAAGTGAGAGTCGGAAACGTGGCAGCAGTGCGCCTTTATGAGAGACTTCAATTCAGAATAGTGTCGGAACTCCCAGGATATTACCGAGATGGAGAGCCTGCGGTCCTAATGACCCTTGCTCTTGACTCAAAGGCCGGATAAGAGATCGCGGGAGCTTGTTATCAAGAGATAAATAGCCGACACATGCGTTCCCCATGGTTTGAACGACCGAACTACGGGCACACTGCTTATGATCGGCGCAATTGGAATCTTAGCACTGTATAGCTACGGCCTCTACCAATTCACAATCATAGTCCTGGCGATAACAGCGTTCATAGCTGTTGCACTTGTCCTCGGTCTGGTCGGATGGATCGGTTATAGTATTGCAACAACTTCTCCCCCGCCATCCCCCGAGCCTGAACCCTCAACTGGACAGCACGAAGACAAGAAAACCGAGGCTGCCAGCTCTACTGAGCCTGCTGAATAGGATATATCTCTAGGTCCGCCACAATTTGATACCACCCAGGGCCAATTCCTTTTACGACTCGGGAATAACGTAAAGAGCCTCTACTCCGTAGCGACTCTTCCAGCTTGACTCTAGCAGATTCGATTGCATCCGCATTGGATCTTCCATGCATGTGCGTATAGAAGTGAATCCAACCGCCTTGTTTCTTAATCGACCTAATGGCGCTTTCTAAGAATTCGAATGAGCTCTCCGGAAGAGGTATTATGACCCTATCGAACCTCCCTTGGACCCCTTCGAGTTCCCTTTTGGTATCGCCGTGAATTTGTTCTATTCGTTCAGATACTTTATTCCTTATTGCATTCTTTTGTGCTAATTCGTGTGCTACAAGGTTTAGCTCAATTTCGACTATCGTACACTGTGGTTGCTTCTTTGCTATTAGTATCGAGAAGGGCGATACCCCTGCAAACATATTAAGAACATACTCACCAGGCGTGACTAGATCTGCTACTCTCATCCTCTCAGTTGAGAGTCGGGGAGAGAAATAAACCCTGGATAGGTCTATCGAGAAAGAACACCCATATTCCTTGTGGATTGTGGTTGTTCTTGGCTCACCTGCAAGATGCTCCATCTCTCTAATCCTATATTCGCCGCCTATCGGGCCCTTTTGCGCCAGTACGACCCTGATCTGCCTGATGTCCCGGAGTAGCGCCTCACCGATAGTCTTGCGCTTTGATTTATCTGTGTGGGGCATTTTCACGATGGCAATATCACCAATAATCTCAAACGAAAAGCCTGGGACCTTGTGAACTGGGGTGCTAGTCAATGGCGGTACGAATCGTTTCAAGATTTCTTCAGTTTTCTCATCTGTAAGCGTAAAGACTCACCAGATCCTAGAGGGGGTAGGAGAGAGAACTTACTTATTATTGTGCAGGACGGAGCTGTTCTTGTTCAGCCCCTGTCGCGACATAGTAATACATCCCCGAATCCTTCTGAGCTTTATCTAGCCGGCTCTCGCGTTTATTCACTCGTGGCCGACCACTTTCAACGTCTCGCCTGTAAGTAATACCTAGGTCTCTCAAGAATAGGTTCATCCCAGTGGACTTTGAAACTGGGCGCGACGCAAACCCTTCTTCGGCTGGTTTCCCTGTAAAAATGATTAGTGAGTCAGAAACTAGATCTATAAGCTGAATGTCGTGATCAATCACGATGGCTGATCGCCCTCTCGATCTTACAAACCTCTGAATTGCCCTTGCCAAAACGAACCTCTCCTCAACATCGATGAATGCTGAGGGCTCGTCTAGCGCGTATATGTCAGCATCCCTCATCAAAGTTGTTGCAACAGCCACTTTTTGCAGCTCTCCGCCACTAAGGTTTTTCACTTTCTTGTCGTATAGCATATTGATCCGCAGGGGATGGATCACCTCACTCTGGAAGAGAGGATCTTCTACTCGTTCGCCGAAGGATTCATAGAATAAAGATTGGACGTCGCCGTCAAAGTTCGCTGTCAGATACTGCGGTTTGTAAGATACACTAGAGATTAGTTCAACTTTGCCAT
Organism: Nitrososphaerota archaeon; assembly: GCA_027295865.1. Taxonomy (GTDB): domain Archaea; phylum Thermoproteota; class Nitrososphaeria; order Nitrososphaerales; family UBA57; genus B1T1B5. The sequence continues at coordinate 5,194 of JAPUKB010000079.1, forward strand.
TATCTGGTTGCTCGAGTCCTGCTAGTATTCTCATGAAAGTCGACTTTCCCAGCGCGTTTCCGCCAATAGCTCCGATCACACTACCAGCTTTGATCTCCCCAGCCGATACCTTTAGGGTGAAATTCTTGAACGATTTGACCAAATCCTGATAGCTTGAGACTCTGGGAAAGGGAGTCTCGGTGTCAGGAGGTGCGAAGACATTGAAACTAATTTTGGAATCTCTGAACCTAATATTCTCTCCGGGCAGGTATCCGTCTAAAAGGACGTTTATCCCTGTTCGGGATGGAAGGCCTGCGGAAACAATGCCATAGGCGCCAGACTCACCGTGCAATATGTGAAGACTGTCACTAACATAATCCAGAAAGCTAATGTCATGCTCAACCAGAATTACACT
>JAPUKB010000008.1 GCA_027295865.1 Nitrososphaerota archaeon
AGGCAAGTCATGGCCAAAATCGACAAAGTCGAGAGGGAGGTCGATCTCAAGTCTAGCTTGAAACGCCTTGCAACTGTTGTATCTGACATGGTCGATTCTCTAAACTGGAATTTAGATATCAAAATGTTCTCTTTTAGTCCGATTCAGATCGCAACGGACGAGGTTATCCGCTTCATTCACGATAAGGGAGAGCGAGAATCAGTATTGAATGCAGAGGCAGTCTCCATTCGTATCTCTTTCTCTAATGGTGTAGGGAGGGAAGAAACTGGAAAGATTGAAACAGTTAAAGAGTTCGAGAGATTGTTGAGACTGTCGAGTTCGGTAACCAGTGCCCTAGTTAATTTCAGATTCACTCCGAATATCATAACGCACGACTCGATAGAATTAACAGACTACATTAAAGCAATGAAGGGGCTATACAGGTCTTGGGATGAGCTTTCAAAACATAGAGATTTGCTAGGGTCTTTCGATCACTCTATTCTAGATTACCTGGCTGAAGATATTATTCTTCCGATGGTTCATAATCCCATTCACCATTTCACATCCAATCATGAAATCAAACTTCGATGGCTCGACAAGTCAGATGACATCCACAGAAAACTCCTGGAAGAGCTCTGTGGTTATGAAACGATAGCTAATGTGATCAATAATCGACGCGACGTTGCCCTTGAGAGATTTCAGAAGCTGCAGAAGTCGATTCTACTTGAGGCAAAGTAGCAGTCATTAACTCACTGATCATACTCAGAGATTATTGCTTCGCAGGGTATGGAAGGCCGTAATGGGACCCGAAGCGCAGTCCAAAGTTTTGTAATTTCTTCAAGGGACATGGCGTTCATCCGCAGTCGAATCCCCGACAGACTTGCCAGCTGAGAGCCAGACGGGTAGTATTTTTTGTCAATAGTCTCGTTTTGATTGACAGCAGTTATAGTCTTTCCAAGAACTGAATGGGCCGATTCTGCCGGGTGTGTGAGGTCTGCTCCCATCAGAGAGATCAAATAGAAGAGACTGAAGTTGAGTTCATTACCGGTCATCAGTGGAGGGGTAGTATCGTCTCCTAGTCGACCAGTTCTGAGCTTTATGTTATCAACAATGTGGTAGAGGAAAACATTGATTCCCAATGGGCCATTTTTACCCTGAGATTCATCTCCGGGATTTCCTAGAGAAATCTTCCCCTTAAAGCCGAGCTCGCTCATCAGGAGGGTGCGGAGGGTGACGCTGATTTCTTGGATTATCCCTAGGTCCACATCGGTTTTCTAGGTCTCAGGGTTAAATGCCTGAGTTTGCATCCGCATGTACGAACAAGACACTTCATGCCTAGTGTGAGAGATTCACTTCGATGAAGACATCTTCAGGCACCTTAAGCTTCAATAGTTGTCTCATAGTCCTATCATCGGCGTCCAAATCAATTAGCCTTCGATGAATCCTCATCTGCCAGTGATCGAAGGTGTGCGTCCCCTGGCCCGAGGGAGCCTTCCTCGTCGTGATCCTCAACTTCTTAGTCGGCAGGGGAAGCGGGCCCCTTACTTTCACACCAGTTTTCTCTGTGATTCCCTTGATCTCAGTGCAAACCCCCTGAAGCTTCTCTAGATTACTGCTAGTTAATTTGATTCGCGCTAACTGTACCATCGTGTCTTTCTTCTCTCTCCCTTTCTCATCTTATCAGCTATTTAGTCGTTGCCAGAGCCATTGTCGAGATTCACCTCGATCTAGTTTGAATCGGGGATAAAGCTTAACTTGAATATCCTTAGAGGATAAAGAATCAGGAATGATCATAGCGGCCATAGTATTTGATCTAGACGGTGTTATAGTCGATTCAAATCAGGCAATCTTTGCTACCTATCAGCAAACCGCCAGGATAATTGGTGAGAGAGTCCCTAGCAACGAAGAGGTTAGAAGACTATTAGGGCAACCTTCATCAATAAATCTGAAGGTGCTCTTCGGAGAAAATCCGAAAGCAAGACCGATTTATGATCAAGTGAACCCGAAAACCCATGCTAACCTGCCCTTTCTTCCTCGCATTAGAGATGTACTTAAACAGATGAAAGTCTCTAAGGCTATTGTTACATCAAAAAGACTCGATCATGCTCTTGAGGTTCTACGCGATCTTAGGGAATTCTTCTCCGTCATTATTACTCCCGAGCAAACAATTAAGCAAAAACCTGATCCGGAGCCTTTACTTCTGGCTTGCCGGGAATTGAAAGTTGATGTTCAAGAAATTGTGTATGTCGGTGACACCGTTAGAGATTATGAGACCGCACGGAATGCGGGCGCACGGTTCATAGGATTTGTGCACGATGGAGCAACGTCTGAAGAATTTCGCGAGGCAGGAGCTCAGAACACTGTTGCTGAACTAAATGACCTTCCTGACTTGTTGAAAAGTCTAGAATCGGAATAAAACAGCAATCCCTGGTCAAGATATGGGCAAGATTTGGCAAAACCCTTTTTGTAGAGGAATGGACCCTCTTTAACGAGACAATGGCTGCGGATCCTTTAACACTAGCAATTGCTGGGGGAGCTGGAGTTCTCTCCTTTTTCTCTCCTTGCATCGTGCCAATGATTCCCGCGTATCTGGCGCATATCTCTGGTGTATCCCTTGCAGAGCTAGACGGAAAAGAGGCCCGCGGGGCACAATTAAGAGTCTTCAAGCACTCGCTCCTATTTGTAATCGGGTTCGCCGGAATATTCGTCTTGCTGGGATCATCTATCTCATTCCTATCCCAGCAGATCCCAGGTTTTCAGTTGATTCTATCGAGAGTAGGAGGGGTGATAATCATAGTGTTTGGGATGTATACCATGAGGATCTTACCGTCCATTCCATTCCTTGAAAGGGAATATAAAATCCAATCTTTAAAACAGAATACGGGGTATTTTGGTTCAGCATTCATAGGAGCCTCGTTTGGAATAGGCTGGACTCCATGTGTAGGACCGATTCTTGCAAGCATTCTTGTACTTGCAGGTTCATCGGGAACTATTGCCTCAGGTGCTTCACTATTGACAGTATTCTCCGTAGGACTTGCCGTACCTTTTCTTATGGTCGGACTCTTTACTGCAAAATCAGCTAACCTCATCAAGAGGATTAATCGAAGATTGGGCATCGTTAGCATCCTTTCCGGTGCCTTGCTAATCGGGCTGGGGATAGTAGTCTTCACGGATAACTTTTCACGTCTCCTCAGCTTGTTTCTGTGATGAATGCTATGAATAATCAAATCAAGCTACTAGCCTTCGTTGTGGTTCTAGTCGGGGTCGTTGGCTCAATCATCCTCCTGGAATCATTTCCTGGCGGCGCTCTAGACGTTACATCTTCGCCATACGAGTTTGTTGCCATTGAAGGATGGTTGAACAGCGATCCACTTACGATGGAATCTCTCAGGGGAAAGGTGGTTCTGGTTGATTTTTGGACTTATAGCTGTATTAATTGCATCCGTACTTTTCCCTACTTGAATTCATGGTACGACAAGTACTCCGAGAGTGATTTCATCATAGTTGGAGTACACTCACCAGAGTTTGGATTTGAAAAGGAAATCGACAACGTCAGAGATGCGATCGAACTTTATGGACTAAAATTCCCCGTCGCTATCGATAACGAGCATGGTACTTTCAGAGGATTTGCGAATAGATATTGGCCCCACAAGTATCTCTTTGACGCAGAGGGAAATTTGCGTTACGACCACATTGGTGAGGGGGCCTACATGGAGACCGAGAGGAACATCCAAGCTCTATTACTGGAGAACGGCGTGGACGTTTCACATATACCGCTTGAGGATGATGACCGCTTCAATAATCCCGCCCTCGGCGAAGCGGTTGGAGATCAGACTAGAGAGCTTTATGCCTTAAGGGACGTTGTGAACAGGGCCGTTGATAGAATCAATTTTGCGGATGCTGGACAAAGTCATTCAAGGGAAGGAATCTACCTGAACGGCTTATGGGAGCAGAATGTCGATCATTACAGATCGCTTGGTAACCCGGACGAAATGAACTTCTTCCAAATATCTTACAGGGGAAGGAGTGCTTCGCCCGTTATGGGGCCTTCTGAAAGCGAGGAGGATTCTTTTATTGCGTTTGTCTTTTTAGATAACGAATCAGTTCCCAGATGGTTTGCTGGTCCTGACCTTTTGTTCGACGAACAAGGGAGGAGCTATGTCCTGATCACGGGACCCCCCAGGCTGTACTCGCTAGTCAATGCCGATATTCCTGCAGGGGCCCACGAACTTCGAGTTTCTTCGGGCTCGGTGGGTTTAGCCATATGGTCTGTCACGTTTGGGAGTTAGCTTAGCTTAGCTATGGCAGCGAAGAGAGAAGGTGAATAGCTGTTGCTCCAGTCTCTCTAACATATCTTGATACTTCCGTTGGCGATATGAGACCAAATTCGGTAGCAATTCCGCTTATCAACTCAGCCTCGGTCACGTCATAATAGAGATTCCTGCCTTTCAAGTTCTCATGAATGGTAGAATCGATGACCTCGCTAGGATCGCCTTCCTCGAGGACGTGTAACAGTCTTGCACTCTCTGAAAGTATCTTCCAAGAATCACATGCTACATAGAATGGCTTTTCATCGCGCTTCGATAGGATGGCTATCATCTTAGTCCCCATCTTGTTCACGATTGAACCATCTTCAAAGACGCAGTCTCCCCCAACAAGAACCATTTCAACCTCACTAAGATGATGAGCGACGGAGGCCTCAGTAATGACTGTGCAATCGTATTCAAGAGATGAAAGCTCATATGCCAGCCTCCGACCCTCGAAACCTGGCCTGGATTCGGTACAATACACCCTTGGGCTGACAGCCGCTAACAAAATCGCCTCTTTCACAGTCCCAGAATAGCTGTGGACAAGCACAGATTTCACGCCTTCCAGCAACTTGGAAGCGTTGCGTGCGGTCGTCTCTTTAGAAATTGTGTATTCTTTCATCAATTCGTGTGAAAACGATGTCAGATGATTCATTAGCGAATCTCGGCCATTTGAGACATCAAGATTGTCTAGCTCATTTAGGAGAAACAGAACCGAGTTAATTACGGATGAAAAAGCTGGCCTCGACCTAATCAAACTCCTTCCAACGTCCCATAGTTCCTCGGTCAATTGGTCAGCGGTCCCGGTTCTTGTCGTCGTGAGTGCTACCTGGAATACTTCAATGCATTTTTTCACAAAGGCAGACGCTCCGCTTGTCCGATCGACTCGGATACTCTCGACTAATCTACCTATTTCGGGATCCATTCGTTCCTTGTCAAGAGAATTCGGAGATATTTAGATAGGTAGAGTCAGGGTTCCGAAACCATTTTAATTGTCGTTACCGAGGGAAAGGCACTTGACATTTAGGATAGCATGTGGAAAGTGTGGGGCATATATTTATGCGGGGATAGAGCTTAGATATGCTAGGGACGTCCTGAAAGTTGCCGGCGGAAAGTGTCGTGAGTGTGGAAGTCATCTCTCTCTGAAGGACTTTGCCCTTGACGTAGTAAAAGTAAGAGTGTAAGTTAACCTTCGAGCCTCTTAATAAGATTGGAATTGGTGAGTCCTTTAACGTAGATGCAATCCTTGTAATCAACTGACATGCGATTCCGCTTTACTGCTTGATCCGAAAGCTCAATACCTGTACCTCTTACGATGACTAACGGTACGCCTTCATCTGCCTCCCCCATCAGCAACTGAGCGGCCGAACTAATGTCGTCAGCTATGGCTCTCTGCGTGACCCTGAGTATATTCCCAAACAAATCTTTCCTCCCTCTCTCGTCTTTGCTGGCCTGAATCCCAGCCACGCCGATCGCCACGCCTGTGGTTCCGAGTCTGGTAGGCATGAGCCTACTATCCGTGAGGACAACTCCTACCGATCGATTTGCTCCTTTTAGGATTGCGGATCGAATGAATTTTGCTGATTCGAATGGATGTTTAGGGAGTAAGATCGCATGATTTGGAAAAACATTCGTCCTATCTATGCCTGCATTAGGTGTAAGAACCTTGTCTTTCACCGCTAGCGCAAGTCCTTCAACACCGGAGAAAACAAGATCCGCCTCTTGCGCCACCAACTCGGCTAGCTGGGGGTCTATCCCTAGTTCATGCGACAATCGTTTTCCCCTATCCGTAAGCTCGACATTCGAGAGATTTACGACTCTGTTCTCTGACATTGCAACAAATTTGCTTGATATAGCTAGAATGTCTCCGTCATGAATCTCTTCACCATTTGTCTCTATCGCGCGTAAGATTACATCCACTAGATTGAAATTAGGACTCTTCCTCTCAACCTTCACCTCGATGAGTTCTATCCTGGTCAACCGCGAACCTCCCTTGGAAAAGAGACCTTACCCTGAGATCTCAGCAATCAAGTCTATCTCCACTGCTGAACCCAAGGGAAGAGAATTGGCCCCCAGAGCTATCCGTGAGTGACGTCCGATGTCACCGAACACCTCACTCATCAAGTCGGAGGCACCATTTACTACTTTGGGGTGATCTGTGAAGTCTTCCGTGCTGTTCACGTAGCCTGATAGTTTGACTATTCTCCGTACCCTATGCAAATCGCCTATTTCGTTTTTCAACGCGCCTAGAGCATTAAGCCCGCAGACTCTAGCGGCTTGATACCCTTGGTCTACAGTAACATCCTTACCGAGCTTCCCTTTGTACTTGATTTGCCCCTCTACAAAAGGAATCTGCCCTGAGAGGTAAACAAAGTTCCCGACTCGGACCGCTGGGATGTATGATCCTGCAGGCGTTGGAGGATCTGGAAGTCTGATATCAATTTGAGGCATTTTCCACCTCTCCTTACACGTAGATGTTAATATCTTAGGATGGAAAGGTATATTCGGCGCCGAAATATGGGAGTCGTAAGGACGTAAGCTTGGTAGATCCTTTACAAATAGGCTTCCTTTCGTTCTTGGTGGGACTTTCGGCGTTCTTTGCTGGTAGCGAGACTGCCCTTGTTTCTTTATCTGAAATAAAGGCGAAAACACTCATGGAACAGAAGAAAAGGGGAGGAAGGGTCCTCTATCGGTTGAAACAGAAACCGAAACGGCTTATCATCACGATACTAATCGGGAATAACCTTGTCAATGTTGGAGCAGCTGCCTTGGCGACCCTAATTGCAACCGAGGCTCTAGGATCTACAGGACTTGGGATTGCCACAGGGGCTATGACACTTGTAATTCTAGTGTTTGGTGACATTACCCCAAAGTCGTATGCAACTACGCATAGTGAGAGGTTATCTCTGATCGTCGCCAGGCCGATCGAGATATTGAGCTATATTCTCCTGCCTTTGGTCATACCCTTGGAAAAACTCTCAGATATCCTCACAAGAAATGCCTCTAAACCTGTGCCTATCGTCACTGAGGCAGATCTCAAGACAATGATTGAAGTTGGTGAGGAGGAAAAGGTGATCGAAAAGCATGAAAAAGAACTTATCACTGGTGTTCTGAAATCAGGCGAAATAACTGCAAGAGAGGCCATGACGCCTCGATTGAGGATGTTTGTGTTGGAGTCGACCGTCACTGTGAGGGAGGCCATTGACGCATTGGTGAAAAGCAAATTTTCCCGAGTTCCATTAATCAAAGGCTCACGAGACAAAGTAGTAGGGATAGTTCGTCTCAAGGAGCTGCTCCTGGCAGACTCAAGAGGGAGAGGGAATGCAGGGGCGACCGACATTGCGGGACCTCCTCTCTTTGTATCGCAGAAGGAAATCGTTGGAAATCTCCTTAGAGAATTACAGATCAAACGTCAGCATATGGCCATTGTTCTCGATGAATTCGGTGGGGTGGAAGGACTCTTAACGCTTGAAGATCTGCTTGAAGAAATAGTTGGTGAGATATCTGACGAGACCGAGGCCTCTCCAAGAGTAATCCGCAGGTCCGGCTGGAACAGCATAATAGTTCATGGAGATACGGAGTTACATGATGTCGAGCGGTTCTTTAATGTCGACCTTCCACATGGGACAGATTTGTCAACAATTAACGGCCTGCTCCACGATTTCCTAAAAGACCTACCTAAGGAGGGCGACAAGATCGAATTGGAAGACTTGACTCTCACCGTCGAGGAAATGAGAGAGGCCAGACCCCACACAGTAAGAATAACAAAAAAGGGAGCCAATGAAAAAAAGGACAGACCTGAGAGAAAGATTCCACCCCAGCTGCAGAGAGAATAGGGCCGGCAATTGGTGAAGGAGACTCCCATCCTCCGAGTTGATTTGGCCATTTGGATATTCAGTCGATAATATCGTTAATTTCGGGGTTCGGGTATCTGGGGGCTTTTCTCTCAGGATTCCTCGGGTCGAGTTCGCTCTTTATCGCAATCTTTCCTTCATTCATAGTAATCCCACTTTTGGCGACCCAGCTAAATCCGCTCTTCGTTGGCTTACTCGGGGGGATTGGAGCTGGGATTGGACAGTACCTTCATTATTACATTGGTCTGGGAGGTCGAAGGATAGTTTCTGATAAGATAAGGGGAAGAGTGGACTCTTGGAGATCCAGGCTGGATAAGTACGGTGTAGTGCTAATAGTACTCTTTGCTGCTACTCCTCTTACCCCAGACGACCTGCTCTGGATTCCTCTAGGGATGATGAGGTATCCGAAGACAAAAGCTTTGGCTGCCGCAATTTTCGGAAAGATAATTCTAAACCTATTCTATGCATATGCCGGTTTTTATGGGCTGAGTTTTCTCCTAAGCAGGATCGGTATCTAGATGCCGGGGGCGGGTTTTGAACCCGCGACTTCTGGCAAGCATGTCTCCAGATTATGAGTTACGCCCGTGTTTGGGAGGCTGGCGCTCTAACCAGGCTGAGCTATCGAGCGCTAGAACCCCGGCCAGCCACGGCCACTCCCCGGCTTGAAGGTGGAGCCATAGTCTCTGCCTAATAAGAATAGGCACTTACTGCGTGGATTTCTTTGTTATATCGGTCAGTAGGAATCTAGCGAACGCAATTGAAATTCCAGCAAGAGTATACCCCAATACTCCAATAACTGCTTGTGTAAGCGTCCCTTCTACTGTAGGCCCGAAGGAAAGAATAGATAAGAAATCGTTTGAACCTATGAAAAGTGCCTCGCCGACCGACAGTGGGAGGTTCTGAACACTCCAGATAGGAAGCGCTCTTCCCAGATTTAGATAGATCTCTGCTCCTGTCAACGCATTCGCTAGAACAAGGAAGGGCAGCATAATGAATGATGTTATGAAGACCGAGCTAGAAACCAGGTACGCGAGACCTGGAGACCGGAAGATCTCCCCCGACACAAATCCAAATGTAAAGAAGACAAGCGTGGAAAAGATGATCGAGAGGTAGATAAGAGGAGCGAATTGCAGGTTCATCTGAACTCCGAATGTTAGACTCGACAGCACTATGGCCAACACTGTTGTCAGTAGTGCTATGAACGAAAATAGACTCAGGCCGCCCAGGAACTTGCCGATTTGATATGACATTCTCGAGAGCGGCTTTGCCAGAATAATATCTGCCGTGCCTTGCTCATATTCCTCAGCAGTTGCGCCCGATCCGATTAGTAAAGCAGTAAACTGAAGGAAGAAAAAGTGGGGGACGATCGCTCCCACAAACCACATCATGCTCGTGACTCCTTGCAAGAAACCCGGGATTGGGAGGAGGTTAAGGACTAGAAATGGGAGGAACTCCACAATGAGTGTGAAAAAGACAAGCAGTGCCACCTTTCGCCGAGCAAGGGCTCTTCGCCACTCGTAAGCGGCGACAATACGTATACTTGCGGGGTTCACCCTCTAATTCTTCTCCAAGATCGGTATCTCCCCCCTTAACGTCTCAACAAAGGCGTCCTCCAATGTAGCCTTATTGAGAGCCATACCGAGGAGACGACCTCCATTCTTGATGATGTCCTCAGCAAGAGTGGCCCTGAGATCCCGTTTCTCTTTTAACTTAATTTGAACCTTCCCGTTGATAACCTTGACCTGATCTATGTAGTCAAGTTGGCCAATCTTTTCAAGGATCTTCTGGTTGATGGTTTCTAGTTCCACTTCGATTGAGTAGTCTTTTGCAAAGGCATCGAGTATACTGGGGGTCGTGCCTTGGAAAACCATCTTACCTTTATTGATCATTCCGACGTGAGTCGCTATCTTTTGGACTTCGTCAAGTTGGTGCGATGATATGAAGATAGTTCTCCCATCTGAGACGAGGGTTTTGAAGAGATCTCTAAAGTAGATTGTCGCAGCGGGATCCATGCCCAATGTGGGTTCATCCATAATTACGAGATCCGGATCGTTGATCAATGCCTGCGCTACCGAAAGTCGCTGCACCATGCCTTTGCTATATTTCCCTATTTTCTTCTCTGCATGATCCCTAAGGCCGACCATCTCCAGCAACTCTCGAACTCTCGTCCTTCTTTCTGAGGTAGACAATCTGTAGAGTTTTGCAACAAAGTTCAGCAGATCCTCACCGCTAAAGAATGTCTGAAAATTCGGAAGTTCTGGGGCATAACCGATATTCTTCAACGCTCTTTCTGGATCTTTAGACGGATCTCTTCCAAATACAGTTACCGAGCCGTTATTGGGCTTCGAGAGACCTAAAATCATGCGTATTGTAGTAGTCTTGCCGGCTCCGTTTGGACCGAGAAAGCCGAATATCCACTTTTTCCCAATGTTCATGGATATAGGCCCAATTGTCGTCTTGGGGCCATAATTCTTCACGATACCGTTCGTTGAGAGTGGATAATCGTCCGTGGACACTTTCTATCCGCAGTCTTTCAATTTACCCAATGAAGAGGTTTATCTTCTTCTTCGTCTTTATTTTTATTAGAGTTTCTGGCCCGTATAGACACGAATGAGATCAATATGATTCCAATAACAAGCGCAAGTATTAGCAAGTAAGGCGACGGATTCGAATTCGAGGAGGCACCTTGAACGATCAGCGATCCGCCATCAAGTGAGGGATCTATGATGCCAAGGGATGAGAGGGCATTTATCTGAGACAGAAACGTCAGCGATGACCCTGCGCTAACACCAAGATCAAGGTTAGTGTCTATCAGCTCTAGCAAGACATTGATTTCTCGATCTTGATCCACTGATTGAATATTACCTTCGAAGCTTTGGAGAAGTCCGGAGATCGAAAAGATCTTGAGTATTCCGTCAACATCAACGCTCTTGGGCTGACCTCTTACCTCGATGTTGATGCGTGAGACATTTAGTATCCAACTCGAGGCCTGGAAACTAAATTCTTCATCGGGAAGTCGATCTACAGTTAGGGCGAGCGAGCCGTTATCTCCGTCGATGGTTTGTCTAATCTCAGGAGGAGAGACTAGACTTGGGAATGAAAAAAGACCACTCTCTATATTCTTCCTTAGACTAAATTCGAGGTCGTTCATGGAGCCTGAAAAGCCGACTCGAAGAGTTCCATTCTCATATTGAGCGATGACTTCAAGTCTGAACCGACCATTTCCCTCGTCGATCTCATCGAAGTTTCCGCTGTTTGAGAAAGAATACTCGACAAAATCGCCCTCAGAGACTTGCGCTAGGGCGGGACGAGCGACAATAGATCCCAGGATTAGAATAGCTACAATCGTTAAGCTCGAGTATGCCGTAATGAATCTCAATTATTAATATTCGTGGGAGCCTACTATTAAGTTGTCTTCTCTTAGAATAAGAGAGCTTATACTTCTGCGATTCTTGGGTTGGAACATGAGTGACCCTCCGGAGTACCCACTTTCTTCATCCTTCAAGCTTGTCGAAGGTTATGATGTATACAGGAGCAGCAAGCTAATAATGGCCTTTGTGGTTGTTGAGGGCGACTTCGGGAAGGATATCCGATTCTATCGCTGGCAGAAGAAAAAGGACGCCTGGAAAGTTGATCTGGCAAGGTTTTCAGTCAAGCGTTGGGAATGGGAGAAGATCTTCGAAAGAGTGAAAGAAATGAAGGAAAAATATGGAATCTAATGATCTCATTGCCCCCTTGGAATAGGCATGAGAAGGTAACAATTACATGATAGTATTAGTTGCTTTCATTATCTGAGATCTTCGGTATACCCATGATAAATAGAGATGACCTTGGTAGTATTCTTGGTAGTAGAATGGGATTGATACTGTGGCCCAGGTAGAGTGATTGGTGATGAATATTGCGCTCGTTTCGCGGCACGCTTATGGCAGAGAAGGAACGCCACAGTATGTGACCGCTTTGGCCACAGCCCTGGCTACAAGCCATGAAGTCACGATATTCAGCGGAAAGTTTGAGGGGCTAGATGGTAAGGGAATCCGGCATCGCAGAGTCAGGACAATTAGTGGCTCTGGAGTCCTCTTCGACATATCTTTCCTAATAGCCAGCACAATCATGCTATGGAGAAGTCGCCTCGAAGACGAATTCGACATCGTCCATTCTCACCACTACGGTTCCCCCTTCTTTGTCGATGTGGTCACTTCCCACTACTGTCAGCAGGAGGGTATCGACCAGGTGAGGCGCCATGGGGATGGCATCCTCCGCGGGAGTTTCTTCTGGAGGGCCCAAAGACTAGGTTGGGTATGGATAGAGAAAATGTTATTCGGACGGCGGAAAAGCAGACCCCTGATCGTCGTGTCGGAAGCTATGAAGAGAGACTTTGCTCGCCATTACGACACTCGCCCCGGGCAGATATACCCAGTTCACAGCGGAGTGGATCATGATGTGTACCACCCGAAAAATGCTAGCTCTCGGGGACAGATCCGATCTCTATACTCTCTAGCGGAAGAAGACCTACTAATCTTGTTTGTGGGGGGGGACTGGGTGAGAAAGGGCTTGGCCCGGGCGATCGAAGCCTTACGCACCCTGCACTCATGCAGGGCTAATCTCCTGATACTGGGCCACGGTGACATCGCTACCTACCGAAAGATGGCTGTGGACCTGGGCGTAGGCGAGAAAGTTCTGTTCGCCGAGCCCATCCGCGAGAACTGGATGTATTACTCCGCAAGCGATGTATTTCTGTTGCCCACTCTTTACGAGCCTTTTGGCCTTAGCATCCTCGAGGCTATGGCCAGCGGGCTACCTGTTTTGGTCAGTCAGAGCGCCGGGGCTGCAGAGCTGGTCGAGGGGGATGTCAATGGACTCCTCTTGCAGGAGCCCTGGAATGTCAATGAGATTTCCGAGAAACTAGAACTCCTCTGTAGTGATGGTGAATTGCGCAGACGGTTAGGCGATAGCGCCCGCCTCACCGCCATCGAACAAACCTGGTCTCGAGTTGCTCAAGAGACTGTAGAGGTGTACCAAAGAATTCAGGATCGAAGTAAAGAAATGCATTCACGTAGCAGCTCTCGTCATCACACGAACGAGGGAGGAAATGGACATGCCTCGTGATCTTCCAGTGGGCAATGGAAACCTCCTCGTCAACTTTGACCAGGATTACAATATTAGGGATATCTACTATCCCTACGTCGGTAAGGCTAACCACGCTGACCTAGGCAAATCTCGCACTGGTGTCTGGGCGGACGCTCAGCCAACATCTTGGTTAGGCGATTCTGGATGGGTTAAGCAAATGGAGTATGAGCCTGAGACTCTGGCGACCCACGTCACGGCCACAAACGATGAGCTACGGCTGAAGGTGGTCTTCCAGGACGTGGTAGACTTTCACCATAACATCTTCTTGCGACGTGTAGAGGTCTTTAACCTGGACCAGCGCACACGGAACATTCGCCTCTTCTTCCACTACGACTTCCGTTTTTGGGAGGCAGGCCTGGGAGATGCCATACATTACCACCCGAATAGGAAGGTGCTGGTAGCCTACAAAGACAACTGCTACTTTCTTATGAATGCTGCACAGGACTCTAGAGTTGGGATACAAGACTGGAGCACAGGAAACAAGAATGGAGAAGGAAAGCACGAGTCCTGGCGCGAGGCTGAGGAGGGCGTCCTGAAAAAAAGGCCTGTCTCTTTCGGATCCGTTGACGGTATTATTGGAGTGAATCAACCCCACTTGGGCCCCGGAGAGAGCTCGATCTTCTACACTTGGCTGGCTGCGGGACACGACCTCGAGGAGGTCCTTTTGTTAGACTCCTTAGTGAGCCGGCGGACGCCTCAACACTTTCTAGATGGAACTATCAACTACTGGCGAGCCTGGGTGAACAAGGAACGTATAGATTTTCATGACATCCCACCGGAGGTGGTTGACCTCTATAAGCGAAGTTTGCTGATAATACGCACACAGGTCGACAACCGCGGAGGGATTCTTGCGGCCAACGATTCAGACATTGCCGAACTTGCACACGGCAAGGAGACATATTCTTACGTCTGGCCAAGGGACGGGGCATTGACTGCTAAGGCACTGGATAAGGCCGGCTATTCTTATCTTTCTACCAGATTTTACGACTTTTGCAAGGACGTTCTATACTATGAACCCCAGTCGATTCAGGATGGTGATCAGAGAGCTAGAAGCGAGAAGGCGTACATGTTGCACAAGTATACGCCCGACAGGATGGTGGCCGCTAACTGGATGTCATGGGAGTGGGAGGATGAGGCCGGCATCAATCACCCTCCAATTGAGGAGGATCAGACGGCTATCATACCGGTTGTCCTGTGGCAGCACTACCTGAAGTTTCGGGATATCGAGGTCGTCGAACCATGGTTTCGCCCTCTCATAATCCATGTCGGGAATTTCATGGTCGAATATCTAGAGAGTCACACCAACCTCCCGAGTCCTTCGTTCGACCTGTGGGAGGAAAATAGGGCGGTTTATTCCTATACGGTTGCAACGGTATGGGCCGGACTCATGGCTTGTGCCAACTTTGCTGAGCTGTTTGGAGAGCTTGATGAGACGAACAAATTTCGCAAGGTCGCCTCGAAGATTAGGGAGGCCTGCGAGACCCATCTCTACGATGAAGAAGAGGGACGGTTTCTCAAGGGGGTTAGAATAAGTCTGGACGGCCACGTAGATAAATCGGACAAAGAACTTCACAAGGTAGATGCCAGCCTCTTTGGACTCTGGTATTACGGCATGTTCGACCCGAATGATCCCCGAATTGACCGCACTATGAAAGCCATAGAAGAGCGGCTCCGTACACCTATTGGAGGCCTGGCCCGTTATGAGGGAGATAGGTATCACTGGGATAACGCATTGGAGGGAGAGGATGAAAAGATACCGGGTAACCCCTGGTTTATCACCACCCTATGGTTAGCTCAACACCGCATCGCGAAAGCCCAGACTCTTGAAGAGCTAAGACGAGCGCTCCCGATTCTTAAGTGGGTATGTGCGAAATCCTTACCAAGCGGCGTGTTAGCAGAGCAGATCCATCCCAAAACTGGTGCGCCTTTAAGCGTGTCACCGCTGACATGGAGTCACGCGAGCTTGATATCGGCGGTCAGGGAATACATCGAAAAGTACGAGGTCTTGGAGGAGAAGATTGACTCCTTCCCTTAATCTTACAGTTTCCATCGATCGTATGGATCTGAATATTTTGCCAAGCTTGCGTTTGTACTTTTGGACTCTAGACTCTTTACGAACTCTCATATGAGCTCCGAATGTTTTCTTGCCCAAAGTCGCGTAGCTAAGCGCGGCTGTTGCGCTATGCTGTAGGGGCAGCATGGATAGGATTTACCTCAACCTTAGGCGGTAGGGCATTTACCCTAGTGTATGGAGCCTCGGTCGGGCTTTGAACCCGAGACCTTCGCCTCTTTGTGGACATACCAAGGCGACGCTCTAACCAAGCTGAGCTATCCCTCAAATCATTGAACCGAGGCGAGCTCCGAGGCTAGGGAGACGGCGTCTTGCCGTTAGTTTTAACGTTTTGGCTCCCGAATAACAAAAGTGACAAGCCGTCACTTAAATTGAAACTTGGGACATTTCGGAAGGAGAATATTGGCCGAGGAGCCGATCGAAAACCTAAGATGGAAGTACCCCGTAACCATAAAGACTGCTGACGGGACAGTGTACTATACAGACGACATAGAGATAATTGGCCCCTTTGTCAAGTTCGTCGCTTACGCTTTCATAATGGCCAGGGACAGGGGAAGCTATGTAGATCCTCCTACCCTCATTCTCCCAGATAGGAGTATTAATGAGGTAACGATTGGGAAAACAGATACGCTGCAGAAGGCTCTCCTTCCACGAAAGGAGAGTAGCGGTACTGACTAATTTCAGGAGCTCTCTGAGGTTTTAGATTTAGAGCCTTTTTCATTCGCTCCCCTGTCATTTGGGGGAGAGGACATAGCAGAACTCTCCTTCAACAGGTCGACATATTTTCGTAGCAGGACGGCCTTTTTGATCTGCTTATCGAGATCTTTCTCATCGTCAAGCTCATGACCAAGTTCTCGAATTTTCTTAATCGACAAATCTCTCAACCCAGAGAGGGTATCCTCAATCCCAATAACCTCAGTTTTGACAGTGTCGGAAATGTCATCTTCTGCGATACACAATGTTCTGCCACGGAATTTGACTTGAAGGCCGCCACAACGTGGGCAGCTCTCGCTCAGAAGGGAGGCCCCTCTTTTCATTATCTCTAGAGCATCAACCATCTGCTTACTTTGACTCAAGGCTCACCCTGAAACCGTCTTGGAAAATTCCTCGACCGCCTTCTTCAATTCCTCCACAGATGCCTCGTCCTCTAAGGTTGTGACGTCTCCAATCGATGCGCCTGAGGCGACCGCCTTGACTACCCGCCTCATGATCTTTCCACTTCTTGTTTTAGGCAGGGCGGAGACGAAGTGGATTTCATCAGGAGTGGCTATTGGACCTAACACCTTCCTAACTTGTTGTTTCAACCCATCTTTGAGATCTTGGCTTGGCGAGAGCCCGCGTTTTAGAACCGCAAAAATGATGATCCCCTCCCCCTTAATAGGGTCTGGCCTACTCGAGACTGCAGCTTCGGCTATAGATGAGTGACCCATCAAAGCATCTTCGATCTCGATGGTCCCAAGTCTATGGCCTGAGACCTTCAATACCTCATCCGCTCTCCCGAGCAACCAGAAGTAACCGTCTTTGTCTCTAACTGCATAGTCGCCTGTGTAGTAGCTTCCGGGGAACTTCGTCCAATATACTTCCTTGTATCTTTCAGGGTCCTCATACAGGTTCGCAAACATACCTGGCCACGGTCTTTTTATCACCAGGAATCCTCGAACTCCAAGCGGGACAGAAGATCCGTTTTCATCGACGATGTCTGCTTCGATCCCGGGAAGGGGGAGAGTAGCAGAACCTGGCTTCAAAGGAACTAATCCCAAGTTAGGGGAAGGAGAGATTAGGATGCCCCCAGTTTCTGTCTGCCAAAAAGTATCAACAATGGGACATCTTGTGCCACCAATAATATCATAATACCACTCCCATGCGGCTGGATTAATCGGCTCTCCGACCGTCCCCAATAACCGGAGGCTTCCTAGATCATGCTTGTTCGGAAGGTCATTCCCATGCCTCATAAGCGACCGTATAGCTGTGGGTGTTGTGTAGAAGATGGAAACCTTGTGGCGCTCTATGATCTCCCACCACTTCTCTGGCGTCGGATAATCGGGTGTCCCCTCAAAGATTACAGATGTTAGTCCGTGGAGCAATGGACCAAAGATGACGTACGTATGCCCTGTAATCCACCCTATATCTGCAGTACACCAGTAGACATCGTCCTCTCTCCCATCAAAGACCCATTTTTGAGTCGCATAAGCATAAGTCAAGTAACCTCCTGTACCATGCACCGCCCCTTTGGGTTTTCCTGTCGTGCCTGAAGTATAAAGAATGAAGAGCGGGTGGGTTGAATCCAGATGCTCCGGGGCAAGATAGGTTTTCACATCTTTGATAGAATCCTGCCACCAAATGTCTCGCCCCTCTTTCATATCAACATCCTTTCCCTCACGTCTATAGACAACTATTCTTTCAACAGAAGGAGCTGACGTAACAGCTTCATCCACAATTTCTTTTAGCTTGAGGACCTTTCCCCTTCGATGCCCTACATCTGCGGTTACTACAAGTTTTGTCTTGGAGTCGTTGAGTCTTCCAGCTAGGGCCATAGCACTAAAACCTGAAAATATTACCGAAAAGGTAGCACCAATTCTTGTAGCTGCCAGAATTGCAATTATGAATTCGGGGACCATTGGCATGTAAATGGCGATCCTATCTCCACGCACAATCCCCTGAGCGACGAGCAAATTCGCAAATTTATTCACCTCTCTGAAAAGATCCTGAAAGGTTAGACTTCTAACTTCGCCGTTTTCGCCCTCCCATATGTACGCGACTTTGTTTCTTCGTGAAGTGTGAATGTGACGGTCGAGAGCGTTGAAGGACGCATTTATTGTCCCGCCGACGAACCATCTTGCATAAGGTTCTTCCCATTCCAATACCTTGTCCCAATTTCTAAACCACTCGAGTTTCCTGGCTTGGCTGGACCAGAACGAGTCTGGTGAGCTGTGGGCAGCCGCCACCTGACTTGAGTAACGATAGCTTGGATAGAAACGACTCTCCGTCGGAAGAGATCTTAGGACATCCTCACTCTCTCGCGACATGGAGATTGCTGAGTAGCCTAGTAATACTATTAAGCTTTAAAGATTCTCGCACGGACCCTGCTAACAGGGTTTGTACATTGAGTTTCTTGTTCCGGTGTACCCTATCTTAGAGTACCATTGTCGAAGCAAAGGGGTACTCATACTGCTTTCATCTGTGGCAAAAGGTCTAAGCTCAACTCTCGTGAGACGACAACCCTTAGCAATATCCTCGGCATGCCGGAGGAGTTGCGTACCAAATCCTTTACGCCTATACTTTCTCTCGATCTGAATCTCGTCTATGAATAGAGTGCTTTTATCTGCCCTCACTTTTACTACCATCTCGCCCGCTTTATCATTGTCAACAACTAACCGTAGCCCGACTGTCTCGACTCCTTCTTTGCCGATTCGATAGCTCTCCTCGAGTTCGAAGCGTTTCTCAATGTTAGGTGGGGCAATCGATCTTTCCGACATATGTCTATGTTCTAATGCCAAGATTGAGCGATATATATCGATATACTACTGATTGATGGACGTTTGTCCATCTTGAGTCGATTATCAGGATCTAATATTCAGATTATGTAGTTTTCCGGGCTTGACTCCTGACCGAATGTCCAGAGTCTATCAAGTTTTTTCAACAAGGCTCACTGCCTCTTTGATCCCGACTTCACCATGTACCAGTTTCGTCAAGGCTTCAGTCATCTTCTTCGGATCACGAGCCTGCCAGACATTTCTCCCGAAAACGATCCCTTGAGC
>JAPUKB010000080.1 GCA_027295865.1 Nitrososphaerota archaeon
CTTCTTTGATTTCCAAATCAGGTGTCCTACTCTTCGACTACTAGTCGAGTCCGCATGCTTCCATGGAATTTTCCACAAAACTCAGCGCACTGAATCCAATACTCGCCGGGCACGTCTGGTTGCATCCAGATTTCCACCACCTTTCCAGGGATGACATCCACCTTGAAGAATAGGTCTTTCACAAAGAAACTATGGATTACATCCTCACTTGTCAATTCGAGCTTCACTACATCGCCAGCTTTTACAGTCAGCCGATCGGAAACACTGCCATCAGAATACCGGAACTCCCAGGCCCATTGTCGCGCAATTACCTCCACCACCATATCAGGGTCATCTGGAATGGTTTGGAATGCGTAGAGGACCGGCAATGAGATGAAACCAATATAGAACAAGAGGGCCGTGGCGCCCACTATCGTCGATATCTCGAGAGTCTTGGCAACGTCCATTTAAGATTCACTCTATTTCGATGGGTTGTGATCGGTCCCAGAATTTCAGAGCTATCCAAAAGAGTGAGCCCATGAATAAAGCCGCAACGATCATCCCGCTGACAAAAACGAATCGATAAAGTCGTAAGATCGCTCGGCCTTGCGGACCAATAGGATCAGGCTCCAATCCACCCCCGATCAAAACGAGAACGACAAATGTAATGATGATAGTCACTGTCCAGGTAAGATAGTCAATCGCGCGCAAAGTCAAAAGATGCTCTCCTCGATGTCTAATTTCATTATTTTAATCTTCCCCTAGATGTATCGATTTCTAATGACAGGGTCCAGATTAAGCTCTTTTCGCAAGAGCATTTTCTTGTATAAGCGCGGCCCGAACACTACATTCACGTAAGCTAGTCCTTGGGCAACAACGTGAAAGAGGATGAACGATGTAAGCGGGAGAGAGTAGAGCACGAGAAGGCCCAAACCAGACACGAAGACGAAGAAGTGGACGAGTATCGCCAGGATAATAGAGATTTCTTGATAACGTTTTACTCGTTTCGTAATCTCCTCAAGTTGAGATTCTCTAATTTCTGGGATGTGGTCAGCTGAACCCAAATTAGTATAACGACTCCCCTATGGTTCCATATATTGCTAACTGGTCAAAATTTGTCCAAGAAAGTTAATAAGGAGTAGAGCGGACGCAGACGGAGTTATCTTGGCTGCCAATACTGAAGTCGAGGCATCTGAGGAAGACATACAGGATGCTTCTGAGATCGACTCGTACTGGCCCGCCATCATCGGTTTGTCTGCAGGAGGAATTGCTGTCACTGGCGCCCTTATGATCCTAAGCGGTTTCTCCATTCTTTTCGGTGCAGCTATGGGAATCCTCTTTCTGATATTGATCCTAGCGTTTGTCAGGGATGAAATTCATAAATGGCCTAAAGTCACTGCGAACTCCCTAAAGACATTACGAAGCGGTGGAGTGACTGGAGACTTCCACGAAATAGGAGGGGTCGGTTTCCCAGTCGCACTATTCCTCTTGACTGAGGTAATGCTTTTTGCAGGGGCCTTTGGAATGTTTTTCTATCTTCGTTCGGGGTATGCCGTTTGGCCACCCCCCGAGGCCCCACAGCTGAACATATTTATTCCCAGCATTCAAACGGCGTTCCTCATCACCAGCTCGGTACTCATAGAGTACGCAACCTCCTCAGTAAAGCGAGGCAACCAGAATGGAGTCAAGATCGGTTTCCTAGGTGCAGTGCTCCTGGGAGCCCTCTTCTTTGCAGTTCAATTTGGATTTGAATGGCCGAACCTTCTGCTGACGGGTGAACTTCTCCCATCAGACGGTCTTTTTGGCGCATCGTTCTTCCTGTTAACTGGATTCCATGGGGTTCACGTCCTTGCTGGGGTCATAGCAAACGGTATAGTTACAGTGCGTGCATTTATGGGACAGTTCTCAGAGAAGAATCATGGATTTCTAGAATCTGCCGGGACTTACTGGCACTTTGTACACATAGTTTGGCTGTTTCTATTTGCCTTCCTTTGGCAAGGAGGATTAGGGTTCTTCTAATGAGACTTAGTACGGGCTACTTCGGAATCTTTGTCATAACTGCCGCCATCTCAGCAGCTGGGACACTCGGGCTACCAGATATGTCATTATCGGCTTTCCTACCTGCCGACCTTTTCGGATCTCTAACGGGGGACCCTCCCGAGGCGGCACAATATCAAAGGCTCCTTAATATCGTACCAGGAGTAATTCCTAGTCCATTTGTTGCAATGTTCGGGATTCCGGCTATTCTTGGTCTTACCCTAGGTCAGTTCGTTGCTTCTACGACGTCTCCCTTAGGACCTATCTCTCTTTATTCTCCACTGGTGACCTTAGTTGCCTTATTTTTTATTTACCTGCTACGCAAGCGTAGTGTAATACTTGGCGCCTTAGTATTCACGGCTGTGACAACACTCTGGATCTCTCTCTCTGAGCTTTTGGTATTTGGGACGCAAATAGCATCGACATTTCCTTTGGCTTTCCTCGCACAGCTCGCGCCCATCATAGTAGGTTACATTGCTTATGTTTTGGCAAAGTCATCAAATATTTTCAGAACCGAAGCGAAATCTCGAGAAGAAGAACGAAGAATCTTGGCTTGAACTCAGGGCCTCCCTTTAGCCCTCCTGAATGTGCCAACTAGAAGGTATGCGCCAAGAAAGATAAGAGTAAGTCGGAACATTATCGCGACCGCTTCAGGAAGACCACGGAGCGGGATCAATAAACCCATGACGATAAACGATCCGGCGAATATGTAGTTGTAGGGGTTGAGCCAGTTTTGAACCAAGTATTCGGACCCATGTTCACTCGCATTAATTAATTAATTGATCTTCTTCCCGAATCGATTCAAGAAGACTTTTAAGACGTCTTCTAAGAAACTACTAAAAATGGATTGGGAGATTCTTCTACCGAGCTCGCTGTTTATCGCCGCCGGCCTAGCCGGTATTTGGATCTCCTTCGCGGGAATTGCTGAGACTTTTGTCGATGGCCTTCATGCGGTCTCCCTCTACACTCTCCTCGTGGGTGTGATATTCTTTCCAGGCGGACTGCTAAAGGACGGACTGCCATCACCTAAGGGCGTTGCCGCAGCGATCGCAGCGCTAGTGCTTACCACTGCTGTGACTCTCTTCATCATGTTACTAATTCTCTCTTTCTAAACGCAAACGGACTAGGAGATAGGCAGGAAAATGTTGAAAATACTGGAGACTTGAGGCTCATGCGAGCGATCATGCTCCATTGAAGACTCCTATCAAGCAATCGTAGTAAACCCCCAAGAACCAAATCCGAAAAGCCGTATTCACACACGATAGTTATTTATTCCCTCGGAGACAATATGCGGTGGTCCCGCGATTCCCGCGGTATGATACGTCTAGTATCCCGTAGGCTCAGCTTGGTAGAGGATGCGTACCCGCCAAAAGCTTCCGGCTGTAGAGGCAGGCTCTGGCTTGTCCCGTCAGCATGCCAAGCTTACAGGAACCGGACTGTCGTCGGAGGGTCGAATTGGGAGTAGGCCCGGCGAATTCAATTGGAACTCTCCAGAGAGTTCTTGAAAGTCCGACCCGCGGGACCACTCAACCAATCGGTTTAAGATTTAAATAATCAGATCCGCCTCTACTGTTTGAAATAGGAGTCTGATCGCAAGAATTGGCAGATAAACCTCATCTTAACCTATTGGTTACTGGACACGTAGATCAAGGGAAGTCGACCACAATGGGCCATGTACTCTTTGACTTAGGAGTTGTGGACCAAAGAACGATTTCGGCGTATGCAGCTGAATCTGAAAAAATGGGAAAGGGAGACTCTTTCCAGTTTGCCTGGGTGCTGGATAACCTAAAAGATGAAAGGGAGAGAGGTGTCACCATCGACCTTGCATTCGCGAAATTTGAAACGAAGAAGTATTTCTTCACTTTAATCGACGCCCCGGGACATCGGGATTTTATCAAGAACATGATCACTGGAGCGTCCGAGGCGGATGCTGCTGTACTCGTTGTCTCTACAAAGAAGGGTGAAACGGAGGTTGGGATCGGCCCTGGAGGTCAGTCGAGGGAACATGCTTTTCTCCTGAAAACATTGGGTGTGAATCAGATAGTTGCCGCCCTTAACAAAATGGACGATCCGCTCGTTAACTATTCTGAGGAGCGGTACAATGACGTAAAGAACGATGTTGAGAAACTGCTCAAGACTGTCGGATTCGATGTCTCAAAAGTACATTTCGTTCCGGTCTCTGGTTGGAAGGGCGAGAACTTGACCAAGAAATCTGACAAAATGCCTTGGTACAATGGGCCCACACTCGTTGATGCGTTGGATTTCTTCACCGAACCGGATAAGCCGATCGAGAAACCATTGCGCCTTCCTGTCCAAGATGTGTATTCTATTACGGGGGTTGGCACCGTTCCCGTCGGGAGGGTCGAAACCGGGCAAATGAAGGTAGGTGATACTCTCCTAATTATGCCTGGAGGTGCTACGGCCGAACTCAAGTCGATAGAGACTCATCATACTCCCATGCAGAAGGCGGTTGCAGGAGACAATATCGGTTTCAACCTAAGAGGAATTGGTAGGAATGAGATAAGACGTGGAGATATGATAGGGCTATCATCGGATCCCCCTACCGTCGCAAAGGAGTTTAAGGCCAGGATCATCGTTGTATTTCATCCCACCGTTATCGCGGCAGGCTATACACCGGTTCTCCATGCTCATACAGCCCAAGTCGCAGCCACCATCGTCGAGATAGAATCAAAGATCGATCCGAGGACAGGACAGGTAGCTGAAGAGAAACCTAAATCCCTGAAGACGGGAGACTCTGCAGTAGTAAAGGTGCAACCCCTGAGGCCACTATGCATAGAGACGTTCAAGGAATTTCCAGAAGTTGGCAGATTCGCGATGAGGGACATGGGAAGCACTATTGCGGCAGGGGTCGTCACCGAGATTACAGAGAAATGGACGGCCGAAAAAGAAAAAGTCAAAGCGAAGTAATCATCGAGCTCATCCACGATCCTTGACTCGGGTGAGTATATGATCGATAATTGTAGCTAAAGATGTGCCAGGTCCGAAATTTCCAGAGATCCCTTGTTTCTCAAGTAGTGGTTTGTCTTCCTCTGGAATGATACCACCTCCCACCAGAATAATATTATTATCCCCCCGGTCCCGAATTCCTTGGGCGACTTGAGGAAAGGCCGTTAAATGAGCTCCATTGAGAAGACTCAGGGCAACGACATCGACGTCTTCGTCTATCGCCATCTGAGCAACTTCCTCAGGTGTTGGGAGAAGTCCACTATAGATTACTTCCATACCTGCGTCCCTCAACGCCCGGCATAAGATCAACACGCCACGGTCGTGTCCATCTAGGCCAGGTTTGGCAACCAGAATTCTTACTTTCTTGGGTAAGGAATTACTCAACTTATGCCCCCCCCGTAGGTCTACAGAATGGATGGCTCCCGCCAATCGCCGAATACCTCTCAGCCTGTAT
>JAPUKB010000081.1 GCA_027295865.1 Nitrososphaerota archaeon
TTAGGATCTGCTTAACCTCGGAGATGCTGATCGTCCTTCGACTTTTCTCTTTCATTCCAGAATCTCTACCCCTTGTGAGGAGTTATGTGTTCGAGCCTCGATATGATTGTTTTCATCTTCTCACCAAGTGGGACTTCCACCTGGACGACCCTTCTCATTACTACCATGATGGTTCCGGTAAGGCCTTGATACCTTCGATGAGGCATTCCTTTCACTTGGGATGGATCAATATCGATCACTACTTTTTGTCCCACGGCGTAGTTCCTGAGAAAGATTGATAGTCCCCTGTCGCGTTTCTTGGTGAACACAGAGCGAGTTTTTCGTCTGTAACCGTGATGCCGGGCCATTGATGGCTCATGTCGCTTAGCGGTCGAATTTACGTGTTACGCATTCGCCCCTCCTTTTTCCATGTGTGAATCACGTCTGAAATTAAGAATTATTATTATCTGGAACCTTCTAAAACCGTCGGAATAGCTTTAATCTGACACTATAGACCGAATGTTGAAGGGCGAATGGCAGCTGCAGAACTTGATCTAATAGGGACAATTGTCGCCATTAGTGTCCTTATCTTTGTAGCCAGAATCTTCGGAAGTCTATTTGCTAAGATAGGTGTTCCAGAGGTCATTGGGGAGATTACAGCAGGGATACTTTTGGGGCCCACAGCTCTTGGGGGGTTAATTCCCTTCCGTGGAGCTCCGCTCATCCAACTTGGGGACACCTTGTTGATATTTGCCGAAATAGGAGGAATCATAATACTATTTTCGGCGGGTCTTGAATTCACTTTTACACAATTTAGGAAAGCTGGGGCGGCCTCTTTCGTCATCGGAACGCTAGGTGTCATCGTACCATTTTTCTTAGGGTATTTTGGTAGTATTGCCGTTGGATTTGACTTATCCGCCGCTCTCCTCTTTGGGGCGGCTCTCACCGCTACAAGCATAGCTATTACTGTGAGGACCCTCGAGGAGCTTAATCAACTTCACACCAAAGAAGCACAAATAATGGTAAACGCGGCGGTCATAGACGATGTACTTGGCCTTACCGTTCTAGGAGTTGTGATATCAGTTGCCGCAGCAGGTATTATCCCAAGCATCCAGAACCTTGCGCTGACTACTCTTACAACGGTCGGCCTCTGGTTCGCGATGCTTCTGGGAGCGGTCTTCATCGTGCCGAAGCTTCTTCGAGCTATTCATGTGAGCAATCTCCTAAAGACCGAAGGAACCCTAGAAGCGGGTGCCACTGCAACCGTCTTCGGACTAAGTGCTCTAGCTTCGGCTATAGGCCTATCTCCCATTGTGGGAGCGTTTGCCGCAGGAATGGCGATTGCCGGTGGTGATCCGGCGGTTAAACATCGAGTCGAGGATTTCGTGAAGAAGCTGAGGTTCGTATTTGCTCCCTTGTTCTTTGCGGTAATCGGGGCACAGATTAACGTGCTCGATCTACTGAATGTTAGCGTGATCATCTTCTTGTTCATTTCGGCCATAGCAATCATCAGCAAGGTCGCAGGAACGGGAATCCCTGCATGGATATTCCTCAGAAACAGAACTCAAGCTCTCAGAATCGGCGTGGGAATGACATCGAGGGGGGAGGTAGGGTTGATTATCGCCGGCATTGGATTGACAAGTGGTCTGGTATCTAACAGCGCGTATGCGGCTCTAATTGCGGTAATTCTTGCCACCACAGTGGTGAGTCCAATAATGCTTCGGAGGCTTTCTATCGATGTTCAGAAAGAGAGGAGAAGACGTCAAGACAGGCTCGGCAAATTGGCTGATAATTAACGACTCACAAAGCTAATATAGCTAATTCCATAGCCCATTTGCCGATGTTGTTCGTTGTCCTCGCCACGTTGGTGGCCGAGAGGAGTAAAGAGACTCTTGAGGAGATGAGGCGTCTGAAGGCCCGCCCAGGGATACTCGTTAAGGGCGTCTATGCTCTATATGGGAGGCACGATGTCCTGATGATTTTCGAATCAGAAAGCGAAAATAGCGCACTGGATTTCGTTCTCGAATTAAGAAATCGCGTTGGGATAATCGATACCGAGACGGCACTCGCAACAGATCTCAAGCATAAGGACGACGCATAACTCATCATAGACCGGCTAATACACGTCATCTCAAGCTTAAAATAAGCACATCAGCCGACTTCAGTTCCAGTACAATTAATGAAAAGCGAGCCGAACGCTGCCCTAGTATTGGAGGATGGTACCGTATTTTCTGGCATTGGTTTCGGTGCCGCAGAAAAGGTTAGCGGGGAGGTAGTATTTAACACTGGGATGGTTGGGTATACAGAGGCTCTAACAGACCCGTCCTATAGGGGTCAGATACTTACATTCACTTATCCTCTGATTGGTAATTATGGTGTTCCGCCTTATGGCGATCCCGATCAAATACCGCTCTCCTTCGAATCCAGAGAGATCCAGACTTTGGGTGCGATAGTACATGACTTGTGTGAAGAGCCAAGCCATTGGTCGTCCTCGCGCAATGTAGCTCGCTGGTTCAGAGATGCTGGAATTCCCGGGATTACGTCGATTGACACGAGGACTCTTACGATAAAACTCAGATCCGAGGGAGTTATGATGGGGATATTGGAGGTCTCCGAGAACGAGATAGATATAGAGGGCTTGCGGAAGGAGAGTAGAACATCGAAACCATATGGGAATGTCGATTTAGTACGGGAGGTGACGCCAAAGTCGCCTCGACGGTATGGTTCCGGGGATGAACTGGTCGTACTACTAGATTACGGTGCCAAGTACGGGATAATAAGAAACCTCCTTGAAAGGAATCTCAGCATAGTGGATCTCCCCTACGATTCTGGCGTAGAAGAAATCCTATCATATCATCCTAGCGGAGTCGTTATCAGTAATGGACCTGGGGATCCAAAAGCTTGTTCAGCAACTTTTCCAGTAATCAGAGAGATTATTGATAGCAATATGCCGACTTTAGGGATATGCCTGGGAATGCAGCTAATAGCACTGGCTTTGGGTGGTGATACTTTCAAACTGAGATTCGGACATAGAGGTCAGAATAAGCCTTGCGTCGAAGCTCCAGATGGTCAGAGTTACGTCACGAGTCAAAATCATGGCTATGCGGTCGATGAGTCATCCCTCGGGGAGACGGGTCTAAAAACTTGGTTCCTGAATGCAGACGATAAGACACTCGAAGGGGTTCGACACAAGGAAAAGGCTTGTATCGCCGTCCAGTTCCATCCTGAGGCATCTCCTGGCCCGTATGATACCGGCTTCGTTTTTGACAGGTTCATCGATATGATCAGGAGGCCGGCGACCTGATGTCAAAACTAGCTACAATCAAGAAAGTACTTGTGCTAGGGAGTGGAGCTATCAAAATAGGGGAGGCTGGAGAATTTGACTATTCCGGAAGTCAGGCCCTCAAGGCGCTCAAGGAGGAAGAAATTGAATCTGTTCTCCTCAACCCAAATATCGCAACCATACAAACCGATCAACAGATCGCGTCAAAAGTCCACCTCCTGCCGATCACCCCAGAATTTGCCGAAGAAGTCATTCAGATAGATCGGCCTGATGGAATCCTTCTTGGTTTCGGAGGTCAGACCGCCCTAAATTGTGGAGTTCAGCTTGCCAAGAGAGGAATCCTTGACAGGTACGGGGTAAAGGTGTTGGGCACCCCAATTCGTGGCATCGAGATCACCGAAGATCGCGATCTATTCAAACAAACCATGAAGAAGGCAAGTTTACCAACTGCAAGAAGTCAGGCGGGCTACTCGGTTGAAGAGGCAAGAGAAGTCGCAAGCGAAATAGGATATCCGGTTATGGTTAGGGCTGCATATACACTCGGAGGCAGGGGAGGGGGAGTTGCTCATAATGAGATCGAGCTCGACGAAATTGTTCTCAAGGGACTTGCAAGTAGCATGACCCATCAAGTCTTGATTGAAGAGTATCTTGGAGGCTGGAAGCAGGTGGAATATGAAGTAATGAGGGATATCGGAGGAAATGGAGTCACCGTCTGCAACATGGAAAATATCTTGGGAATGAGGGTTCATACTGGGGATAACATCGTAGTGGCTCCATCACAGACCCTTAACAATAGGGAGTACCATTTGTTGAGAACCGCATCACTAGCCGCAGCCAAGGCATGTGGAATTGTGGGAGAATGCAACGTCCAATTTGCTCTCAATCCATCATCTGAGTCATACAAAGTAATTGAAATTAACGCAAGGCTATCCAGATCTTCTGCCTTAGCTTCCAAAGCCACAGGTTACCCGTTGGCATATCTAGCCACTAAGCTCGCTCTGGGATACAGACTTAGTGAACTCACCAACAAAGTTACTGGCGTAACTACCGCTTGTTTCGAACCATCCCTCGACTATGTTGTTGTTAAGATGCCAAGATGGGACCTAAAGAAATTCGCGCGGGTATCTAGAAGAATAGGCACGCAGATGAAATCAGTGGGTGAGGTCATGGCAATTGCGAGGAAGTTTGAAGAAGCGATTCAGAAAGCGGCTCGAATGTTAGATATTGGGAGGCCAGGGGTAAATAACCCATTCGACCAGGAAGCGCATCTGTCCCTCGAAACCCTCGAAGCAAGACTAACTCATCCAGACGATGAGATAATCTTCACAATCGTCAACGCCCTAAGATTTGGCATGTCTGTGGAGGAGATAGAACGGCTCTCGGAGGTCGATCGATGGTTTATCTTCAAACTAAATAACATAATACAGATCGAGCGTACCCTGAAGAAGTTACACGGCGACCCCGATCGTAAACTTTTGCTAGAGGCTAAAAGCCTAGGGTTCTCCGATGCCCAGATAGGTTCCTGCCTTGGAATGTCCGAGTTAGAAGTTAGAAAGAAGAGAGAAGCGGAAAGAATACTCCCGAGCTTGAAGCAGATTGATACTTTGGGGGCAGAATGGCCGGCGCGGACAAACTATCTTTACTTGAGCTATGACGGAGATACCGACGATACCGTCCCGACTGAAAAGAAGAAGGCCATTGTGTTGGGGGCCGGACCTTATCACATCGGAAGCTCAGTTGAATTTGACTGGTCCACCATGAATATGGTCTGGGGATTGAGAGAAAGAGGCATTGAAGAGGTATCTGTCGTCAACTGCAACCCAGAGACAGTATCCACCGACTACGACATGAGCGATAATCTCTTCTTCGAAGAGATTACACTGGAAAGGATCCTAGACATATACGAGAAACAAAACCCCGTAGGAATAGTCACGTGTGTTGGAGGTCAAGCTGCCAACAGCCTGCTTCCGAAGTTGGCAAAACAAAATGTAAGGATTCTCGGTACTGATAGCGAAAGCGTTGACACTGCTGAGGATAGATCAAAGTTCAGTGCTCTACTAGACAAACTTGAGATTCCACAGCCATCGTGGAGAGCTTTTTCTTCGCTTCAAGAGGCATATGCGTTTGCAAAATCCGAGGGGTATCCTCTTCTCGTCAGGCCGTCTTACGTTTTGAGTGGTGCCGCAATGAAAACCGTATGGAGTTCGAAACACCTAAGAGAATTCTTGGCAGAAGCAGCGAAGGTCAGTCCAGAACACCCGGTTGTGATAAGCAAGTTCATTCTCGAGGCGAAAGAAGCAGAAGTCGATGCTGTCTCAGATGGTAACAATGTTTTCATTGGAGCGGTAATTGAGCACATAGAGAAAGCAGGGATTCACTCAGGAGATGCGATGATGTGCATTCCGCCGCGTAGCCTTAATCCCAGCGAAGAGGCTCTGATTATCGACTATACGAACCGAATCGGGAAGGCTCTTCAAATTAAGGGTCCATTCAACGTCCAATTCCTAGTGAAAAGTGGTAATGTATACGTGATAGAATGCAACCTGAGAGCATCCCGATCTATGCCTTTTGTTTCAAAATTCACTGGCATTAACTTGATGAAGATGAGCGCATCCGCGATTTTGGGTGAGACTATTCCCACGAGTTATCATCACTACAGAAGGGTTCCTTTTGTAGGTGTAAAGGTCCCTCAGTTTTCCTTCATGCAGCTAGATGGAGCAGATCCGATTCTTGGAGTAGAGATGCAGTCGACAGGGGAAGTCGCATGTTATGGCAAGAATTTCTATGACGCGTTCCTCAAGGCGTTGCTCGCTGCAGGATATGAAATCCCTAGGAAGAAGGGGAGTGTCCTAATTAGTGTTGGAGGACACCCACCTAAGGCCAAGATCCTCCCCATCGCGAAAAAGTTCAGAAGACTAGGCTTCAAAGTATTCGCTACCGAGCATACTGCAAACTTTCTTTCTGAGAATGGCGTAGAGTCTCTTGCTCTCTATAAGATTAGAGAGTCCAGCAGAAAGCCTAATGTTGAGGACTACCTCGTCAACAGAGAACTTGACCTAATAATCAACATCCCCGTGACCAGAGAGTCACCTCGAATGAGGGATATAATGGAGGATGAATATCTTATTCGGAGGAAGGCAGTTGAACTGGGAATCCCAGTTTTGACAACGATCGAGGGAGCCCGTGTCTTTGTCGAGGGGTTGGAGTGGCTCGGTAAAAACAAATTGACGATCGAAGTGAGCAGAGCCAATTCAGACCAGACCGTACTTTCTAGAAGGAATTCGGTTTAAGTTCTTTTCGACTGTCCATTCTTCGGGAAGAAGTGGTCTCGAACCACCGGAATAATCTCCATCATGTCCTTCTTGCGAATAATGATGTCAGCCCTCTCCTCCACTATCTCTTGCGCATTGAAGGCTATACTTAATCCGGCTATGTCGAATAGAGTTAGGTCATTAGCGCCGTCCACAATCGATACGATACTCTTACGATCTTCCCCCAGCTGGGCAAGGACGGCGCGGAGGACACTAGCTTTGTCGGAATTAACTCGCATATTCACGCCTGATATCTTATGATTTGTGAAGAGGAGATCATTGGCGAAAGTGTAGTCTAATCCTAGCTCAACCTTTAATCTTTCGACTAGGAGGGTCGGACCACCAGAGATCGTGATCGTCTTGAAGCCCATTGCCTTGAGGTTTTGGATTGCTTCAACAGCTCCCGGCATAAGCCGCATCTTCTGAACAGTCTGTACGTACACATCATAGGATATACCACGCAAAGTCTCGACCCTTTTTTTCAATCCCTCTTCCCACTTGATCTCACCACGAAGCCCTTTTTGCGTGAGCAGGTCTATTTCATCCTCTTTTCCTATGAGCTTCGCAACCTCTGGCATGAATTCTCCATCCACAAGAACACCTTCAGTATCAAATATCGCTAGCAACTTCAGACTCCCATTCGTGTCTCCAGAACTTGGTTGAATAACCCTGGATTATGAATTCAGTCTTTTTCAAAAAGAGGCGAGTCACACCGATAGTGACGCTTATCCATATCTGCCTAAAGCCGGGTTCTCTTTTTTCAGCTCTATGAATATCTCAGAACTGAGCTTGTCAAGCAGACTCATACCTTTGCTACTTACCACTCTGCCTTGTTGACCTTTTTTCTCAACCAGGCCAGCTGCTTCGAGCTGCTGCAGAGGCTTTCTAATCGCGGCTTGTCCCGCATCTCTCTGATGGGATTTCCCGAACTTGACCCGTTTTCCACCTCCGTATTCTGTCTCAAGGTCTGCTAAGCCCAATGGTCCGTGGAGGTAGAGCTTTCTCAATAAGGAGGCTGATCTAGTATACCACCAGTCCTTATTCTGCGGCGGCCTCTCCCTGTGAGATCCCGTTTTAACGTATTGCGCCCAGGTTTGGGGAGTAATCTGCGACGTTCTTTTCAATTGCTCTGAGAGTCTCTCTATGAGCATATCTTGAGGAACCATATGTACGTTAGTCAATTCTAGACCTTTCCCGATAGTCATCAATGAAAAGGGTATTTAGGTTTGCTCCTCTTCAGCACCT
Organism: Nitrososphaerota archaeon; assembly: GCA_027295865.1. Lineage (GTDB taxonomy): Archaea > Thermoproteota > Nitrososphaeria > Nitrososphaerales > UBA57 > B1T1B5. The sequence goes on from JAPUKB010000081.1 coordinate 7,819, forward strand.
GATTTCAAGATCTTTCTGTAGATGAAACCACAGTCAAGACAAGTTATGTTGAGGCCTTTGCGCCTCTTTGAAAGTCTGATCCGTGCATTCAATCCCGGAAGAATTAAATTCTTGCAGCCGTGGCAAAATATCTGTCTCATTACGTAGGGAAGTCTTACGTTGAACCTAAGACAGAGACTGCGAGCAATCGCTGCTTGACGGCGCGCAACACCCATGTCAAACTTGGCACTGTCGGTGCACTGCTCTATCAGGATTTCCACTCTCTGGAGGGCAATCTCCTTTTGCCGAGCCCTAGTTCTTCTCACGTCAGCTCATTCTGCATAAGGATGTTGATAAACGAACTCAGGAGTGAATATGTGCATGATTTCATTAATAATCGCGGAATCAGCCTTAGAAATGGTTCCTAAAGAAATCCGAACTCACCCGTCCGTTCGGAACCATGCTGAGAGGGCCAGAAGGAACCCCGGAGATCTCCTCCTTGATCGCAGCTACCATCACGCGGCGATGAAGGGATTGAGGAATGCAGAAAAAAGGGGCCGGCCAGATCTCGTCCATTTCGCACTGCTTTCTGCTCTAGCGACACCTCTCTATTTGCAGGATGGTTTAACAGTTTATCTTCATACAACAGATGATCTGGTAATCACAATCGGGAGAAGCGTTAGGTTGCCAAAGACTTATGCTAGGTTTGAAACATTGTTAGTTCAGCTCCTCAAAACCAAGGTAATAGAAACCAACGGGCAAGTTCTTCTTTCTATTTCTGAAATGAGCTTCCAAGAGTTATCTAGAAAAATAAGATCAGATATTACTGTCGGCCTCTCAAGTAGTGGATCAATGAACAGTGTGCGATTGGTCGCGGAAGAGTTGAGAGCGACCGAAAACGCTACATTCGTGATCGGAGGCTTCCCCAAAAGTGACTTCTCACAGGAAGTTCTTGAAAGTATCAATTCACTGTATTCGATCAGTCCAACGGCATTGGAGGCCCACTTGGTTATCGCAAGGATAATCTATGATCTAGAGGTACTCAGAAATCTGTAAGGCTTTTTATCTCTCATGAACGCCTGAAGTGACGATTGCGGTCGTCGTCCAGTCCTCTCCTTGAAGAGGGGATAGTCTGGTCTAGGACATAGGCCCTCCAAGCCTGTAACAGGGGTTCAAATCCCCTCGGCCGCATTACACACCAGCGTTAAATGCTCCCTCCTCGTCCTGATATGGCATGCTTAGAGAGATCACCAAAGAATCTCCAATCATAGACCAATTCATTCATTCTATCGGCCTAATCAGCAAGGGAAGAACGAACAACGCGCGCGCGCGCTCACCACCAACTAATAGTAGAGCCATATCCGGATCTCTCTTAGATGATCTCATGCTAACTTTGCGAGAATGTTCTGGTTGTGGGGCCCCATTCACCCCTAAAGAAAGTGAGACTATCGATCTAGTGGGATTACGCTCTAATCTCAAGTGTCGTTCTTGCGGAATCTCCAGGAAGTATCGGCATCTCTCCGAACATAATAAAAGTCTCCTATCCAGGGGATTAATTAGGTTCGGCTAGTTTCAACAAGTAGTAGAAATTACTGAGTACGGAGCTCAATCTCCATTCACAAGAATCAATTCATCTATCTATCAATATTCATCATGTAATCTCAATGATTAAGGATGATGCGTCCATACGCGTAGATCGTTCCATTTGGAAGATATTGAAGCGTTACGCCCTGGATAATGATCTCTCTCTAGGGGAAGCTGCTGATACCCTCCTTAAAGGAGGACTAAAATTAGAAGTGAAATTAAAATCGAATCCTGAGAGAAAATCCTAATATTGATTTGTAAAATATGCCTACACAAGAAGGGGTTACCTACACCTGTAGGATGTACTTGTTCGTGTCACCACTAACTAAGGTGTTTTGATATTCCATACAAAAATCCTGAAGATATAGGAAAATATTATCGGGCCCATAGACAGCAAATATTAGAGAGAGTTCATGTCTATGGATTAGACCATAAAGAAGAGATACGAGCGTGAACGGACCAGCACGAAAAATGAATACCTAGGTTCATTTGGTAGAATTATCTGTTCTGAGTGTGGTAAACCTGGACCAAGCGCAAGGTATAGGAGTCATAATGGTAGGGATAACAAATGGATTAGCAACATTATTGTTAGGGTTAGTCATGCCATTGCCAACCACAAAACAATTTACCACTATCAGAAATCCTAGAGATAAAATGAAGCCTTGGGAAAGAAGAGATTGGAGAATTAGGAGGGAAGAATATATCTCCAAGCATGGAGGGTATTGCGATGCCTGTCGTCCTATCTCCCTTCAAGCTTTTAGATTGAGTGTTTGTCCAGTTTGTGAGCCCTTAGTTCCTTGACGGTATTGAAATTAACAGTAGGATGACATTGGACACATGTCTTCCAGTTAGGATTGCGTTCTCTCCTTCCCCCCTCACCCATCCTTCCCATGGGTTATTCACTCATTTCCTTGTAGACCATAAAATGTACTGAACCATGACTATTTTAGGGGCTTTGGACCCTAACGTATGAATCCCCTCGGCCGCATCTCATTTCGTTAGGAAAATAACCCACCCTGATGTAGACAAAATCTTAAATTGTAACCAAGTCTGATTCGTCGATTAGGCCGAGGTAGCTCAGCCTGGGAGAGATGGATCAACAATGCTACTCCAACACCCGGCTGAAGACCGGGCATGGTATATGCGAGATACCACCGGAATGTCGCCGGTTCAAGTCCGGCCCTCGGCACCTTCACGTCTACCCCTGTCGCATGTTGGCGTTTTTAGCTAAAGATTGGAAAATTCTCTGAATGAAATGATCTCTCGGTGCACGTCTTGCAGGGCAATCAATTCTAGCTCTATGTATTCAGGCCTGGGGGAAAATGATCGAGCTTGATCTATTAATAATTCCCCTCGTTCGATCAAGATCTCGGCCTGATCAAGGAGATTTCTCCATCGATCAATCTCAGGGATGGCAGGGGGCGATTCAAGAGTTTCAAATTCCTCAAGAACAGTGTAGAAGAGCAATAGGGCATCTACTCTCGTAATTGTAGCTTGAACTCCGAGAGAGAAAGCGGATGAGTAATTGATTGCCACGGATCCTTCATGAAAAGCGGAAATCTCGGATAGCTCATCCAACTGCTGAATTCGAACTAAGAGACTTTCCTTCACGTATACGAATATTTCACGAGCCTCTCCCAATTCTGACAGGGCAGATGAGAATTCGACATTTCTGGCAGATTCTCTGGCATCAAAATACTTCCTCTGTGCTTCGGAGGGAAGACTGTAGCTCTGAGCTATCTCGTTCAAGATTTTTTCTGATAGAGTGAGTGCACGCTGAGTGGACACAACCAACTGCCTTTGGAGACCAAGCTCCGCATTCCCTGCGCTTAATTCCCTCCCAAGGGATCGTATGACGCTGTTTGTTCTATCTAGTTCAATAGATAGAGCAGATACCTTCCCCTTTTCAGATTCAAGATCACTGTCAGCCTCACCGAGATCACTATTTAGAGAGTCGATTCTCCTTTCACTTTCCCCCAATAAGAGCTCAAGCTGGTTCACCTCATCCCGTAAGGATGTCTCAGCAGGAGTGAAAATTGAATTCGCATATGAATAGCCAATACCCGACCCGAGGAGCGATCCAATGAGTACTAGGACTACGGTTCCGGAAGTAGCCATGAAGGATTGGCTCTGAACTCCGATAATAAGGTTATGAGTTGACCCAAATTGAAGATGTGAGAATGTTAATACAGGATCACGAAAGTGAGTTTAGGATGAATGTAAAAGTCCTCGCTCTTGATCTCGATGGAACAGTGTTTGGAAGAGGACCATTGAACCTAGAGGAGGTCGTGCTGTTAAGGAAACTCCAGGCCCGAGGGATCGGGATTGTCCTCTGCTCTGGAAGAACGCTTCATTATGTAATGGGTATCGCAAGATGCATCGGAACAACGGGGCCGCTCGTTTGCGAAGAAGGTACAATAGTATATGACCAAAATCACCATCGGAAGATCATCAATGGTGACATCACCAAAATTCGAGAACTCAGGGAAAGTATGCACAGACTGCTACCATTGTGCAGAATCCCTAGGGAGTCGCACCATGACAAGGAAGTTATCCTCGCACTAGACAGAGAACCCCGGATAGATCTGGACACGTTTGAAACAGAAATCAAACAAGTCCTAGAGAGGAACCGCCTTGATCTCAACGTCACGAGCTCGGATGAGATGATAAACGTAATTCCTGCCGGGATCGACAAGGGCTTCGGGCTCCAAACAGCTCTCAGCATGATGGGTTTGAGGGAAGAAGGCATAATTGCAATTGGAGACGCGCCAAATGATATTCCACTTCTGAAGAGGGCGAACTATGCCGCAGCTGTTGCAAACGCGCACCCGAGAGTTAAAGAAATCGTTGACTTTGTTTCGAGATTTGATGATGGGGAAGGAGTATCTGAGCTTGCACAACATATACTTGATAACAAAATATAGTTCATTACAGAAAACTTTTCTATAGTCTGATCCTAAGAGACTAATATGGAAATAGAGAAATGGGATAACTCTTGGGGGGAATTGACTGAAAGTAAAATGCGGGAGAGACTCACAAAGGAAGGCTATACTGTCTTGAGATATACCTATCAACCAGGGACTGTTTTCGCAGACCATTCTCATCCCGTCGATAAGAAAGACACTGTGTTAACAGGAACATTTCGAATGAGGGCATTTGGAAAAGAGTTCATGCTAGAGGCTGGTGATATGCTTCTGGTGAGGGCAAACACAATACATAGTGCTGAGGTTGTGGGCGATCAGCCTGTCGTTAGTTTAGATGCGACTAGGCTTGTCTAAGCCCGCACAAGAATTTCTCGTTGTAAGTTCAAGTAAGATGAACGATCTTTCCTAGACGCCCCAACTCTTCGGAGTCATCGGCTCCTTCTTGCGGAAGCTGCCGTTAGATTTCTTGGCCCTAAGTTTTTCTACCATTTTTGCCTTTTCCGTGAGCCTATTGATCACTTCTATCTCGTGCAACCCGGAGAACATGACTACACTTGACAGTGATTTTGACATTGGCATCGGGTAGTCACCACCTCGGACCTCGGCTCCGGCTGTGACTTGTTCCAACCAAACACGGGCCTTGTCAATCCCCTGTCGGGAGATCTCTGATGGGGTCCCTGATACTATGAACATTGCTTTAGTGGCTGATGCGTAATTACACTCAGATGAAAGCATACCATTGGCCGCGTCTTGAATCAGAGAGAAACAGCGCGTGGTAGGATCAAGATCTTGAACTGAGTGCCTCTTGAGGAATGGGAGGATCTTCTTTCCGACGTCCTTCACGACGGCGACACTTGACTTCTGCCAACCGCTATATCCCATAGTGACATAACCAGTTGTGGAATAGATAATATCAGATGCGTCAACGACTTTTACTCCGACTCTCGATGAAGAAGTCACCTCTCCCGCGCCTAGGAGAGTTAGGAATGGATCCACGATCCTGTTATTCATTTCAATATACGTGTCCTTCATTGATAGGCCAGATGACTGCCAGATCTGGTTGTCCCAGAGGAAAATGGCATCGGCCTCTTCACTCATATTATGAAGACTCTTCGCGGCATTAAACGCCATAAGCTGGCCTTCGTCTTCTGATGGTAGGAGAGCGAGGGCGTACACTGGCTCACTATAGCTTTCTTTCAGAGCTCTTGCAATAATCGAAGAACCGCCGGAACCAGTACCTCCACCCATACCGGCAATTACAAGGAAAGCATCTATGTTATGCGTTCCATGCCGACTAATCGCTCTCTTGATAAAATGAATGTCTTCTTCTGCCACTCGAGCTCCAAGGTCTGGGTTTCCGCCGGCTCCATGACCCTTAACTCGTGTTTGTCCGATTAGGACTCTGCTGTCCATGGGAACATTCTTCAATCCCATTAGATCAGACTTTGCGGTATTGATGGCAATTGTGAATGGTAAAACACTCTTGTGCGAGGACCATTCGTTCCTTGCCACAAATCTATCAACTACACTTCCTCCTCCCTGTCCGACTCCGATCAGCCCCAATCGCAACTTGGATTCACTGACCAGGTATCTAAGATGTGATGTAAAGAGCGCTGTTATGTAGCACGTGTAACAGACAGACAGTCACTAGCTAAATTTCTAAAAGAATTGAGTTACAAAAATCAGCTCTGCAGTTACTGGATGAATATTGAGATCTGCTCTTGAAGAAGACCTTTTCCTTGCCTCAAATCAGAAACCTCTCTGTCCAAAGCATCTGCAGCACTCTCTAACTTGAGGAGCTCGAGCTTTTCTCTTAGCCTGCTGTTTTCCTCCTTAAGGATTGAGCTGCGAGCCAATAATTCTTCATTCATTCTTTTTGCGTTTTCATAATCCTTCCTAAGTTCGGAAAAATCATCATGCCTCACTATCTCAAGCTTCTGACTGGAAGTAGTGAAAGGAAACTTAACGTAACAATGGCTACATTCATAAATTCCGACCTTGTTTCCATCGAAAATTTTCTTCCTATCCATGTCACCGTAGATGGAGAGGGTCTTCAGCGGCGAATGGACCTTAGTTCCGCAAGAAGGACAGATGGCCAACTTTAGGATGAGTTGAGTCAGGATAGTTGGTCTTCGACCTTGGAGATAACTTCCTCGGGCTGACTCGCATTTCCATTATGCCTAGGCGTGCTAGGATTGGCGGTATCTGAGTTGCTAGACGAGGCAGGCTCATTCTCTGGGCTGGAATTTGGATCACCTTCTATCGAGATTCCCGAATCGTATCGAGAGATCTCCTCCTCAATGAGAGCTTTTTCTGAATGGAGAGCCGCGATTTCGCCCTCGATGGTCCTAGCTTTCTGCTCGAGCCTTAATGCAGTAAGTTTTTCCTTCAATACGGGCATCTGTATTGTTAGAGAGTTTCGCTCTAAATCTAGCTTCGAGATTCTGGCTTCCAGATGTGCTTTCGTTTCGGAGAATGATAGGGTCTCTTCCAAACTAATTTCACCTATGTAATTGACTTAGGTGAGGCCAAATTTTACCATATAGGATGAAATTTCTTGATCGGAGTATAAAAGAAAATTAAGTGACGCTAACCCTTCAAGAATCCGAGAGCAAATCCTGCTACGAACGCCCCTGCGAAAGGGATATTTGCGATAAGAAATGAAGGTATGCTGAACTGGCCAGCGCTACCGACCAAATTCTGAGCATACTCTATAAGCCTGTCATAGTTAATCTGTATTATTCCGATATAAGCCAAGTACTGCAGACCTACAAAAAGCAAACCAAGAAGGATCGCGGCCAACTTTGCTATTTTCTTAAGGGCGAACCCGACAATGAATCCTCCGATTCCCCCAACCCCCAGCTGTGTCGTTAAAGGACCTAAGAGCTCGGAACTCAAGTGTCAGAGGGATCTAAGGCGGGTGGAATTAATCCTTTCGTTCCGTCTCAAGGCGCCGGGAGTGGGATTCGAACCCACGATTCCTTTCGGAGACAGGGTTAGCAACCCTGCGCCCTAACCAGGCTAGGCGACCCCGGCACGCGATCAAACAGTTATAGATAATTACTATATCTATAAATGTCCGCCTCAGATATATCGTTCCAGTGGGTAAGCATACTTGCTCAGGTTGTGGAAGCTCGTACCACATCAATCCCGATGTGGATTTTGAATTCGCTTGTCCTAAGTGTGGATTAGTTGAAGAAACTCGCATGGTAGGCCAAAAGAGTGGTCGGTGGACCAATCTCTCAGATAGTTGAGAGGGAGCTGACCTTGGAAGAATCAAGTGGTCCTCCCCATTCCAGGAGAGGAGGTAACCTCTCCGAGCATTGAGGACGATTCCTCTAGTACTGGATGAAAAGGATGGCGGCAGCCCCCTTAGGGTTCATGCAGCAGTCAGCTCCTTCTCCATACCATCTGAATCCTTCACGTAGACGCAATAGCGCAGCTGCCCTACTCTACGGATGCTCCCTCCCGGACCTGTCCGATTTCAGTAGTTGAAGAGTCACCCTTCCCTTCGAAAGGGCTATCTCTTGCAACCGCCCACTGCGGCGTGAGTTCATACCAGCAGAAATGGGAGGCTCACCACCTGCCACATTTTAGCTTAGGGTTACTGGCGCCGCGTATAGCCGGTTTCGGCATGGGGGACGGCTATCCCCCCAACCCTACCTACCGCCGAGTGATCTTCAGCGAAGAGGCTATATTTGTTTGACTGAGTGACCATTACTCTCTAGATAGCCGATGGTCGCGGATGCTGGAGATGGTCTCTGTGCAGGTGTTGAGAATAATGACATTCAAGGCATAAAGGTTCGTGGCAATGTCTGCACGTAGCGACTGCTCTCCGTTCAGGATGAATCGTACAGTTCAATAGGAGATTATTGGCATTCTGCTATTTATCGATCCCGTCCTCTTGCCGGGTTTTTCAGCACATCTCTCGGATTCATTACCGTCTCTTTTGAGTTGGAGGAGAAGACTTCCCGGCAATGCGATGCTTCAACCTTTCCAGAGCCCCGAAAACTGGCCCTATGAAACCTGAAACCTTAATACGCTTTAGGACTGGGACAACCATAAGAATTCCGGCCCTCTCCCTGTTCCCCACCACGACCTCCTTGAAAGCCCTAAGGGGAGCATATTTCGAGAGGGTAACTTTATCGGTCTCATTTTCCCAGAAGAAAACGAGAATCAATGCAGCCGCCACAATTAGTGGTGGGAGACCTAGCGGAAGTGCCACCTCGGCGATTATAGTCTGCATAATCGGCGCTCCCTTGACTGGATCAAGCAGAGCTACCAGAAACAGATTAACTGCCTGAAACGCCCCGGCAGTACCTAAAGTGATTCCGGCTGCCTCGAAGGCTGGGGGGAGCGTGAGAAACAGTAGGGGGAAGACCAAGAATGGAAGAAAAAGTAGAAGCCAGAATACGAGTTCTACGACAGATCTCAACCATGACTCTAATTCGAAGTGCCCTCCGTAGGTCAATTCATCAGTCGCGTGTCGTTTAACGATTTTAAGTTTTCGCTTACGTTTGGACGCCTGTAGTGGGCCTACTCAACCTCTTCTCCAGGCCACATCATCTGCCGAAGCCTCTTTCCCACGACCTCAATTGGATGTTGCCTTATCTCATCGAGGTGTCGCTCGAAAGAGCGCTTTCCCTCCTTTTCGTAGGTACTAACCCATTCTTTAGCAAAACCTCCAGAACGGATCTCTTCGAGAATATTCTTCATGGCTACTCTTGAATCCCCACCGACGACCCGATCACCCCGAGTTAGGCCTCCATAACGAGCGGTTTCACTAACTCTGGAGTACATCCCCGATATCCCGTACTTTTGAACTAAATCTACGATAAGTTTGAGCTCATGAAGGCACTCGAAGTACGCGATCTCTGGTTGATATCCATATTCAACGAGGGTTTCAAATGAGGTTCGAATCAATGCAACTACTCCTCCGCAGAGGTCCACTTGTTCACCAAACCAATCTGTCTCAACCTCTTCCTTGAAGGTTGTCTTAAGCACTCCAGCTCTGGTGCACCCTACTCCTTTTGCCATTGCAAGAACTCGGGGCCAAGCTTTCTTTGAGAAATCCTGCTCCACTGCAACCAAAGCCGGTGTTCCAAAGTCTTCCTTGAAGAGCTCTCTGACTCTTCTCCCCGGTGCTTTGGGAGCTAGCATGATCACATCTACTTTATTTGGTGGTACTATCCATTTCCAATGGATAGCAGCTCCATGAGAAAAGCTAAGAGCCTTTCCTTCAGAGAGGTGAGTTTCTATTTGATTCCTGTAGAGGTTCGCCTGTTCCATATCCGGAATCAGGAGATGAATTACATCGCCCTTCTCAACGGCATCTTCTATTTCCATCACTCGATGCCCATCTCCGGCCGCCTCACGCCAGCTCTTCCCATCCTTTCTCAGGCCGACTATCACATTGAATCCTGAGTCCTTTAGATTGGAGGCTTGCGCGGCTCCCTGTATACCATATCCTATAACAGCAACAGTTTGGCCTGCAAGTCCTTCGGGACTCACATCTTTATCATACCAAGTTTCCGCCATTTAGGGACAACAACGACAGATGCATCTTAAGGCTTGCTCCTTGACATCTGGTTGAGTAGATGAAAGAAACGGATACTAAATAAGGGGGTTCCCTCCAAATTCCTTAGATGGTCAGATTTAGAGTAGCTCTCTCCTATGGGTTCGGTGAGGTTTCAGTAGAAGGGGAGAGCACCAAGGAAGTTATTGATTCCATCGACCAACTTAAGACAATTGGCAGAAAGGCGGCGAGGAAGCTAGGTTCCGCCCCTGCGGGCAAGATCTCAGTCGAAAAGGGGTTATCAGATGTAATCGACGTGGATGAGAGAGGAAGGGTCAAATTCAAGGTTCCAGAATCTAGTAAGCTATCTGGTAAAGAAGTTTTAGCACTTCTCCTCCTAGCCCTTGACGAACCAACATCGCCATCTGACCTCTCGGAAAAGCTCTCTAGTTCGTGGAAGAAGGTAAGCTCTAAGAGGGTAAGCTCTTACCTTACAGCAACGGGAAACACACCCACAATTCGCGGATATGTGGTAAAGGATGGCCACGGTTACAAGTTGAATGCGGCCGGACGCGGTTGGGTAAAGAAAGAAATCCTTCCTAGGCTTTCTGCGTAGATAGCTCTTTGGTTACGGGCAAACCAACTTAACCTTCCAACGGGCACGAACTGAGAGAATGAGGGGAATTCCTGACAGGAGGGTGCAATCAGAGTTGCAGAAACGCGTAGAACGGGCAGAGCTTACTAATTTGAAGGCTCGGATAAGACGCCTTGAACATGAAATCAACTCACTCTACTCTTCACTTGAGGAGCTAAAGCTACGACTCCCAGAAAGGAGACTCTCTGAAACTGAAAAGACCGAAATTAAACGGATGATTGCTAGGATGTCGATTGACGAAATAGCAGACAAGTTTAGCCCAGGAAACTAAAGATTCTCAAAACCAAAGGACACATTTATGGGCTGGGTGGATCTTATGTAGTCGATGCCCCAGTATGATGGTGATAGGCCATTACTAGAGCACATCGATGAGCTTCGGGCCCGAATAATGAAGGTCCTGATCTCAATAATTTTGGTGAGCATGTTCGTTTTCGTTTTCTCTATCAAGGAGTTTGCCTTCGGGGATATGATTGTTCCACTCCCGTTTCCAGATCTCTTCGACAACATAGCGGCAGGAATAATAGAAGGGATTAGGGACCTGGTCCTTCCTTCATATGTTCGGGTCATTCTAACTACTCCCGGCCAAGCGATACTCGCCCAATTTTACACATCAATTTTGATAGGAATCATAGCTAGTATCCCTCTGATATTCCTAGAGGCCGGGGGGTTCATCTTACCTGGACTTTATGATGAAGAGAAGAGAATGGTTCAAAGGATGGTGTTCCCGGCCACTGTTCTCTTCATTCTAGGAAGCCTATTGGCATTGTTCTTCGTAATCCCATTCACGATGGGTTTCCTATACCGATATGGTCTGGCTCTAGGTGCTGAGACATTCATCACGATAGATGAGCTTATCTCCTTTGTCGTTTTCTTTGTGGTAGCCTTTGGAATCTCCTTCCAGCTCCCAGTAATAATGTGGCTCATTTCGAAGGCCGGAATTGTTGATGCCAACTTTTGGAAGGCAAATTGGAGATACGTCTTCGTAGGACTAGTCATCTTTGGGGCAGTCATAACTCCTGACGGAAGCGGGATAACGATGTGGTTTGTAGCACTTCCAATGATGGGACTATATGTACTAGGATACCTATCAACCAGATCCATCGTCCGAAAAGAGAGAGAGTTAGCTAATTCCGTTTAGTTCACCGCATCTTTTATGGGAGAGATTGAGATAGAAAAAAGTGGGATGAACGATGACGAGACTAGCCCTCAGAATAGATGAAGACGATCTTGAGTTTGTGAGTTCATCCTGCAAATCAGACCGAACGATTAGTGACCTAAGAATTGAGCTTCCTCTTGATCTCTTCCCTTAGTTCGTCCTCTGACTTTATTGTTGCGTCGATTCCCACCGCTGCGGCAGCCTTTTGGAGTTCGGTTTTAGTAAGGCTCTTCGAGGGTGGAACAGTCTTAAACTCCGCGCTAGTCGAAGCGCTTATCTCTCTCTCTATCTCGGCTCGCCCCTTCTGAAACTCACCCATAGCTTTTCCCACAGCTCTCGCAACCTCAGGAATCTTCTTCGAACCGAAGAGTAGGATTCCTGCTAGTAGGATAATCCAAATCCATTCAATGCCTCCTACTACTAGCTCCATGGCCAGGATCAATCCATATACTCGACTGCCTAATATAATATTATGTTCGCCATAACCAAAAGCCTTTTCTTGAGTTAATGGGCAATAAACTACAATGATCACAGGTATCCCCGAGTTAACTCTAGTGATTGCCGGAATTTCCATTGCTGTTGCGATAGGCTCTGGGGTGAGCAGAAGGTTGTTGACGAATGTGGAGGAGACTAAGAAAATATCCAAAGAGGTCTCTACTTATCAAAAGGAGCTTAGGCAGGCGATGATGAAGAAGGATAAAACAAAAGAAACGAAACTTAAGAAGAAGCAGGCTCAGATGCGTCGGATGCAGGGTAAGCTAGCGAGAGACAATATGAAACCTATGTTCGCGTTTTTTATTCCCCTCATGCTAATTTGGTGGGTAGGCCTCCCCGCACTTGTGGGACCAAACTGGACAAGCTTAGCAGCGGCGTCATCGCCCGTTTCGTTGAATATTCTTCCTTTCTGGCCACTCAATAGTGTCACAGCAGAAAGCGTCACGGAGTCGGGGACAGTGATTGTTAATTCGGTATCTGTGTTTGTGTGGTACATGTTGGCCTCATTTTCCTTTCAAGGCGTAGTTTCGAAACTCCTTCGACTAACTTAACTTATTTCAGCGTTGTTCCGAATAGTATCGATAGCCCCACAAGCTCAGCAGAACTGAGAGACAACATGAATGGGGCAATCGTTGCATCGAAGTACCCATCCATGAAAACGTAGGAAAAGACCCCGAGACCGTTGTGAATTAGGAGAAAGACCGCGAACAGGACAAGCCCAATGGTGAAACTAGATTGGATCCTACGGAAGCTTCGGGCGTATATGGCCAAGAGTCCTAACAGGATGGCGATGTTCACTCCGGAAACTACAGCACTCAATTGCAAAAGTAGGGTCAATATCTATGAACGGACGATGAAAATGGCATATTTAGTTTTCCCCATATTATATTACGGGGGCAGGTCAGTTCATGGCTTTTTTTTAAATACTCGGTACGACGGCCTCCTGTCGTGTCTTCATCCGACGGACTGGTAGACAGGATGGCAGAACATGTACCTGAGTTCAAAGGGTATGGAAAATCGGAAAACCGTCGTGCCTCGGACAAGATGGCAAGAGAGGCTTGGGGAAAAGAATTACGATTCGGTATTGAGGTCTTGAATAAACAATTGAATGCAAATAGTAAACTCGGAGACTCCAAGAAGCAAGTGGCCCAGACGGTTATTGGAAAGCTGAATTTACTGGTGGAAGATTTTGATCAGTTAGCTGGAGATATATCGTTATTCCGTGCAAAAGATTTGAACGAAGACGACATAGAGGCAATTGTCACTCTGGACCTGAACCTTCTAACGAGATCTACCGCAATTAAGGAAAAAGCCATCAGAACCTCCAGAGAGATAGCCAGTTCGCCCTCCTGGGATAGAGAGGTAGACGAGCTCTACAACAAGATAAAGGACCTCGACGAGACTTGGAAGAGAAGGGGAAGACTCATGTCAAGCATTGGAGCCTAATAGGAAGACATTAAGGACTTCGATGAATACACTGATCGGCTTTGGCTATCGAGAAGTCTCTACGGTCTTATTTCTCTGCATATCAAAAGAGATTTCCTGAGAAAGGGGTAGATCAAGCGCTAGCGGCATCAAGAAGTTGGATTACTAATTTCATACGCTCCATCCTGGACTCGGAAGTTCCCCCAGATTTGGCCAAGAAAATTGAGGATATTCTGGAAGATCTTGGAAAAGGAGGAATGTCTGACAGTCAGCAGAAACTAATGTGAGGGACCACACTCGTCTAGCACATCTATATTACCAATCATGTGTGCAAACAAGAAATGGATCAGAAATATCCAGAACCGACTGTAGGGGCCCTAATTGTCAACAAACATGGAAAGATTTTGCTCGTGCGGTCTCACAAGTGGGTCAATGGCAGACTTACTGTTCCAGGAGGCCACATAGAGCTTGGGGAGTCCGCGGCTGACGCAATAATCAGGGAAGTGAAAGAGGAGACAGGGCTAGAAATTCTTCCTTCTAAGCTCCTTATGGTTCAAGAAGCGATCTATTCCGATGACTTCTTCAAGAAAAAGCACTTCATCTTCTTTGACTTTGTATGCCAAGCTCTTTCCGAGGAGGTGAAACTCGATCAAGACGAGTTGCAGGAGTACGACTGGTACGATGTAGATGAGGTCGAGGAATCAGTTCTTGAGCCATATACCAGGAACCTTATTGCGACCTACCGGAGGAATTCTACGTCAGGTCCCGACTCGATTTATCCGTCCTTTGATAACAACCGTTAAACGTCGCAGCAATAGGTCAGACCCGCAACCTTTCTTGAGAATTATCAGCACTATTGATTTGCAACTAAAGAGGTTCAAAGAAGAGAAGTATATTCTTGTTCCTATTTTGGCCCCGATACTCGTGATCGCCATAACTGACTTCAGATCGCTTTTTGCGATATGGAATCAGGGCCGCGGGGGATTCCTCATCGCCCTTTCCTTCCTAGCACTTGAGTTTTTTGACTCGAAAATCCGAATGAAACGCACCTTCAGGAGGAACCTGGTTATCGTTCTGATAACTTTAGTGACCTCGGTCTACTTTGGGTCCACCTTATTGTTTGGGGTACATGATTGGCTATCGAGAGTAGGAGAGGGTTTTGGAGTAACGCTGCTCCCTAGTTGGGTAATCATGTGGGACTATGTCGTCTTCTCAGCTTTCCTTATGATAATCCTTGCCGTTAGGTACGGAGTTCGAGAACTACGCTCATTATTCTCGGCAAACGTCTATCTAACTGGGATGGCGGTGATCTTATCTTTGGATGCCCTTTTTCCTTTTGACACACTAGGACCCCTACAAGCAATAGTACCACTTCTTCTGGGAGGTGTCAGGGAACTAGTCACCCTGTTCCAATTAGGCCAAATAGGTCTTACTGAGAATATATTGACTCTTTATGGGTCCGAGGGGACATTCTCATTTGCTGTTTTCTGGCCCTCGGCTGGAGTTCATAGCATGATCATCTATTCTCTCATCATGCTCATCTTTCTAGTCAAACTTGATATTTCGGCATTCAAGAAAATCATCTTCCTCTCGGCGGGGATTATTGGGACCTTCGCTGTAAATGTTTTCAGAATTTTCCTCCTTGCCGCGTACGTATTGACGGTCTCAACAAACCCCGCAAGGTTCGAAGAGTTCCATAATGTAGCTGGCGAAATAGTTTTTCTACCATGGATAATGGGGTATATCTTCTTTATCTACAGGCTGGCAAGATGATGGAAGAGAAGATTGGAACGGTAATCGTGAAAGTCTAATGACGCCGAAGGATCTTCTATTTGTAGTGTATTTGGTTATCTCATGGATCCTTGTGCTTTATGGGACAAATCTCTACTATCTATTATTCAAATCTATTAGAAATCACAACCTCCCGTTGCGAAAGGCGTTGAATCCCGCACCCACCGTAACAATCCAACTGCCGGTATACAACGAGATGTACGTGGTTAGAAGACTTGTAACGTCAATTTGCAAGATCGACTATCCGAAATCAAATATGGAGATTCAAGTCCTTGACGACTCTAACGACGATACCGTGACTATATGCAATGATGTTGTCGAAGAATTCAGGAAGCAGGGGTACGATATTGAACATATCCGACGGGGGACCAGGAGTGGCTTCAAAGCTGGCGCTCTTCAGTACGGACTTTCGCGCGCAAAGGGGGAGTTCGTTGCGATTTTCGATGCGGATTTCGTACCGAACCCTGATTTTCTAACCCAGACACTTCCGTACTTCGCTTCAAGGGAAATTGGTTTGGTGCAAGCAAAATGGGGTCATCTCAATGAACAATACTCTTCTCTTACAAAGGCACAGGCACTCAGCTTGGACGCCCACTTTCTTATCGAGCAGAGAGCCAGGAGCTACTCTGCTCTATTCATGAACTTCAACGGAACTGCGGGAATCTGGAGGAAAGAGTGTTTAGAAGAGGTGGGGGGATGGAAAGCCTCTTTGGCTGAAGATCTTGACATTAGCCTTAGAGCACAATTGCAGGGCTGGAAACTAGTGTTCCTACCTGAATTGATCTGCCCCGCTGAACTTCCGGTCCAGATGAACGCTTCAAAGAGACAGCAGTTTAGATGGGCGAAGGGTTCGATTGAATGCGCAATGAGACATACTAGGACTATACTTTTTTCTAAATTCCCTTTAGAGACCAAATTCCAAGCTTTCATGCAGCTTACGAGACATGTGATTCATCCCCTTATCATCGCCCAGTTCATCATACTCCCGATTCTGATGTTGGCAAAATTCGACCTTGCACCAGTAACAGCAATTCTGACGCAAATACTCCTAGGTCCACCAATTTACGGCTACGCCTTAACTAGGCTTTATGGTAACCAATGGCTCAAGAAAGTTCCGGCCTACTTCTATCTTCTCCTCTTCGGAGCTGGCATCTCTGTCAATAACTCTGGGGCGCTAGCCCAGGCTTTGCTGAGGAAGAAAAGCGATTTTCTGCGTACCCCGAAGTTCGCGGTAAGAGGTCGGAAAGACGAGTGGAAGGGAAAACAATACGCCCTTCCCTTTACAGCGACCGCACTCGGTGAATCATTAATGGTAGGGTGGGGAGTTATCACTATCCTTGTAGCATTGCTTACAGGAAACTTCTTCTTGCTCCCTCATATCGTGATCCTGACGCTAGGTTTCGCTTACGTTGCCTCTCTAACCGTGCTCCACTCAGTCGGAACAAGGACGACAGGGGCGGGCTGAAAGAATGAACCCAAGGACTGCTGCCCTGATGCTGATTGCGCTGATTGCGCTGGGAGGAATTCTCACATATGCCCATTACTTCAATACTTGGTACGCAGTAGACAGAGGACGCGCACACCTTAGTAGAGCTGAAACATCGGCCTTTGCTGATGGAATGGCAGCCTCAATAAGTGAGGCAATTGAGCTTATTCCGCCAACCGGAAACCCGGTATGGTGGTTTCCCACCGCAAGAACGGACTTTGAACTGATCCAACATGATCTTAACGGATTCATTGAGAGGACTACGATACTCGAGGCGATGCCGAAGGAACGTGATGCGTATCAGCAAGGGATGGACGACCTTCGTGGGAAACTGAAGACCGTCCAAGAACAGCTTGGAGAAGCTTCAGCCTTCTTCTTCGTTGACCCTTTCAGTCTCCTCATCTCACTCTTCTGGATCATAGCAGTCTCGATAGTTCTTGCCTTAAGGTCTAGGGGGTTTGGGAAGGAAAAGACGGCAGAACCCTGAACAATCGGAGGATCACTACTGGAAATGGTAATAATCAGGGATTATTGTTTGGCAAGGGCCTTCCGCCAGACGAGGATTGCCACCACGGCCTCCAGAATCAGGACTGACCCGGACACAGCGATAATAATGCTGGTATTCTGATCGAAGAGACTCTCCAAACTCAACTGTACGGAGGTAGTTTCCGAATCAATTGCGAATTGCGTCTGGCTACTGATTCCGTTGACGGATGCTTCGACCTGGTATCTTCCTCCCGGGAGTCGAACGGATACAGTAGCTTCTCTCCAATCTAGGCGGATAGGGTCGCTAGACAATGGATCAACACCTCTGATGATTATCTCTCCAGGTGGAGCTGGAAGTCCGAATGTATCCACTACATCGATCAAGACTGTCCCCTCAGTTGCAAATATAGTAGTACTCGAGAGGCTTCTTAAACTCAGGGTAGTCGGTCTGGCTGATTTAACTATGATTGAGTCAATCGCAAGATCGAACTCGGTAATAATCTCTGCCTGAGGAAGAAGGACGAAGGTTGTATCACCCACCTTGGCTGTCTGGAGGTTGGTCGAGGTGAGATTTATGTCATAATTAAGTATCGATCGCCCTGTAAATTCGTTCTCAACATTGATTGTTGCTAAGAGAGGGGTCACTCGTGTTCGCCATAGGGATTCAAGCCCATCGACCTTTGCGGCCAAGATTATCTGGTAGCTTTTTGGACTCTCAAGAGGCTGATCAAAGGAATACCTCAAGGGGAAATCGAAGGACGAAAGGCGTACACGGGAGTCGGGATTAATAATGATCTCATTTGGAAATATCACAACAGGAATCCTTGCGACGTGGATGATCCCCTCAAATTCCAAGAAGACTGAAAGAAGGCTTCTCCCGTACTTCGGCGGGATTAGCCACGGCTTGTTTAGTTGTCCAATTGTAGGAATATCGATCGCGAGAACTTGACTAGGTTCTTCAGATACTGTTGCCGAGACCCTCGGGGTATCGGCAATCCCTTCATCTATGAATGTTAAGAAGAGGGATTCTCCAGTCCGCTTGGAGAGAGCAATCTCTGAGGACATTTCAGCCCACACATTCAGCGGTCCTAGAGCTTCGCCCTCATACTCAATGCCCAAATCCAGTCCAGCGGTCAGAGTTGGGGCGTGCAATGAGACCCAAATACGTCGCAGACCGTTCTCAACTTCAATTGATTCTAATCTAATGTTTATCGGGTTACCTTCAATTATCACGTTCGAGAAGATATCGACAGGGTCATCTTGCATCTGGCTGGTCAAGATAACCTCGACGGAGGTTGGAATTCCGTCCAGGTCTAGTGATACTGTCCCATCGATCAGTAAGGACCGTTCAGAAAGTGATAACCGCTCCTGATGAGAGATCGGTTCGATGAATTGCTCCCCTAGCTCAAGAAAAACGGAAAATGACCCAGCTCTCCCCTCGAAAGATAGAGTGTAAATTCCAAGCGGATCTTCATCTGAGAACGTATGGACGCGGAATGGGTTTGTACCGATGGGTAATCGCACAATATCTGAATCATCCGGGCCAAGCAAACTTACAAATGCAGGAAATTGGGGAAATACCCATAGTGACTCTCCACGTACGAAAACAGGTATTCCGACATCAGAATCGAATAGATTCTCTGGAGAATAACCAATTCGCGCGCTGAGGTCCATTTCGACAATCTGAGCGCTCCCAGAGGGTACCAAGGGGATAAGAAGTGAAAGAAGTGTCGCTAGAAGGAAGATTCTATTTCTCATCTTTTCTTGCTTTCCCCAAAGAGTCTTGTTCTCATACTATCTCCGAGACCTATTAAAATAATAAGGGCCATCATGCCGATCAGACCCGACGTTAAGGCCAACTCGGCAGACCCGGTTAACAGTGAAATTCCTACAATAAGGCCGATGTCAAGTGCCACTGCGAGGAGAATGGAAAAACCGATTGACGTGAGATTAGAAAAGCGCAATCTTGATGACCTTCTTACGCTTTGCTCAAGTGAGACGTCGTCCTCTGAATGTCTCCTGAACAGGCGATAGTAGATGAAGAGAGCAGCAGAAAGCGCAAATATTGTTCCCGTGTAAATCCTACTTGCCCCCAACTGAAGTGATTGAGTCAAGGCCACCTCTGAGGGCGGGACCGGGATAGTTGTTTCAAGAATGTTCGCGATTACAAATTGAACAATAAAAAGGGTTTGAAGCAATACTCGTGTCCCTGCCTCTTCCAACACTCTCCCTGTGGATACGATCCCGCTAGGCGAAATCACAGTCGATAGGACAAAAGCAACTAGTCCATAGATCACCATGGTCATCAATACTGCCCCGGCGGGTGTCCCCTTACCACGTATTATCGAAGACGCGTGGCTCACAATGGCAATAATTGGGATGACAATAGCAAGACTTGCGATACCCGCGAGGTACAAATCTGCTGCAGCCCCGAAGTAAAGTGGCAGCCTGTTACCAACTGGTGAAACCAGGAGGCCTACCATCAGAAGTGAGGGTAGGACGACGGGGATTGTGAGTGTGGCTATTAGGAAGGAATCTTGGGCAGCCCCTGAACCTGCTCTGATCCTGTACACGTAAGCTCCCACTCCTGCTACCGCCATGAAAGCTGAGATAGAGTTGAGGTTAACCGCGATGATGGAGCGGAGGAGAAGGAATATCGCATTCTGGTATTGGCCAGTTATCAATATGAACAGGTATGGGGAAGCCATCCCACCAAAAAGTAGAATTGTAAGAATGAATGATCGTGGAGGGGTATTCTGAATTACCAAATCAAGTCTCCAAAACTAGACTCGAGCGCGAGAATGCGTCGAGAGCTTTGATAACTAGATTACTCTGGGTACAGATCTGAGCTGAGATCCCGCTGGAGGCGAGCTGACTTAGTACCTCTTCGAGATGGCTCAATTCCCGATTGCCGATTATCCCACTTGCCTGAGTAACTCTGACATCTTCACCACTGTACGAGATGAAGGATGTGGTATCAAGAATAAGGGCGTGCGGGAATTGGTATTTGATGATGGCTCTCCTCAGGATCATTGGATCAACGGTCCTGGGATATGGAGAGTCCAAAACTAGCAAAATGAGTGATTTAGGTTTAGAGGCCGTAATCGCCGTGTTCATCACTGAGTCCAAGTCGAGATTGGGATCGGGCAATAAATTGTATATTCTTGATGCTATGTGCAAAGGGCTGCCATCAGCTCGTTCCCCCCTTCCCGCACGAGAATAGACCACTTGAAATTCTCCTCCGGTCTTCACTGCAAGGTGGGCAAGCACAATGGCAAGTTCAGCGGCAGCATCGAGTTTCCGTTTTCCGATCTCTCCCTCCCCCGTTGTGTCTGTGTTTAAGACCACTAGGGTAACGTTCAACGACTGCTCGTACTCATGTTCTTTCGTCTTGGGTAATCGCATCGGGGATTTGGCCATCGCCTTCCAGGCAACCTGCCGATAGTCATCTCCTGGATAATATTCTCTGATACCGCTGAATTCTGATCCATGAGAAGTACTCACGGTCGAGCGCTTCAGCGGTTTCATCCCTATGTGTACCCTACCCCGGAGTAACTCCTCCCCGACTCTCATACTGGGGTAAACCTGGATTTCCGAATGAGATTGAACGTTCCTACTTCTCTTAAACATCCCGAATCTGTCGGTTATTATCAGCTCAATCTCTCCGACCTTCCAGCTACCCATTTGCAATGCCTTTAGATTATGCTCGACGGTTGTAGTCTTTCCCTTGGGGAGAGACTCGATCCAAAAATCGTTAGGCGCGTGTATCTTGAACGCGTATGGAATTTTTTCTATAGCTAGAATAGGGCCTAAACTTGATCCTGAGTTTGTAAATTCGACGGTTAGTGGAATATCATCTCCAACAAAGGCCGTGCGAGCTCCGCTCTTTACCTCAACTTTGACAAGGTGAAGTCTACGACTTGAGTTAATGTAGAGGATGGATTCTACTCCCAAGATGGAGAGGACGAAGAGCGCGACGGTGGAAAAAACTCCATCGAATGCGAGAGTCGATGCCGCGACTAGGCCCAGGGTGGAGCTGAGTATAGACACCCCTCTCCTTGTAAGCAAATGATATCATCTTGGGGGCTCGGTTGCCGAGATAGCAGTCGTGATGACATTGTTGACAGCATCATAGTTGTAGGGTCTGAGAGATCTGGCACTTCTAAGGACGTATTCCGGACTCAGTAGGATCCTATGATTCAAAGCGTGAAAGGTGAGGCTTTTTACATCATCAGGGGTAACATAGCTTTTGCCATTTATTGCCGCAAGTGCTCTGCTTGCAGCGAGAAGGTGGACAGAAGCCCGCGGACTCCCTCCCAACAAGACCTTCTCCTCGTCTAGTCTTGTAGCGCCCACAAGGGAGACAACATAATCCATGACTTCGTGAGATATTGTGACACTTTCCCTGATTTGATTTCTGGCGCTTGTTACCTCTTTTCCTGAGACAACGGCTTGAACGGTGCTAAGGTCTGTTGCTGCCGTAGCTCTATTTACTATCTCAATTTCATCTGATTTCTCAGGGACTTCGACAATAAGTCTTAACATGAATCTGTCAAGCTGGGCTTCTGGTAACGGATAGGTTCCCTGCATCTCGACAGGATTCTGAGTCGCGATCACAATGAAGGGATCAGGAAGTAATCTGGTTACCCCTTCAACGGTCACTTGCTTTTCTTGCATTGCTTCTAGAAGAGCGGATTGGGTTTTGGGTATGGCCCTGTTTATCTCGTCCGCTAGTACGACATTACCAAAGATCGGCCCCTCTCGGAAAATGAATTGTTGATCTTTTGCATTGAAAATGAATGTGCCAGTTATATCCGCGGGCAACATGTCTGGCGTCAACTGAATCCTCTTGAAGTCGAGCCCCAACGCCTTCGCGAATGCTTTTGCTATCAGGGTTTTGGCTACCCCCGGGACGCCTTCTAATAGGACGTGACCATCTGCCAATAACCCCACGGAAAGTAATTTGATAGTCTCACTTTTTCCAACAACAATTTTAGAGATCTCGTTCTCCAGCTTGAAGTAAAGATTCTTAGCTTCGATCTGAGTCATCTTCTTCTCGCCCCTCCAAGATTGAGACGTGAATACAGGCTACCTATTTCTTTGAATGTAGAGGCATTGCCTTTTCTCTTCAATGTAGATTCACTAATTGATATCAAATACTTCAACTCTTCCTTGGAACCGGAGTGAGGCATCTCTCCGCCCAAAGATCGCTTAGCCTGCTCCAGAACTACCCCTATTGCCGAAGAATAGTCCGGACTTGACTTATAGAGGCTCATAAGTGCCTTGGAGGTCGGACTAATTCCTACTTTTCCATCATCTTGTATCGGACGCTTCACTCGCCTGCCGTACAGACGTGCGTAGATGGCCGCTGAAAGTGCTACACCCATCACGCCCAAAATCAGGTAATTAACCAAACCTTTTACCCCACTAAGACCTTTTCGCTCGACCTCTTATGACCAGATTCAGACGACTTATGTCGTTCACGAGTCCCGTAATGGACTCATAGCTGGACTCATTTCCCATATTTCCAAAACGTGCAGCCTCGTAATGCAGGTATGCCTTCGTAATTAGGGATGAGACATTGCGGAGCTCGGGTGAACTGTCTAAGACTTTCCTGACGAGTTCGAGTTCGGTCCAGTCCTTAGACCCTGTTTCGTTTATAGAAGGAATCAAATCTCGGAGAGATTTGTAAATGAAACGAATTCCTTCCTCGAACTCACCTTTTGTTTTGAATCCCTCGAGCCGTTTATTCATCTCATCACTTCCGAATGGGACAAATCTCTCAGTCTGGTCCGATGTTAGTAAGGTCTGGGCTGATCTCTTACGCATAAAGGGATAAGCGAGTCCAACTACAGTGACAACAGCAATAGAGGCCATGGCTACAAACATTCCCGTTAGCAAATTGGACGCAAGAATTCCTCCTAAGACCAAAGCGAGTGTGCCTTCCAACCTAAACATCCACTCGGATGCTGTATACTGCGGCTTCAGGAGGGTTCTCGGGATTAAAATTGGACACGATGAATGGTTCGACAGGCGTCAATTCAACTATTGAACTTCCTTCAAAATTAATGAAGCCAACTACATCGAGACTCGAGACCTTGCGCGTGCCACCCTCGGCGATATTTACTCGTAGCTCAACAACTCGCGGATCAGCCACAAGTGTTTCTCTCTCATAAATCATGGTGACGGTTTCACCGGCGAGGACTACGCCATCCCCGCGAGTATCACGAAATTCCAGTCTATAAGAGGATAATGTCGTTTTAGAAAGAACCCATTCGATAGCATAGATCCTCACATCCGCGGGGATAATTACGGTCTCGTTGGCATCAATACCTTGGTAATCAACCCTAATCGTATAATTTCCTGGTGAAAGCCTGAAGAGAGCCCTTCCTCTGTCATCGGTCCTACCGGAAACAGAGAGGGTTCGCGTTTCTCCAGCCGGGATGTTGAAACTCTCCCAGAAGATCTCGACCAATTGAGAGCTAAGGGGCGTAAGAGACGGGGGCGAATCCTCTGTTAGCTGGACATCAATTTGGAGGGTGAGTAACCCTTGTCGCCCAAATGCTCCTCCTCCTAAGAAAGGGTTCTGTTGGTCTGGTCCTTGACCTCCCTCGGAGGGATTGATACCCAAACTCTGAACAACCTGAATGAGATAAAAGATCAATACCGAGGCAACTGCGAGTGCTAGGATCCCCCTCCCACCACTTCTGATGCTCCCTGGTCTCAACTAGCACGAGCGAACCTCTGAGCCATTTAAACATGCCCAGAAGCTACAATGTAATATTCTCTTCGTGGATTCCTTTTCCATCGATTATTAGGAGGTCCACACCGTCTCCGCTCGAAGAATCCCGAGCAATTGCCGTCTTGATCGACTTGAGGACGAGATCGCTGGCTTCTCTCTCTGTCATGCCTTTCTTGTAGCCTTCCTCTACAATTCCAATAGCTAATTCCGCTCCGCTTCCAACCGTCGCATATTCATCTGGAATGACTGACCCTAAGGGATCTAGAACGTAAACAGAGGGTGTTCCGTCAACTCCAGCTACTATTATCTGGGTTAGCAGAGGAAAATACCGGTTCTGGAACATGATGACCGACATTAGTTTGGCAACTGAATTTGGCGCTACAGGTCTTTTCAGTTCGAGCTCTAGGATCCTGGTATGCGACTGCACCTGTCTTATGAGAACCTGCATGTCAGCGATCATTCCCGCGGCGGCTACGCCGACCTGATCTGTTATTTTGAAAACCTTCTTTCCAGATCTACTAGTGATATAAGTACCGTAGGCGATCCTTTTCTCAGCGCCGAGAATAGCCCCATCAGCATAAATCATTCCAACGACTGTAGCGCCGGGGATGAAGGCGGGATAAGCCAATTTCTGATCTTCGATCTCGACGATAGAGCTGACTATTAAGGATTAATTGCGACTTCAAAGAGGCTGTCTGAAACCTTATGAATTTGAGATCTTGCTCCGACAACTTGCTCCGCAATTTCGAGATTGGTCTTCAAATGTTGAGTTATGGAGGATGTCGTGAATGTCGAGGGCCCGCTTGCAAGAGAGAGCAGTGGCACTACCATATCTGCCAGGTGGCGGTCTAAGGATGCTTTGGAGTCGTACTCTCTGAGAAATCTGCTTGCGGTCTCCCGGCCCACTAACTCGGCGGCTTTCCCCCTTTCGCCGAAACCATCGGCCCCGATGTAGGTATCTGAGTCCTTCAAGGAGTAGATGCAAATAGCAGTACCGGGGGATTGAGCTTCCTCAACCCTAGAATCAAGGCCAAGGACTTTCACTCCATCACCCCAAATCAGATTGGAGGCAGATTTAGCTTGCCTTTCTGCTACGGAGAAAGGGAGCCCCGAGCAAAGACTCGAAATCCGGGTTTGACCGTGCTCTTTGTGCTTTAGATCTATCGACATGATTCGAGTCGGTGGGCGTATTACGCATGCGACTCGGCCTCCACCGTTAGGATAGAACCCCCGCCTTCTTATCTCAAGGTCGACTCCTATTCCAAGAAGCCCGTAGAAGGGGATGACGACTTGACGAAAATAATCCATTGTCGGACTCCATTTGACATCCGTGCCACCTTGAATATTGAGATGAACAATTTTTTCACTTATGGAAATCGCCTGAATCAGTGCCTGAAGAAGCAGTGTAATACTCCCGGCTGTACCGAGATCTAAGGTTAACTCTTTTTCCCGAACGGCCTTTGGGGTGAAACGAACTCTCGTTGAGCCTTGCTTCAATCCGTAGACCTCTGCATCGCATAATTCAGATATAGCTTTGATTGCCCAGAAGTGCTGCGGCCTTAGTCCCGGTTTGGGTCTCCTAGCCCTTATGTCGTATACTTCCACCTCGACTCCTCGGGCGGCTGAGAGTGAAATGGCAGTCCTCAAGATCTGTCCCCCACCCTCACCTATTGAGCCGTCAATTGAAATCAACGGCACTTGACTGAGATTGCTCCTTAAATAGAAAGATTGTCGCATCTGATTTCCCAATTGACGTTAAGGGTTGGAGCCCTAGTGGGACGATTTCAACCGTTGCACAACGGTCACATCGAGGCAGTAAATTTTGCACTGACCAAGGTAGATCTACTTTACATAGTCGTCGGCAGTGCGGAGAAAAGTCACGAGATCAGGAACCCGTTCACCGCGGGTGAGAGGATGAGGATGATTAAATTGGCTCTCGATGACTCTGGCATTGATTGTCACCGGATCATGATCGTCCCGATTCCTGATGCTGAGGCACATTCAGTTTGGGTTTCCTATGTCGATTCGTACACAATGAACTATTCAGTTGTCTTCACGAACGATCCACTTTCAGCGAGGCTCTTTTCGGAAAAAGGAGTGAAAGTGCTTGAAGTACCCCTACTACGTAGAGGGAGCCTTTCGGGTACGGAGGTCAGGAATAGGATTTCTAATCGCCGCCAGTGGAGGAGACTTGTGCCGAACGCGGTTGAAGACGTAATTATGGAGATAGATGGTGAAGCGAGAATTAGAGGCTTATCGAGCTGATGTGGAAAGCTTGGATAATATGCTCGAGCTCAATGAAAGGGCATCGTCAAGGTTAGCTTCAAATCCCATTTTCTTCAACGTCATTCCAATTGCAGTAAGGGTCACTATCACATGGTAACGTCCAACCGTTCCCATGCTGCCAATTCTGAAAAGCTTCCCGAGGTATCGCCCAAAACCACCCGCCAAAATTACCCCGTAGTTAGCGTCCAGTCTAGCTCTGAATTCTTTGTCATCAATCCCCTCAGGATAATTCATAGCTATGACTGTATTCGATCTTACCTCAGGCTTTGCAAACATGTTTAGGCCCATTTCCCCAAGGCCTGAATAGAAGGCGTTCGCACAGATTGCGTGCCGCTCGATCACTCTATCAATCCCTTCAGCGAGTATAATCTCTAGGGATCGATCCAGAGCAAAGTAGAGAGGAAGAGCAGGTGTGAAGGGCGTTTCATTTTTTTCTGCGTACTTGAAGTATCTCTGCAAGTTAAGGTAATGCCTCTTAGGGGGATTGTCAACAATGAATTTCCTGGCCTTTTCGCTAATAGACAGCATGGACAGGCCAGGAGGGGATGCAAGACACTTCTGGCTTCCGGCACAACATATGTCTATTTTGTACTCATCAACTGGCATCGAATCCCCACCGAAGTTCGAAATCGCGTCAACAACGAAGAAGGCGCCTGCATTGGAAGCCAAGTCCCCCGCTTCTTTGAGCCATCTGATGCTTGCTCCGGTTGAAGTTTCATTCGATACCACGTACAACGCCTTCAAGTTTTCGTTTTGTTCGAATGCTCGCCTCACATCATCGATGGTAGGAGTGTTCCCATATTCAGATTCGATTCTTATCACCGTTGCTCCAACATCCTGGATCTGTTCAGCGAGACGTTCGCCAAATTCTCCAAACGCGGTCACGAGGACTGAGTCTCCGTCTCTGAGTATGTTTGTAATGCTCGCCTCTACTGCCCCCGTCCCAGAAGAAGTAAGAACCACAACCTCACCATTTGTTTGAAAAATGTTCTTGGCCTTGATCATTAGGCCTTCCATGGCCGCTGCGAACGCAGGGCTACGGTGGTTAATAATCGGGTGAAGCATGGCGTGCATCACCTCAGATGAGACATTTGTCGGCCCAGGAGTCATTATAAGTTTCTGCAAAGTTTTTTCTCTGGAGGATGGTTTCGAATCCTTACATAACCTTTTGTTTTTGTCTGTAGACCTATCAGATTAACATTATTATATGTGAAAGAGGTCGTGATGGTCAATGCGACAAAGAGACCTCATTCTAGCGGATTATACCGCTACCGTGAAAGATACTGGAGATCTTGTGGAGACAACCGTCGAGGAGGAGGCGAAGAAGCTAGGGTCTCACGATCCGACGCGAAAATACGAAGCCCGACTGATAGCCGTCGGTGATGGATGGGTTCTCAAAGGAGTAGATGAAGCACTGGCCACAGCCAACGTAGGGGATAAACTCTCTATTGAAATCGATCCCGAAAAAGGGTTTGGATTGAGAGATCCTTCAAAGGTTAGGATGATGCCCATCCGGAGATTTGGGGAAAAGGCTGACAAACTTGCTGCCGGGGACGAAGTCGAAGTGGACGGAAGGGTTGGCCAGATTAGGTTTGTGGGTTCAGGAAGGACCCAGGTGGACTTCAACCATAGGTACGCGGGAAAGGTGATTAGCTATGATTTAACCGTAAGAAAGAAGCTTGAGAGTCAAGAAGATAAGATTAGGGCGATCGCAAGAAGGAGGCTTCCGATTGACGAAGACAAGATCGGGCTTCGGATAGAAGACGGAACCGCAATACTTGAGTTCCCTGATGAGTTTTACCTAGTAGAAGGGTTGCAAATAATTAAGCAAGCTGTGGCCAATGACATTTTCAAATACTTGGAGACGATTTCTAATGTTAATTTCATAGAAAGTTACTCCTCTCCCAAACCTAAAGAAAAGAAAGAGGATGTAGAGGCTAAGGTAGAGACCTCAGAGGATGTAGAGGCTAAGGTAGAGACCTCAGAGGATGTAGAGGCTAAGGTAGAGACCTCAGAGGATGTAGAGGCTAAGGTAGAGACCTCAGAGGATGTAGAGGCTAAGGTAGAGAACACAGTTATCACAGAGAGTAATTCTCCGGGTCAATCAAGTCAACCCAAGGATGAAACAGATGACAGATCTACGGTACCAAGCGGGGGCGAAAAGGAAGGAGGGACACAAGGGACCCCCACGGCGGCAGACTCTGAGAAACTCTAAGCAACTTCGGCCTCCGCAATCAGCCGTAGAGCGTCTTCGAAGGTGAGTTTTTCTCTGGTTAGGATGGTGTACCTTTCCTCCCGAATTGAAGGCGCCAGCAGAACTGCTTTCGCTACTTGTTCTCTGCCAAGTCCTAATTCGGCGTAAGTGGTGGGACATCTAACAGATTCTAGTGCCTTGGTGATATCCTTCCAATCCAGACCATGGAGTTTTGCCATAAGTATAGTCGAAACACCGCACTTTTCGCCGTGAAGACCTTTGCCAGGGGCAATTTGATCGAGCGCATGGGTAATGAGATGCTCTGAACCGCTACAAGGTCGGCTGCTCCCTGCAATGCCTGCGGCTACGCCAGTACTGACTAGTGCCTCAACCAACTCTCGTACCCCTTCTTTACTCCTTATACCATCCGAGTGGAAAGAGCCATCCAACAATATTTCCGCACTCATTAGCGCCAGATTTGCCGCATATTTTCCGAAATACTCATTCACCTCCTCTCTAGCAATTTCCCAATCTCTAACCGCAGTAATCTTCGCGATTAAGTCTCCACACCCGCTTGCAAGGAGCCTGTGAGGAGCATCTGCGATGACATCAATATCTGCAAAAATCCCAATGGGCGGTCGCGCCACCAGTGAATATGGCTTTTCCAAGCCTTTCATGGAAACAAAAGGACTCGATATACCGTCATGAGAAGCACTAGTAGGGACACTAACGAAGGGTTTGCCACCATAAAAGGACCCAAGTTTGGCAACATCTACCGAGTTCCCACCGCCTAGGCCGACAACTACCGAGACCCCTTTACTAGAAGCAATCTCGGCAACTCGGAGGGCGTCCTGTTTATCAGATAATTCAGTAATATACCACTGGATTGCCATCCTCACTGACGCCATGGAATCCTCGACTCGTGCACCTAGTTTTCGCTTCACCTCGGGCCCTGCTACAAAGAGAGCAGATCCCTCGGATGTCAGATCTAGTATAAACTCCCCCAGTCCATCTAGAATCCGGTCACCCACTAACACCTTCCTCGGAAGCTCCATCAGGTGACCATTAGAATGCGAGGGCAGGATTGAAACGTGGAGTGATACAGGACACAAGTATTTGAGGACTTTTATCTAGGATATCCAGCGAAGATAAGGAAATAAGATAACTTATGAGATCTAGAATTGGTGACTTGCTGTTGGCCGAAAATTATGAAAAAAAGGCTCTTCTAGGGAACTCTTGACTCAAGGCGTATCTAAAATGGGTGTGCACATATTAGACATTTACAGGACGTCAAGCATCGGGATATTTCTCAGATCTAACGATAAACACCTACTCATTCCACCCGGGATTTCTCCGTCCAAAACAAAAAAACTAGGGAGCTATATGGATGCCACGACGACAGTGATTTCGATCGCGGGTTCAAGACTCCTCGGGCCATTATCAGCCATGAACGGTAAAGGTGTAGTGATCTCAAAGCTGGCTGAAGATGGTGAGATAGATGTGATTAAGAGGGCCACTGGGTTGCGGGTAGAGAGATTAAACTCACAGTATACGTCTGTTGGGAACCTTGTGGCGGCCAATGATAACGGTGCAGTTGTGTCAAAAATCCTTGGGAAGGAAGCAATCTCAGAAATATCAGAAGTTCTGGATGTTCCTGTCAAGATGATGGAAGTTGCATCATACGTCCAGGTTGGGTCAGTCATAACAGCTTCCAACGCCGGCGCAATTGTACATCCAGGAGCGACAGAGGAACAGGTGGGTGAAATCGAAGATATTCTAAAGGTTGAAGTGGAGCCTGCTACTGTTAATCGAGGAGTCCCCCTAGTTTCGTCTGGAGCTGTCCTCAATTCCAAGAATATGATGGTCGGGAGTCTTACCAGCGGACCAGAACTAATGATACTCGGCAGAGCAATGCCTTGAAAGTTTCAAATGGCACACCAAGATCGACTCGTTTAAATGGGTACAGCAGGTTTGTAGAGGAAGGGATCCCTTGAGCTCGGACGACAGGCTGCAAGCAATGGTCAGTCAGCTCAGAATGATAGAGTCTTATCTTAATGAGATTGGCAGTAGAGAATCACTATCTGTAAGGGCTGCAGCTGAAGCAAGAGCATCGATAGAAGCCGTGCGGGCTGTGACCTCGTCCGATACCAATGATTTTCTCATCCCTCTAGGAGGAGGTCTCATGGTGCAGTCTTCCATTGCAAGACCAAAGAAGGTGGTTGTTGGCATAGGAGCTGGCATCACAATGGAAAAGGATCCCGAAGACGCGATAGCTTTTGTCGATGAACGTATCAAAGAACTAGAAAAAGGCCTTCAAGAGCTCGGATCTCAACGACTCGGGCTCACCAAGCAATACGAGGCAACCAAAGCAGCTATCAATAGCCTTGCAAGCGGCAAGGGCTAGGCTTGAATGTAATGTTTGAAAAGCTCAAATCAGCTTTCTCCTCAGCTGCTCAAACTCTAACAGAGAGATCCCTTTCTGAAAAAGAACTTGCGGAATTGATGGCAAAACTGGAATTGGACCTAATCGAGAATGACGTGGCATTTGATGTGGTGAAAGGAATTACCGATCGGTTGAAAGTAGAACTTCAGGAAGAGAAGATCAGACGGAGGTCGGATATGGCACATCTGGTAAAGACCAGATTGAAAGGCTCGATTCAGGCGGCCTTCTCAAACGTCGAAACTATAGACATCTTCGAGAGAATTGAAGCGACTCGCCGCGAGAGTGATAGGAGACCGTTCGTTGTGTTGTTCCTTGGAGTTAATGGAAGTGGGAAAACCACAACTGTTGCAAAATTTGCAAAGCTCCTAGCTAACAAAGGATTCTCAATCGTCATCTCCGCAGGGGATACGCACCGAGCGGGGGCGATCGAACAACTTTCTGAGCATTCGGGAAGATTAGGGATCAAGTTGG
Source organism: Nitrososphaerota archaeon (assembly GCA_027295865.1). Classification (GTDB taxonomy): domain Archaea; phylum Thermoproteota; class Nitrososphaeria; order Nitrososphaerales; family UBA57; genus B1T1B5. Next base: position 39,451 of record JAPUKB010000081.1, read on the forward strand.
TCTCGCAGAGATACGGTGCGGATCCTGCTGCGGTTGCGAGAGATGGAGTAAATTATGCAAGGACCCACAAGATCGACGTGGTGATTATTGATACAGCTGGAAGGATGCAGACTAGCACGAATCTCATGGACGAAATGGCGAAAATTGTCAGGGTAGTCAAGCCCGACCTCAAGATTTTTGTAGTTGACGCCCTGACTGGAAATGATGCCATCTCACAGGCAACTAAGTTTCTAGAATTTACAGGATTCGATGGAGTCGTTCTAACGAAAGTTGATGCGGATGCAAAAGGAGGTGCAGCATTATCAATTGTTAGCGAGACAAAGAAACCTATCCTGTATCTCGGAATCGGGCAGGAGTACGATGATCTAGTACCCTTCATCCCAGAAACCTTCGTTTCAAATCTCTTTGAGAACTCTTCTTAGAGGCAGATCATGGATACACCTCACCTGCTTACCCTTATCGGGCTCTCAAAGCGAGACATTCTGAAGTTACTCAACAGGGCAGACCGCTTTAAGCGAGAGAGGAGAATCCATACGAAACTCCTTGCTGGTAGATCTTTAGCCCTTCTTTTCCAGAAGGTCTCAACTCGGACGAGGGTGAGCTTCGATGTTGCAATCCACGAACTCGGAGGATACTCTATATTCCTGAACGAGTCTGACATCCAGCTCTCAAGAGGCGAGAGGATAGAAGATACCGCTAAGACATTATCGAAGTATGTCGACTTTATCGTCGCAAGGGTATACAGTCATGATCAGGTTGAGAGACTTGCGACAGCCTCAGACGTGCCCGTCATAAACGCCCTCTCGAATACCCATCATCCCTGTCAAGCGCTTTCAGACCTTCAAACCATCAGGGAGGAGAAGGGCGCCTTGGACTCTGTCAAGATCGCGTGGATAGGAGACAGCACCAACGTCTGTAATGAGCTCATGATTGGAGCTGCCAAGGTCGGTGCGGACTTTGCTTTGGCTTCTCCTGCGGATTTCAGGCCACCTAAGGACATTCTCATGAGCGCACTGGCGGATGCCGAGAAAAGCGGAAGCAGATTGACTATAACTACTGACCCGCTCAAGGCAGTCACAGGCGCTGATGTAATAGCTACTGACAGCTTCGTATCCATGGGAACCGAAAAGGGGAGAGCAAGAAGATTGATGGCTTTCATCCCTCGGTATCAAGTGACAGCGAATCTGATAGAGAGCGGAAGGGATGCGATTTTCATGCACTGCCTCCCTGCAAAGAGGGGAGAAGAAATAACCGATGGAGTATTGGACCATCCTTCTTCAAGAGTATGGCAACAGGTGGAGAACAAGATCCATATGCATAAAGCGATACTACTTGAATTGTCCAAGAAATAACCTTAGGTGAAATCGACAAAGAGCATTCTCTCGAAGTTCTGAATCCTATCACCCTCCACAGAGACACATTCCTTCCTCAACAGACGAGTTTTCATTTCAATTCCCTTCGCGTAGCCGCCGACCCGGCCGTCGCGATAAACGACTCGGTGACACGGAATACGAGGGGAATCCGGGTTTAGGTGAAGAGCCTTTCCGACCGCCCGAGAAGCTCCTTCCTTCCTCAGAGCGGCAGCAATTGCTCCATATGTAGATACCCTCCCTTCTGGTATCTGTAACGTGAGCCTATAAACCTCATCAGCAAGGCCGTTGCCTTTCCCAATTCTGAAATCTGATTTCAAGCTATATCCTCTGTATCTGAAGGTCATGTTTCTCTAGCAGCTCGATAATCCTTTGCTTTTCGCTGCCGAGACCTTTCCAATCGACGAATGCGTATTCAATCTTCTCTACGCTCTTCTCCAGGGCTTGCGCGATGATGCTATCATCGGCATAGACCAAGGAATGTTTGGGGATGTACCCCGCCAAAGAGAGTCCGTCACTAAGGACCAAGTCAGTGAATTTTCTCGAGTAATGAGGGCCTCCTATACCTATGCCAACTTTCTCTACTGGGCTCTGATCTGATATCGCCGCCAGTAAAACCCGAGCCACCAAGTCCGCGGTCTCGTTGTCCTCCCATTCCTGCTCTTTAGACCCGATCTCAACGAACAGACAGGGCCTGCGTAGAGAGGTTGGCCCGTGATGAGTAGCTTCGAGGATAATATCATATTTTGAGAGTTTTTCTCGTTGCGACCAAAGTCTCGTAAAATACGCTTTCAGCAACATTGGGTCTGTCCATGCGATTTCCCTTGGATTTCCTCCATAAAGGACGTCATCGGAAAAATTCCCAGTAAAGTGTGCGGTTAGAGTCGGCAACCCACTTTCACTTCTATGCTTTGACAAGAAAACATATGACTGAGGTGCAAAAAATTCGTCAAGATCATTCAAGAAAATCCCTTTCATCTCGGCAAGAACTAAACTCACATTCTGATATACATAGATTGGAGTCCCATGATAGTTATCTCCGGTAGGGGTGAAGTTATCAAGGTCCAAAAGAGCATTGTACAACGTCAGGCTCGCGTTGTCACTTTTTGATGCCACTAGAGTGTATTCCACTATCGATTTTCAAGACAGCAGTTCATGAAAAGGTTTATTTGAGTTCTCTCCACATTCCTTCGAGAGTCGAATGTGGGATATAATGGGATTTATGCGGGTAAGCATAAATGTCCTCAAGTTTGCACGAAAATCCGACCGAAAGGAGTTTTTTCTCTATATGAGACTCACCTTGTTAGGGGTGAGCATACTTGGCTCAATTGGTTACGTGGTTCAGCTCATTGGATCTATATTTAGGCTTCAAGGGTAGAAGAATTGAGTGAGACTGTAACTAGTAGAATCTTCGCTGTCAAGACCACTGGCGGCCAGGAGCGATCCGTTGCAGCCTTCGTAGGGATGAGAGCTCAGCTTCGTAAAAAGCCAATATATGCAATCCTAGTCATCAGCACAATGAAGGGATATGTTTTTTTCGAAGCGCCAAACGCGCAGGTTGTTGGAGATTCCATTGCAGGGTTTAAACATGTTAAGAGTCAAGTTCCGGGCATAATCCAATTCGGGGATATCGAGAAGTTTCTGATTACCACATCCATTGTCTCTGAGCTAAATATTGATGATGTAGTAGAGGTGTCAGGAGGCCCCTTTAAGGGTATGAGGGCGAAAGTGACCAGGGTAGAACCGAACCGGTCGGAAGCTACTATTATTCTCCTTGATGCTCCAACCCAATTACCAATAACAATTAATGCCGACTATCTAAGAATAGTCGAAAAGGCTAAGTAACCAGACAGACAGCTGATGGTTCTAGATTGACAGACGAGAAAATAGTCCCAGCTCTAGTAACAGGAGGAGAGGCAACCGCGGGTCCTCCACTTGGTCCGACGCTAGCACCTCTTGGACTAAACGTTGTGGCAATAGTCAAAGAAATCAATGCACAGACGAGCGACTATCCCGGGATGCGAGTGCCAGTTAAGATAATAGTAAATACCGATACAAAGCAATTCAGGGTGGAAGTTGGCACGCCCACGACCTCCGCCCTCCTAGCCAAGGAAGCAGGAGTCCAGAAAGGGTCAGGCACTCCCAATTCAGATCTAGTCGGCGACCTAAAAATGGAACAGCTCGTCAAGATAGCCAGATCAAAAATGCCACAGACCTATGCTTCCAACGTGAAGAGTGGCGTACGCGAATTACTTGGGGCCTGCGTGAGCATGGGCATCAAAGTTGAAGGCCTGAACCCGCGAGATGCATTGCTCGAAGTCGGCAAGGGTACATGGGACTCCCTTCTCGTGGATTAGAGCGTTGATGAGGCCCTCTTCTTAACATTTATTAAATCGAGTCTGACTTTGGGAGCCGAATAGTGCAGGTAAGTGAGTGTAGATTTTGGTTACGCAGAACGGGCTTGAGGATTTGGTTAAGAAGGCACGATCCTCGGCGATTGAAAGAAAATACAAACAATCGTTTGAGCTAATTCTCTCACTGAAAGACATCGATACCAAGAAGCATCCGCTGAATATCAACGAAGTCGTCTTTCTCCCCACACCGACTACAAAGAGAGCGAAGGTATGTGTAGTCGCCTCGGGAGACCTTGGGCTTAGAGCAGGGAGAGCGGATGCGGACAGAGTCCTGCCGCCCAACGAGCTCGACACGATCGCGGGGAACAAGAGGGAGGCAAAGAAACTCGCACGCTCTTTTGACTTCTTCCTGGCAGAGACCTCGGCGATGACAAAGATTGGACGCGGGCTGGGGAGATTTCTGGGCCCTAGGGGCCGAATGCCTACGCCAGTCCCTCTCAACGCCCCTATTGAGAATCTAATTGCACGATATAGGACTGGCACGAGAGTTCGAGGACGGAATCAGATGGCTGTTGCCGCCAAGGTTGGAGATGAAGATCAGAGTGACGAAAAGGTCGCTGAAAACGCGATGGCAGTTCTCACTGCCGTCTTAAACAAGCTACCCAACGGCGAAAAGAACCTGAAGGGAATAGCCTTCAAACTCTCAATGTCCCCTCCAGCCAGAGCATTGGCATCTCAGGTGAAATGATTGCAGCGAACCAAGCGAACAGTCAAACCTGAGAAGCTTCAGGCCGTTCAAAGCGTCGAAAAGTTACTCAAGGAAAGCAAGACCATAGCTATTTCTAACTTGCACAAAGTCCGAGGCGCCCAGCTGATGGGTCTGAGGAAGTCATTGAGGAATCAGCTAAGAGTGAAGGTAGCAAAGAATTCCTTTGTCAAACTCGCATTGGCGGGATCTGGGATAAAGAATCACGAGAGATTAATCGAGGAAATAAAGGGACAGAAAGCACTGATGTTCACTGACCTGAACCCTTTCAAGCTCTACCTTCTTCTTGAAAGGGGAAAAATCAACCTTCCTGCGAGAGCCGGTGATATTGCTACTGATACTATAACCATCCCCGCAGGAAATACAGGAATACCCCCCGGGCCAGTCTTGAGCGAATTCAAGGCAGTGAAGGTTCCGACGCGGATTGAGACAGGGAGTATTTTTGTTAGCAGGGATACTGTTGTTGCCACACGAGGCGACGAGATCTCGCTTCAAGTTGGAGCTCTCCTCTCAAAACTCGATATGAAACCAATCAAGGCGGGAGTAGCAATCGATCTTGCGTATGTTGACGGTCTTGTCTTTAGCGCGGATGATATCGCGATTGATCTTGATCAGTACAGGGCAGAATTAACCGAGGCAGCCAGATCAGGAATAGCTCTGGGTGTGGAAATGGCATACTTTTCCTTAGAAACGACTCCGCAGCTATTGGGAAGAGGGTTCAGAGATGCTAGAGGGTTATCTGTTTCTTCGGGATTCTTAACGACGGAGACTACCAGTGAGGCTCTAATGGTTACACATCAGAAAGCTCTATCGCTCCAAGAAGCCCTATCTAAGAAGGGTTATTCTTAGACTAGCCGAACAAGCTAGAAAGCCCGTCCAGAGCTTCCTCTTTCTTCTCCTCTTCGGCAGGCTCTGCTTTCTTTTCTTCAGTGGCAGCTGCTGCAGCTGGGGCCGCCGCGACTGCTTGTGTTAAGGTAGCATTCTTCAGAGCTTCTTCGATATCAACTTCGTCCAGAGCTGAAACCAGCGCTTTTACCTTCACGTCGTCGGCCTGTACTCCGGTAGCTGAAATGACCTTCTTAACGCTAACTTCGCTTATTTCCTTTTTTACCTTGTGCAGAAGTAAAGCAGCATAAACGTACTCCATTTAGTTAATCGAGTCATGTTGCATTCATTAATTATATAAGGTTTCAATGTTCGCTATCAAAAAGAGCTGGAAAATCAGAGCACTATTAATACCGGAGCCTGGAAAAAGGCTCAAGCTTGAAATCTGCTAAAGACATCCTACGAGAAAAGTTCTCGGCGGACTCTGACCAATACTATCGGGTGGAGCTCTTCCAGCGTGAGGGATTTACAAGAAAGAAATGTATCTCCTGCGGGAAATTCTACTGGACAGCAGATGATGATAGAATGGTTTGCCCCGAACAACCATGTCAACAATATGAATTCATAGGAGATCCGCCGACCTCAAAGCGTTATGATTACATAGAAACTTGGAAGGAAATAGAGAAATTCTTCCAGAAACACGGACATACGAGCGTATCCAGTTATCCGGTAGTTGCCAGATGGAGACCGGACCTATTCTTTACTGTAGCCTCGATCGTCGACTTTCAGCGAATTGAAGGAGGAAAGGTCGTATTTGATCTACCTTACAATCAGCTTGTAGTTCCTCAGCTTTGTTTGCGATTCAATGATATCTCGAATGTTGGAGTGAGTGGGAAACACTTTACGTCGTTTGTCATGGTAGGCCAGCACACGTTGGCTAACGAAAAAGGGTATTGGAAAGATAGATGTATAGATTTGGACTATCAGCTTCTGACAGGCCCATTTGGTATCCCAAAGAAAGAGCTGGTTTTCAAAGAAGATGTCTGGGTTGGATATGGCGCGTTCGGATATTCACTAGAATTTTACGTAAGAGGTCTTGAGCTCGGTAATGCTGTATTTACTGAATTTGAAGGAAGTCCATCCGATTACAAGGTCATGAAAGAAAAGGTAATAGACATGGGTGCTGGGCTGGAGAGATTTTGCTGGATTACGCAGGGAACTCCTACGGCGTACGATTCCGTCTTCGGGCCTTTGGTGAAGAAAATGATTGATTGGTGTGGCGTCACATACGATAAGGAATTTTTCCACTCATACTCAAAGGTTGCCGGACTTCTGAATATGGATGAAGTGTCCGACATCGAACGAACTAGGAAGGAGGTCGCCAAAGCCCTAGGAATCAGCAAAGAAGGCCTGGCGGCAAAAGTCGCCCCCTTAGAGGCGATCTATGCAGTCATTGATCACACAAAGTCGTTGATATTCGCGATCTCCGATGGAGCTTTGCCGAGCAATATTGGGGGAGGGTACAACCTCAGAGTCATCCTTAGAAGGTCTTTAGCTCTCCTCAATCGGAACAATTGGGATATCAAACTGGAACAAATAGCAGACTGGCATATCGATTACTTAGCACAGATGTACCCAGATCTAGAGGAGCATCGGGATGATATAGTTACTATCCTGCGAGTTGAAGAAAGGAGGTACAAAAGCGCGCAGGCAAGGACTTCAAAGATTCTCGGAGAAATGCTGAAGGCACGTAAGGAAATCCGTGAGGATGATTTAATCACCTTGTATGATTCCGAGGGAATCACTCCCGATCTCGTGAAAGAAAGTGGGTTCAAAATTGACATCCCCACAGACTTTTACAAAAGGGTGACAGATAGGCATTTGTCTCAGAAGGTCGACATCCAAAAACCAAAGTTCGATATCACTGACCTAACAAAGACTCGGACGCTCTTCTACGAGAACCAAGAACTTCTTGAATTTGAAGCTAAGGTACTTAGAGTTTTTTCAGGAAAGGACAATTATGTTGTTCTAGATCAAACCGCTTTTTATGCCCGAGCAGGGGGACAGGAGCCAGATCATGGCACACTCGAAGGAATGAAGGTGGTCGACGTCGAGAAATATGGGGAAATCATTATTCACAGACTAGAATCTGGAGTAGGCAAGCTCGCCGAGGGGAAGATTGTACGTGGTCAGGTTGAGGGGAAGCGGAGGCAGATTCTCACTCGGCACCATACGGCCACTCATGTAATGCTTGGAGCTTCTAGGAGAGCGTTGGGTTCGTGGATTTGGCAAGCCTCTGCATTCAAAGATGTGGACAAGGCACGATTGGACATTACTCATTTCGAACACCTCTCAAGGAGTAGGATTAAGGAGATAGAGATCTTGGCAAACGAGGCGATAAGGATGGACCTTCCAGTGCGTAAGTTGATTCTGGAAAGAAACGAAGCCGAAGCTCGCTATGGCTTCAGCATCTATCAGGGTGGAATCATACCTGGAAGAACACTCAGAATCCAGGATATAGAGGGATGGGATGTTGAGGCATGTGCAGGCACTCATGTTTCCCATACGGGGGAGCTCGGAATAATCAAGATAGTAAGGAACGAACGGGTGCAAGATGGGGTAGAAAGACTCGAGTATGTCGCAGGGGAAACCGCAATTGATTACATTCAGAAACAAGATACCCTGTTAAAAGAGACTGCCGAAATACTTGGTGCACAACAGGAGAAGCTCCTAGAGTCTGTAACTAATCTCAAGCGAGAAAGTGAAGATACTAGGAGGAGGGTCAAGCAGTTTACAAGGAGAATGGGAGACATGCTCGTCGACGATATGGTGGGTTCCGCTCGAGATATCGAGGGGTTCAAGATCGTAGTAAACGATTGGGAGGAAGTAGATGAAGAATTCCATATCACGGTAGGCGAGAGTGCTACTCAAAAGGTCGAGAATCTAATCTATGTCGGGCTAGTGAACACTGATAGTCGCGGTAAGCTTCTAGTATTCAGCGGTAAAGAATCGCAGTCGAGGGGAGTTCTAGCCGGAGATTTAGTTAAGGTGATTGCAAAGAGCCTCGGAGGCTCAGGAGGCGGGAATGCAAGATTCGGTCAAGGTGGAGGCCGAACATCAGCAACCGTGAGATCTACGCTCGATCTGCTCAGTAAATATCTACGAGAGGTACAAGGGGGTTGAAAATCGAATGGGGAGTGATCGAGGAGAAATGGAGGAGGAGGTGGGACGACGCAGGCACCTTCAAGACTGATCCAGATAATCAGAGGAAGAAATTCTATGTCACGGTAGCGTACCCATACCCAAACTCTCCACAACACATCGGACATGGCAGAACGTACACATTGGCAGATGTGCACGCTCGATATAAGAGGATGCGGGGATACAACGTCCTTTTTCCAATGGCGTTCCACTACACTGGTACACCCATTCTCGCGATGAGCGACAGAATCGAATCGAAGGATGAAGAATTAATTGGAATTTTCAGAAATGTCTACAAAGTTCCTGAAGAGAAGATTAAGGAATTTGTCGAACCGTTGAAGATTGCTCAATACTTTCATCATGAAATAAGAAATGGCATGAAGGAAATGGGTTTCTCGATAGATTGGAGAAGGGAGTTTACGACCATTGATCCTCAATACAGCAAATTCATAGAGTGGCAATTCCAGAAGTTGAAGAATCGTGGGTACATCACTCAGGGATCACACCCCGTAGGGTGGTGTCCTCGCGATGGCAATCCAGTTGGTCAGCATGACACTCTAGGGGATGTCGAACCAGAAATTGGCGAATATACTTTGGTTAAGTTCGAACTCGATGGCTTTCAAGTACCCACAGCGACCCTCAGACCCGAGACTATCTTTGGTGTAACCAATCTTTGGATCAACCCGAACGAAAACTACGTCAAGGCTACGGTTAATGGAGAGCAATGGATCGTTAGCAAGCAGTCCATAAGCAAATTCAAACATCTTGGACTAAAAATCGATATCCTAGAAGAGGAGACAGGTTCATCCCTTGTCGGTAAGGAAGTAAAAAATCCACTTACAGGAATCAAGATCGTCATACTTCCAGCCAGTTTTGTTGAACCTGGGAATGGAACTGGGGTTGTAATGTCAGTTCCCTCACATGCTCCTTATGACTTCCAGGCAATAAATGATCTTGTATCTTTAGGGGATGAAGCAGTTCCTGGATTTGATCCAGACTCGCTTAAGCCAATCACTATCATATCTTCTAAGAAGTATCATGACGTACCTGCAAAGGAAATAATTGAAAGATTTGGAATAACCTCGCAGACGGATAAGAAATTGGAATCTGCTACTCAAGAGCTCTACTCATACGAGTTCACCGATGGACGAATGATGAGTAACACTGGGGGGTATTCTGGACTTGGGGTTAGAGAGGCGAGGGACCGGGTTAAGGCAGATCTTCTTGAAACTGGAAAAGCGTCCACACTACACGAGCTCATGAACAGACCCGTGGTATGCAGATGCGGGACAGAGTGTGTGGTGAAAGTACTCCAGAATCAGTGGTTCATTAACTATGGAGATGAAGGATGGAAGGAAAAGGCTAGAGAGGCGCTTTCCCAGGTCAACCTCTTGCCAAAGGAAATCAGACCAGAATTCGATCATACCGTCGGGTGGCTGAAAGGCAAGGCATGTGCTAGGAAAACTGGGATGGGGACCAAATTACCTTGGGATCATGAATGGATTATCGAGAGCCTTTCGGACTCTGTTATCTACATGGCCTACTACACAATTTCTGGACTCATCAAGCAGAAAGCAATAACACCAGACCAAATGTCTCCAGAAATCTTCGATTTCATTTTCTTGGGAATTGGAGATCCGAAAGAGATCTCCATGAGATCAGCTATGCAGATTGACCTGGTACATGAAATGAGGAACCAATTCCTTTACTTCTATCCTCTTGATAGCAGACACTCGGGAAGGGACCTTGTCCCTAATCATCTTACATTCTTCATATTCAATCATACAGCGATATTTCCTGAGACGAACTGGCCACGGCAAATAGTCGTTAACGGATCCGTCTTGATGGAAGGAAAGAAGATGTCCAAGTCCTATGGGAATATCATTCCTTTGAGAGATGCTGTCGCCAAATACGGTGCCGATCCTTTAAGACTTGCGATGATGGCGACTGCTGAAATCTTGCAGGATGCCGATTTTAGCATGGAACTTGTTAGGACTTTCACGGAGCGGCTTGGGAAGCTTTACCAGTTGGCGAAGAAGATCGGAGAAAATAAGGAGGATGCGGATCATAGTTTAACCGAACTATCTATTCTTGAGAGATGGCTAGTGAGCAAATTACAGAGGACCATTCAGATTGTGACGAATGCTATGGAATCCCTCAGGGTTCGAGAAGCAATCCATCAGACGGTCTATATCACCGATCAAGAGATTCAGTGGTATCAGAGGAGATCCCAATCTCCGAACCCGATAAGAATGAAAGTGTTAAGGGAAGTACTTGAGGTGAGAGCTAAACTTCTAGCGCCTATTGCTCCTTTTAGCGCGGAAGAGATTTGGGAAACTTTGGGCAAAGGAGATCCGCTGGCAACTTCTCAGTGGCCAGAGTCTGATCCAGCAAAGATAGATACGCGTGCTGAAGAGTCGGAAGAGCTTGTGGTAAGTGTCCTCGAAGATATCCAAAGTATCATCAAGGTGACCAAGGTAAAGCCAAAGAGAATATTCCTTTATGTCGCGTCCGATTGGAAGTGGAAGGCTATGCTGGAAATGTTAGAGTTGGATTCTCAAACAGAAGGAGTCAAAACGGGTGATCTCATCAAGTCAGTGATATCTGAAGTCGGAAAGACAAAAGGCAAAGAAGTCTCGAATTTCATCTTGAAAATGGTGGGAGAACGGAGCAAGCTTCCAAAGGACCTTGCGGCGAAAAGAAAATCACTCGGCAGGCTAGACGAGCTCGAGGTTCTAAGGGATGCATCAGTGTTCTATGCCGCCGAATTCCATGCAGGGGTGGATGTTTTTTCAGAAGATGACGATACAGCTCATGATCCCAAGGGGAAATCTAAATTTTCTAAACCGTATCGACCGGGCATTTTCCTCGAATGAGAACTAGCGCGCG
>JAPUKB010000082.1 GCA_027295865.1 Nitrososphaerota archaeon
GGACTATAGGCTTCTAGCCAAATCCCATGGGAACGACAAAAATTCAGGAGATTCTCCTGATTCAAATAAGGGCTGAACTCAACTTGATTTACTGAGGGCACTATGGATGAGTTTTCTATAAGCTCTTCAAGATGGACCTCAGTGAAGTTGCTAACGCCTATCGCTCGACATTTTCCATCATTGAGGAGTTTTTCCAGTGCTTTCCAGCTTTCAAGTCGACGTTTCTCCACGGGCCAATGGATAAGGTAGAGGTCAAGAAAGGAGAAGCCTAATCTCTTAAGGCTCTTCTCAAAAGCCTCGAGAACCGTATCGTAACCTTGATCTCCATTCCAGAGTTTTGTAGTGACAAATACCTCTTCTCTGCTTAGGCCGCTCTCTCGAGCTGCTTCCCCTACTTCACCCTCGTTCCCGTAGATCTTGGCTGTATCTACGTGTCTATAGCCTGTCTTCAGAGCGTGGAGTACAGCCCTTTTTGTCGAACCTGGCGTCGGGTTCGACGTTCCCACCCAGGTCCCAAGACCGAGGTGGGGGATCTCGATACCATTGTTCAGCTTCGCCTTAGAGTCAATAGCCAGATCAGGTTTGCTTCCCATGTGAAATCTGTGATATAGGGCCACCTCTTGCTATTAGTCTTATCATGTACTTGCAACACGTTTAGGCTAATCGTGGGGAAAAAGAGAAAACAGAAAACAAAAGAAAAATTTTATGCTGCAAAAACGAGCGGGTCTATATTAGGTCGGATCTCATTTAATTCAATCATATTCTGCGTTTCAGCTTAATCCTACCCGATCAATAATCAGATCTTTATGGACCATTATAGTTGCATCGTAATAGACAGCGAGTGCAATAGCATCGGATGCTCGGTAATGTTTGAGAGTTAGGTCCTTATCCCTTCCCCTTCCTCGAAAATGAATATTAGCCCTCATTATTCCTCCAAGACTGTATACTTCGACATTCTCCAGATACAACATATTTGCTTCAGCCAATTCCTCGATTAGCTTATAGACCGTCGGTATAGAAGTTCTGTCTCCATTTGAGAATCGACTAATGAATTCGCCTACCTCTTGTGAGAATGAAGTCATGGGAACTTCGTGGTGGTCTGAGGTCTGAAGAACCATAATACCGGTGCCTTGGGACTGATCAATCCCTATCTTGGAGACGCTTGCCTCTACGTACTCAGACATAGTTTACGAGGCGTTCCAGCTTCTTAATAGCCTCTCCCCTTTCAGTCAAGGTTGCCTAGTGAATTGATATGGCATCGATAGACTTTGACTCGAGCTACCTTGGTGTCCCTCCCTGGGATATCGGAGGCCCTCAACCCGAGATTGCCCGTCTTGCGGCTCGAGGTGAGATCCAGGGAGATGTGTTGGATGTAGGTTGTGGCACAGGTGAGAACTCAATATACCTTTCGAGGTTGGGGCGCAAAGTGGTCGGGATCGACTCCTCGCCGACCGCAATCAAGAAAGCAAAGGCCAAAGCCGAACGCCTCGAAGTTGATGTCACTTTCCTAGTTGAAGACGCTCTTGAGTTGCAGAGGCTTAATCGGGTTTTTGATAGCATTATTGATTCAGGTCTCTTTCACGGGCTCAGTGATGATGAGAGGTTCAGCTTCACAAAGAGCCTGTTATCCGTACTAGCCAGAGGGGGACGATATTTTATGATCTGTTTTAGTGACAAGGAATCGAAAGATTGGGGTGGCCCGCGCCGGATTACTAAAGCCGAGATACGAGAGACATTCCAGCTTGTCTGGAAGATCGATTATATCAATGAGGGATTATTCGAAACGAACATCCATGATAATGGAGGGAAGGCGTGGATATCCTCAATCACCAGGATTTAGATCACTCTCCCATTTTCAGACGGATTAACTACAAACGTCAGGGACGAGTGCCGAGATGCTTGACAGTAGTATGGGATGTGTCCCCGATGACGGAGCCATGATACTATTGTGACTGAAATTTTCTCAACATTGTGAAACTCTCTAAATTGTTCCGGCTTCATCGTAAGCGAGGTAATGTAGGGGAAAGTTAGCTCTAATCTAGAATAAGATTTCTGTTGAATTGACTTAATTAATTCATTTAGTCGCTTTGCTTGAGAGGAAGTGGAATGGGAAGAGATAGACTCGCCTTGCTAACTCCCATTCTGATTCTGGCTATTATACCAATTAGCTTCTTGACGCCTGGTGCTGCCAGGATTACTCTCGATCTCATCCCCATAGCATTAGTTCTGATGATGACTCTTTCGATGGGGGAGATACAGCTTAGACATCTACTAGACTTTAAGCGAATATTAAGGCCAGTGCTCATCTCTATCTCAATTAACCTATTCTTCCTTACACCCCTCATTCTGATATTAGCCTATATCATGCCCGATCTGAGTCTTAGTCACCGCTTGGGGTTCTCGATTATGGCAGCCTCCCCACCCGCAATAGCAGTGGTAGGGTACACCAAGATACTTCGAGGGGATTTGAGGATCTCTATTCTCTCAAACCTTCTTGCATATATTATGGCATTTCTGTATACCCCGCTCCTCATCTCTTGGTTTACAGGCCGCTCTCTAGCTGGCATATCAGAGATAGGAACGGCGTTATTGCTCTATATCGTCGTACCGTTACTGCTCTCTAGGGCTGTCTCGAGGATCAAAGGTATCAAGAGTCTAACAAGACCCGTTGTTATTGCGTTGCCTATCCTGATTCTGTATGCTGCACTCGGGAGTAATGTCAATGAGATATTCATCCCATCTCTCGCGCTCCTTGAGATTCTGGTGATAGGCTTATTGAGAACTTTCATCTCAGGCTCCTTGGTTTATTACATCGCCTTACGGAGAAAAATACCAAGCGAAAGAGTAATTGTCTACAGCCTATTTGCTTCTTACAAAAATCTAGGACTTGCCGCCGCACTTGGCCTAGTCCTAGGTGGGCCGGCGACCCTGATACCTATAGCTATTTGCGTCCCGTTTGAATCGTTATACTTCGCGGCAAACCTACGAAGAACCACCTAGGCGGCTTCGAGTTGTGAGGTGGGTCCATAATGACAACACTGCACTCACAGCGCAGGTTTCTAGGCACGTTGAATCCACTAATGCTTATTGGTCCGGGAGGAGAGTGCTAAAGGACTCCAACGTCTCGCAAGAGTTTCAAAGTTCCCTCCAGGTCATCTAGATCGCTAAGATCGATATCCGGGACTTCTATCTCCGCTAACGGTTTTTGGGGACCGCTAATCCTGATTCCATCAACTAGTGGATACTCGAAGGTCTCATTGGCGAAGTATCGCTGACTATCATCTTCCAACAAGAGCTCGATAAAAGAAGCAGCGAGGTTCGGATCTCTAGCAGTATCAAGTATACCTATTCCTGCTACATTTATCATTGAACCGGCATCGCCGCTAGTATAGTGATGAGATACTGGGAACGCCGGGTCAACAGCTTGAAAGCGATGCAAATAGTAGTTGTTCACAAAACCTATCTGAATTTCTCCGCGGCCCAGGGCCTCGACGATAGGGGAGTTCTTCGGATACTCCTGGGGGTCATTTGCAATCACGCCCTCAAGCCACTCTCTGGTTTTCTCATCACCCTCCAGAACTCTGAAAGCGGTTATGAAGGCCTGGAATGAACCGTTGGTTGGCGCCCAGCCTATCTTGCCGTTTCCCCACTTTGGGTCTGTAAACCCCCATATAGAGTCGGGTAGATCTGACTCGTTAACGAGCCTAGTATTGTAGTCAACGGTTCGAGCTCTTCCAGTTATTCCAATCCAATCACCCTGTGTGGATCTAAATGATGGCCCCACCTTAGCCATCAAATCTTCAGGGATCTGAAGCAGGCGCCCCTCTCTGGCGAGAGCGCCCAATGCCCCTGCATCCTGAGCAAAGAAGATATCCGCAGGGCTGTTCTGGCCTTCTTCAAGAATAGTGGCTGCTAATTCTGCAGTATCACCATATCGGGTCCTAAAGGTCAGGCCCGAATCTTTCTCAAGTCTTTCAAGTAATGGAGCGATTAGAAACTCCCCTCGACCTGAATAGATCGTGAGTTCGCCAGCTCTGGCTCTCGGAATAAATGTTTGACCACCGACCCCAAGTGACAGGAGGCCAGCTATCGTGGCACCTGCGGCAACCACCGCTACCCCTACATACTTTAGGAAGGTGCGTCGCTCCATTCCTGCCATGATTAGGAGTTCCTAACTTCCGAAACTATAAAGGCTTGACCATGTTAACAGATTCTATATACAGTGTTAATTAACAAAACCAATCTTTATCTTCTCCTTTGAGCAGACTGAATTATGCAACGAGTGAGGAGCGCTGAGCAGATCTTGCCAACGATAAGAGCTCTTCTTACCGAGGAATTAATTTCTAAACAACGCCTGACCAAGAAAGATATTGCAGACATCATCGGCGTTACTCCATCCGCCGTCACACAATATACGGCACAGAGAAGAGGACAGTTGACAGAGACATTATCGTCTAGGAAAGAGATTCGACATCTGTTATCTGGCCTAGCCAGCAGACTCGTCTCCAATAAAGGGACGACGCCGGAGATGAGATCGGCAGAGATTATTGAGGCTGCGTACCAGATTCTAATTATTCTAAAAGGCTCGCATATTGAGCACCGAAAGGAGGCTCCACCAGAAATGGAATCCAGAATCCGTCTTCTCCGAGGGAGGCTTGAGACTGAGTTGAGAGAAGCCTCGAGAAGTCTAGAGGTAGCCAACTCAGTAAATGATGATTTCGTGAAGATGCTCTTCAGAGAAATAGCCACTGATAGCATGCGACATGCTGATATCGTTTCTCACCTAATGGGGAAACTCGACTACGATGTATCAGTGATTGATCCCTCGATGCGGACTCATCTTAAGCAGATGGAAGAAGAGGAGGAACGTGCAGCAGAACAGCCTCTGTCTCGACTGATCAAGACCCAACATCCAGCCATCAAAGCACTTCTGCGATCGATAGATGCGGACGAGGAGAAACATAGGCGGATGCTAAAGAGCCTCAGTTCTAAGTTATAGTTGACTTAACGACGTGTACCAGCTCTCTTAACAGAGTAAAGAATATTAAACAAAATTAGGCTATCTAATTTAGGGTGCCGTGACCCATGCATACTCCTAGAGCTCCACTTCCACTAACAACTGCAGCAATCCTAATTCTCGCAGTAATGGCATTACCGCTCGTCTATCTTTCTATCCGGACGGTCGGAGTAGGTTTAGATGCACTTCCACTCCTTCTCTCAAACCGCACAGCGTCAGGTCTTCTAAATACCACGGTCTTGGCCTTCTTTGTGACATCCATCGCTACTTTGATCGCAGTTCCACTGGCTTTCATTACGGTCCGTACAGACATCCCAGGTAGACGATTCTTTTCTGTGACTACTGCGCTCCCGTTAGTCATACCGAGCTACGTTGGGAGCTTCGTAGTCATCGCCGCACTCGGACCGAGAGGTAGTATCGTCCAAAACTGGTTAGCCCCCTTTGGGATAGAACAGCTTCCATCAATCTACGGATGGCCTGGAACTGTGATGGTTCTCTCACTCTTCACTTATCCCTACATTCTCCTTATTGTCAGATCAAGTCTTAGAAATCTAGATCCCCGGATAGATGACGCGTCACGAACCTTGGGATACAGTCAGCTGCGGACTTTCTTCAGGGTTACACTTCCACACATTCGTCCATCTATAGCCGCAGGAGGGCTTCTCGTGGCCCTTTACACAATGAGTGATTTTGGAACTCCTGCCCTGATGCGCTTCGACTCTATCACCCGCATCATCTATCTGCAGTACCAGTCAAGTTTTGATCGAAATTTGGCGGCCGTGCTATCGCTGGTTTTGGTGGCTGTAGCGACAGCGATCCTCATCCTTGAGCAGAGCGCAAGAAGGAGGGTCCGTTATTATAATACGAGCCCGGGATCTAGAAGGAATGTTCAATCGATACAATTAGGAAAATGGCGCTGGCCCGCAGTATTTCTATGCATTTCTATTACCGTGGTCGGTCTCGTATTACCAATAGGAACAATCACGTATTGGTTGATAAGAGGTCTGGCGGCTGGAGAGTCGCTGCTACCTCTCACCCAAATCACCTTTAATTCGGTTTACATCTCGAGTTTAGCAGCACTTTTCATAATTGCAGCAGCGTTCCCAGTCGCAGTACTAGCGGTAAGATACCCCAGCCCCCTCAGCAATTTGGCAGAGAGGGGAACATACTTGGGATTCGCTATGCCTGGTATCGTCGTTGCACTCGCACTTGTATTCTTCGGAGCTAATTTCGCCCCCGCACTCTACCAGACTTTGCCCATGTTGCTCTTTGCGTATATGGTTCTTCTAATTCCTCTTGCTGTGGGAGCAATCCGTACATCCTTGCTGCAACTCAATCCCCACACAGAGGAAGCATCACGAAGCTTGGGTCGCACCTCTCAGCAGACACTTCGATCTATTACGGTGCCTTTGATTCGTCCAGGGATAATAGGAGCAGCAGCATTGGTCTTTCTTACCGCAATGAGAGAGCTTCCCGCAACTCTACTTCTTGCACCAATTGGCTTCAATACACTCGCGACGCGAATCTGGTCAACTACAAATGATGTGTTCTTTGCGCAAGCAGCTGCTCCGGCTCTTATGCTCGTCGCTGTTTCATCGATAGCGCTGTTTCTAATATTGTCTCAGGAAGACAGATACGGGAGAGCAACAAATCGATGACCAAACAGATTTCGCGTACCAACGACAGCAGAGAGCGTCCTATTGATAGGTCCCTAATTGAACTCCGCGAAATATCAAAGCGATTTCTCAATCGTGATGTCGTTAAAGGGTTATCTTTCAACATCAAGAGAGGAGAATTATTTGTAATCCTCGGGCCGAGTGGATCTGGAAAGACTACAACGTTGCGCCTTCTTGCTGGTCTGGAAAGGCCAGATGCCGGGGAAATATTCATTAATGATCAGATGATTGCAGGTAGGAACTTCTTCATCCAGCCAGAAGCTCGGAATGTTGGCATGGTATTCCAGGAATACGCCCTCTTTCCTAATCTTACTGTAAAAGACAACATCGCGTTTGGGCTGCACAAACTAGAGAAGATCGAGAGACAGAGAATAATCGAGAGGATGCTTGAATTGGTTGGTTTGCAAGATCACATCAACCGTTATCCGCACGAGCTATCCGGTGGGGAACAACAACGTGTTGCATTTGCCCGAGCTTTAGCCCCCTCACCGGTAGTCATACTGCTTGACGAACCATTCAGCAACGTCGACGCCGATATGAGACTCAGGATTAGGAGAGACATGCAAAGAATCTTGAGGAAGTCCAACATCACAGCTATTCTCGTTACTCACAATCAGGAGGATGCGTTCGCAATTGCTGATCGCATCGCGGTGATGAACAAAGGACAAATCGAGCAGATAGCTACACCAAGCGAGATGTATCATTCTCCGGCGACCCGTTTTGTTGCGGACTTTGTTGGGGAGGCAGACTTCATAAACGGTGCAGTAGAAAACAACTTGATCCGCACAGCCGTTGGGGACTTTCCCACAGCTGGTTTTGATTCTGGGACATCCGTCCAGGTCATGATTAGGCCTAGCGACATTTCTTTCAAGGCAGACAAAGAAGGTGATGGAGTGGTAACAGATCTGGAGTTCAAGGGTTCAGAGACACTTTACTTTCTCAGATTGTCATCTGGGGAGTTCGTTCACAGTATTCAAAACTCTGAATCCCTGATAGAGATAGGGACTAAAGTAAAGATTGAGGTTAGGCCTGCTCAAGTTCTCGCATTCCCAATAGAGGTTCCAGATCCACATTCGCAGCAGTCCCGGCCTCGAGTCATCGAGTAGCTGTGAGGACATGTTGTCGAGTGTTTTAGAAGGGCG
>JAPUKB010000083.1 GCA_027295865.1 Nitrososphaerota archaeon
GTAGAGTTTGCAAGCTCCAAGAGCTAACCAAAAACTCTGATGGAGAGAACATAATAATCAGAGTCGGGAACGGTGACTTGAGGCTCGCTGTAGCCATTGTGAAGGGTCTAAAAGGTACCGTCGGACAAGCAGCTCGCATCGAACTGGTTGACGAGAGAGGGACCAGTTCCAATATCAACGCCAAACCCAATAAGAGAGGGGTTCGGGACCTGAGAGCTGCTGCGATAATCGCATTCAGAGAGAGCTCAAGAATCAGCTAGTGTGATTCTCCTAGATCTGGGAAAAACATTATAAAGAAATTGGCGTATAACTATTGTTATACGGTGAATCAGACATGCGAGCCAGAATCCAACGGATTGTAGAGGTTCTAGATGGGAAGGGTGAATTTGGTTCGTGTACTTGCGGAGGGATCATCAAGTTCTACAGTGATGCAGGAGTCAAATGCAGTTCTTGCAACAAGCTTTATGGGGTCTGGACGGGTGGCCATAAGGCAGCTAGCTGGAAGTAGAGCTCATCGCCAGTCATCTTTCTTGGTGCAGTACAACGGTGCGCTTGGGCCACATGAAGGACACGCAAAATCTGTGTGATCGCCGATTGGCAGAGCGGTCAATTCTCTACCACACTTGGAACAACCTCGGGCCATTCGGATTTCATCCTGTGCTATCATTTTACTTATAGCTTTGTTCGGGACTAGTTAAGTGCAAGTTATCTTAATTGAGTTGGAACTGCCTGAAATCGTTCCTTTCTCTGAAAAGATATGCCTCCCCCAACTTGCACCGACCTGAGCTCTCAGTGTGTGATTCCCTCGCCCGACGTCAGCTCCCAATATCTGGAAGCTAGCCTCAAACTCGAACAGCTTCTTTCGGGCCTCTTCCTCGGTAGCAGGGATATGGGGTGCCCGTCTCTCATCGATGATTAATGCCCAAACTTTTTTTTCAAAAAGTCTCACCATTTCAGGGTTCCTCGTCCAGTATATCGAAGCCTTCTTTACAGCCTTAGCCGGCTTAATCAGAGTTTTCACGGCGAGACCCATGGTGACCTTCTTGATCTCCATCTTGTAAGTGATCCTAAAGTATTTGTCATTCCTCCTGTGCGCATCCATCCATATTTCGTGACGAAATGAATCCCTGATCCCTCCGTCTACGCCAAACTTTACGTTGAGAGTACACGATTCATCATACGGGAAGCTTCCGCGGGACGCGCTGAGACTTGCTCCATTAATCTTGTTTCGTCTAAGGCCCTGAAGCGGAGTAAAGTCCTGCATATCTTCATGCAGCAGAGACTGAGTTATTAGGTACCAGTAATTGGCTCGATTCGGACTTCGTTTGGACCGCAAGAGGCAGGTTGATGTCTGTTTGCTCGCCTGAGGGTACCTCTGTAGAGCGCTTGTTCTAGCTTTTCGCCAGTCTTCGCCTCCCACTCTTCGATCGGTAGACCGTACTTCTGTTGGATTCTGTCCCTATACCACTCGGGAATCACATTGAAAGAGCAGAATGGGATTATCCGCAGGTCTGGAGTCAGGTAGTGGATGTCACACCTCTGTAGCCTCTCCTCGTCTTGATTATACTTGTCTTGGAAGTGCATCATTCCTAGGAACAAGCTTCGAATATGGAATTGTCCGACCGAACTGTAGTCATGCTTCAGGATTGCGTTTGTTAGAAGTTTTGCAAAACTGAGGCCATTCGGTTGTTTCTTCTTGTCAACGAAACTGTTAATATGTGAAAGGAACTTTGCAGCTATTAGGTACTTACTCGCTCCCGAGTTAAGCTCATCTGTCTTCTCTTCAAGATATTCAAAGAGTGCAGGAATGTCGACGAATGACATCATGGGTACTAATTTCTTTGTCTCGGTGTCTTCGAAGACATAGGTTCCAGCTCCGCACGCAAAGTGAATTGAAAGATCGTATTGAGGTTTCTTTGTGAAAGCTTCGATGAAGTGAGTTACTGGAGAGCAGCTCGGCACTGGGAACCAGTCATCCCTAGTGACTTGTCCCTCAGTCTGTTCTTCTATCCTATCTATACAGTCGGGTATAGTGATTCTATATTTCTCCCTCTCCTTCTTGGACATCCTTCCCGTGAGTGAGACAGGTTGGTAACTAATGGCTTTCACGACGTCCATATTCTCCTGTGCGAATCGGAGTATATCTCCCAACTCGTGATCGTTAATCGACTTGATTACAGTTGGAACAAAGACAACTCCAAGGTTGGCCTTTCTACAGCTTTCTAGAGTGTAAGGGACTTCCCAGTGGTTCTTCGGGTTCGTCTTCGGTGTTACGCCGTCATAACTCAGGTAAAGGTTGCTAAGTCCTGCTTCCTTGAGTCGTGTTGCGAGGTCAGGATCGAGAGCGAGGTTGATTCCATTTGTGTTTAGTTGGATGTGATCTACACCCTCAGCGCGGATAATTTTTATGATGTCAGCAAGGTCGTCTCGAAGAGTTGGCTCTCCCCCTGTGATCTGGAGGGAATTACCAGGAACAGGCCTCTCTGCTCTAAGGGTCTTTACCATTGCAGTGATCTGTGAGGTCGTTGGCTCATAGACATAGGCCCCCTCCAACCCCTTCTTAACGTAGAAAAAGCAATACCAACAAGTTAGGTCACATCTATTTGTGACAATGATGTTAGAGAGTCCGGTATGACTCAAGTGGTTGGTGCACAAACCACAGTTCGTGGGACACGCGCACTTTTCCATAGGAACATTGGCTGCTAAGGTACCCTTTCCATCGAGCCAGAATGTGCTAAATCGTTTGTACATCTCAAACGACCCAAAATAAAGCTCCTCTATCTCGCCATGTTCAGAGCATGTCTTCCGCATGAAGACCTTCTCCTCTCTTTCAAAGATGGTCGCCGGCAAGATCTTGTTGCAATCTGGACAGATACTCTGGGTAAGTCGTATGAATTGTTCTCCTTCCCTAAGGTCCTTACCAACTTTGCTCGTCTGACGGAATTTTATCTCTTCTATTTGTGCCATCAATTACCACCGGTAGTGGTGAGAACTCCAAGTAATTTATTTATAAGCATTCCCACACGCCTCATACGGTGTAAGGTAGTTGTCTATTAGCGTGAAGACCGAAAAGGCTCTCGAGGCCCTAGGTCTTACTGGCTACGAGATAAAAGCATACACCACATTGATATCTACCGGACCAATGACTGCGGTCGAGACGAGTAGGCAATCAGGCGTACCCTACTCTAAGATATATGATGTATTGAATAACCTCGAGGTGAAAGGTTGGGTCGAGGCCGAACACTCTCGGCCTAGCAAGTTCTTCCCAAAGTCTCCTGACTCTGCTATAGACACGTTAAAGATGCGACTCGAGCGGTCAAGAGTTCAGAATGAGAATCAGGTTTTGAGTGAATTACTTCCAATCTTCGAAAAGAGGGGAGTGAAGGAGAAACCTGATATCTGGATCGTCCGTGGAGATTTTAATATCCTCACAAAAGTGAAGGAGACTCTCGAGGGATGTTCAGGTGAACTGATGTTGGCAGTTCCACCGGCTATTGAGAGTCTCATCGATATTGCAAGTCCAATCGTATTGTCCCTGAAGGGAAAAGGAGTGAAGATATCAATCATGACCCACAGGAGTACGAGCCCCACTGCAGTCAGGGCAATGAGTAAGTGGGGTGATGTAAAGATGCGGGAGGCAATGTTCGGTGGCGGAGTCATAAGCGACGCCAGGGAGGTGATTCTCCTGCTAGCCGGTGGAGATGGTTCTGGTGGGAGTCTAGCCATTTGGGCAGATCATCCGGGCCTCGCAGGTTTCGCGAAGAATTACTATGATTACTTGTGGGATGAGTCCAAGGTCTATGCTTGATTGGAAACAGAAAGCTATGGAATTCCTCCCTGCCCTTGACGTTAAAGAAGAAGAGGCCAAGGTCTATCTTCACTTGATGGAAAATGGGGAGATGGAGGCTCATAACATTGCTGATAATCTCGGTATATCGAGCGAAGATCTTTCTCGAATATTGAAGATCCTTCTCGATAAGGGTTTTATCATAAAGCATCCTCCGCCGTCAAGCTACACTCCTCTGCACCCCAGAATGGCGTTGACAAATGCATACCAGCTGATTCAACAAGAGTATGACAAGCGCCTAAAGGAAAAGAGGTTAATGGTAGATCAGATTTCATTTATGCTGGAAGGAATTTACGAGAAAAGGCTCCTGGGGACTGAACCAGACAAGACTGCCCGTTAGCTAAATTTCATCCTTTTCGGTTCTCTTAACCTTAACGAATGTTTCGTTCTCTAATTGTATTGTAGTATGGCTAATTCCAAATCTTTCTTTTAGCATTGTATCAATTTCTTTCACAAGCTTCGATGCCTCGCTTAACTTCTGGTCCTCAACCATCACATGTCCACTCAAGACATGAAAGCCCGAAGTCACAGTCCAGATGTGAAGCTCATGTATTGCCTTGACACCCTCCATTTCAAGAATAGCTTTCGTAATCTCACTTGGCTCAAACCCTCTCGGGACCCTCTCCATCAATATTGAACCTGATTCTCTCACCAAGCCCAGGCCAGTAATGAGAATTACAATGCCGATTGTAGTTGCAATGATCGCATCGATTAAGACGAAGTTCGTAAAAAGAAGAACGACTCCCCCGCTGATCACTCCTAAAGAAAGTAGAGTATCCCCCATGACATGGAGATAAGCTCCTTTGATGTGAAGGCGCGATATCCCTGCCCCTCTTAACAGGCTCATCATCAAAAGATTTCCGACAAGTCCGATAGAAGCGACTAGCAAGAGGGTAGCGACTTCCACTTCGGGGGGGTTAAGAATACGTCTATATCCCTCAAGGAAGATATAGCCGGACATGCCGACTAATACAAGTCCATTGACAAACGAGGACAGTACCTCTGTTCGGTGATATCCGTAGCTTAGGATTGGGGTATGAGGCCTCTCGCTCACTCTTGTGGCAAAAATAGCCAAGGTGATAGCAAAGATATCTACTAGAATATGGCCTGCGTCACTTAGGAGTGCAAGGCTATTGCTGATGAGGCCACCAAGTATCTCAAGAGTGAAGATGGTAGAACCTATGGCGAGCGCCAGAAAGAGCCTTCTCTCACTTGCGTTCCTTGGTCCCATGCAATCCTTCGGTCAAGGCAAATTCATAAATGCATCATCCTAAGTTAAGATCGAACAGTTAGTAGGACGAATAGATTGTCTCAATGTATACACGATCTTGTATCCGATGTTGCATTCTACGGGAATGTGAACATGATACACAACTCGCGCATTATAGGTGTGATCGACATTTGGAAGTGTCAAAACTGCAACAGCCTATTCGTAGAGGAAAAAAGGTTCACTGATGAAAAGCCTTCGACTGATGTAGGACTGAAGGCTGTGGGAGATGGCTCGAAGTGGGGGGTGCTATTATGCTTGAATGGTGATCAATTATCGTGGTCTCTGTTATCAATCAAACCTGGAGAGCCACTTCCTCATCAATGCGTCTCTCCGACACCATCGGACATTTCGGTGAATTCTGAATTTTCGGTCAACTCAATTGATCGCGACACAATCCATAAGGTCCTCATTGTGGAGGATCATGTGAATGAGACGGTCCAACTCGATGACCTGCTCAATGCCTAGCTAGGTGGGAAGATGCCATCAATGGTAAGGCTTGGATTCATCTCACACCTGTTAGCTGGTATGTGGTTTATGGTGATCCGTTTTGGATTGTGGGATCCAAACTATAATTCCATCTTTCCCTTTATTGGACCGGCCTTTTTGTTGATCGGATTCAGCTATCTGGTAATATCACTCTTCTTTCTTCTAGAGGTTATCCAGGGATTGAAACTATCTGTAATCCTCTCCATTCTCTTTCTCGGTGTTTCTATTTCCTGGAGCTTATCTATAATGCAAGCCTGGCCTAGCTTTATCCTTATTCCTCTTCAGGTAATTAGTTCACTTCTATCTATAACCTCAATCAGAGAAATTTCTCGGAGAAGGAAGAGTGGAATGTCTCCCCTAGATCTTCCGGTTTTCGGATAGTGCTAAGGTCTGATGAACAACAACGTACCTGGATTAAACGCTGCCCAAGCAAACCAGAAGTGTGCTGGGGCCACGACCACCTGCAAGTCCTCGCCCGATAGCTCGCCGCCTATAGCAACTCCATTAAAGTTCCATTCACTTCCTGTTTGAACATCGAAAAGCTTACCGTCTAGCAACTCAAATTCCAAAACTTCCTGGGCTATAGTTCTAGAATAGATAGATACCACGTTCTTCTCAGGGTGCCAGAGAATCAGCAGCTCTTCACCTCCCACTTCGTCATTTAGTATTCGAATGTTCCTGATTTCATCTTCTGGGTAAGCCTTTGCGATTCCATTGAAATTCACTCCATAGACAAGTGTCTTTGAAAAAAGTCTACCGTCATCATTCTCAACTGGAAACATCAGTCCGGGGCTGGAGTAGTAGAAAGAGTACGGATCTCTTCCATAAGACCTAGCAAATCCTGTATCTTGCGAGAGAACCAGGGTATCAGGATACAGACGCTTCCAGTCACCCCACTCGAGAGTCTCTAGAGGGAGTCTTGTAAGCTCATAACCCGCCAGCTCCCCAACGATACCCTGTCCAAGTATTTGACTCCAGTACGTGTCGGTCTTTCTATCATACATTACGAGGTCGCTGTTGTAGAGTTTACCAGAAACTCCAAACTCTGTTGCCTCACCTTCGATAATCCTAATGTAGGCAGTACCTGTGTAGCAAAGAGGACAGTAGGTAATGACCACTGGTACTCCGTTAATTTCATCATTCGCAATCTCGTGCCAAACCATAATCTTTCTTGGGTATGCCTTTGCTACGCCATCCATTGCGATCCCCAATACCAAATCATCATCATTTAGGAACCTGTCAGCTTCGGAGGCAGTGATGAACTTTGGTCTGTCTATTGATGGAATTCCGTCCTTGCCAGGTCCACCAGAAAATATTCTATCTAGCGGAACAATGTGCTTCACCCCATTACTGGTGAGAACTATAACATCCTTAGAGAGGACAGCTCCGCTTAAGACGTCTAGTTTCACTTCATCACCCGAAACCTGTCTTCTAGGGGCGATATCCGCTACATCCATATTGGCGGACTCCGACACCAATATCTTCATCTCCCTTACCGTTAGCTCCCCAAGTTTCTTGTTTGTAATCACCCCTTCCTCGTTCAAGAAGTAAGTCGTTGGCATGACTTGAACTCCATAGGATTTTGCCACCGAGTCGGTCGGATCTGACAAGAGAATATAGGTTATCTTTACATCCAGAACGTTATCGAAAAATTCGTTTTGCTTGGCTGCACTCTCAGCTCGGTTGATGCCAAGGATTACTATCTCGTTATCTAAATCTTCATTCAGTTGCTGAAATGCAGGCATTTCGTTAACGCAAAACGGGCACCAGGTAGCCCAGAAGTTCACTAAAACAACTTTTCCTCTAAAGTCCCCTAGTGATACTTCATCACCGTCCGCAGTCTTAAGCCTAAAGTCTGGAGCTTGCCAACCAATATTCGTCCCTATCGGAGGACCGTCAGCACGGACAGCATCACTCGAAGTTTGAACTACGCTAGGAGCAAAAGGATTTTCAATAACCAGGATTACACCAACAATAGCGAATACAGCTATCGCCAGACCGATCCTCTTTGTTGCGGCTATTTTTGTACACCTGTAATATGAAATTATACGCTAGACTCTTTTAAGACTATGCCGAAAACCAAGAAACCTGGTCCGCTACTTATCCACGGAAGGCTGCATAACTTCATTGGAATCGATATGATTAAGGGAAAAAAGCTTGATGTTCTTTGCCAAATAATTAAATCAA
>JAPUKB010000084.1 GCA_027295865.1 Nitrososphaerota archaeon
TCAAAGTCAGGCATCGGTTGGCCGACTTCTGCAAATGCTGCACTCAGGTTCTCTTTGAACATCGCTCTCTTCTCTGGCGGCCAGAGAGACGCAGCTTCTAGTGTGAGAGCCATATCTTTCATATTGACATCTTGGGGTAGAGTCGCTCCAGCCTTAACACGAGATGTCTGGATAATCCTTCGGATATCCGGAGGTAGTTCGGCAACCGTATCGGTCCTCGTTCTCACCAGCTCCTTTCTCTTCCTATTATCAAGTTTTGAGATTGCGAGTACGAGACCCTTTACTACACCCACTCTCTGCTCATCCGGTTGGGAAGCAATCATGTTGAAACGCTCGGCGATCATCGATTTCCGCTGATCCTCAGGAGAGTCCGATAGCATCTTCACCATACTTTCTAATCCTTCGCTCATGAGTGATGGAGGGTAACGCATTAGTTTAAGGGCCCCCCACGGAAGTGCACGGTTATGCTGTACGATATTGTGGATTGGACAGGTAGGAAGAAAGGATCAGTCTTAATATTGTGAATTGAGGGGTAGGAATCTGTTGGCCGAGCCTGCAATTGAATTTAGGAATCTGAAAAAGTCCTATCCTGTAGGAAATGATAGTACGATCGAGGCTGTCAAGGATATCTCCCTTAAGGTCAGGGCCAAAGAGCTAGTATCACTTCTGGGACCAAGTGGATCTGGCAAAAGTACCATTTTGGCAATGGTAGCGGGACTTACCTCTCCAACTGGGGGAGAGGTTAGGGTAAACGGAGACCGGGTTGAAGGTCCTCGGCCGAAGGAGATCACAATCGTTTTCCAGGAACCTAATCTGCTCCCATGGAGGAGAGCTGATCAGAACGTGAGATACGGATTAGAACTAAGGGGAGGAGATCTCAAAGTTATGGATGGATTGGTGGAGAAATATCTGAATTTGGTCGGTCTACAGGGATTTGAGAAATATTATCCTTCTCAGCTTTCAGGCGGAATGGCTCAGAGAGTAGCACTTGCTCGGGCTTTGGCGCTCGAAACAGGCATTATGTTATTGGACGAACCGTTCGGGGCGTTGGACGAGAATACTAGAAGCATGCTTGGAGATGAGCTCCTCCAAATAAAATCTATCACAGAAAAGACAATGTTATTTGTAACGCATAGCATTGAAGAAGCTCTTCACCTATCTGATCGGGTGCTAATCCTCAGCGGGAGGCCGGCTCGTGTTAAGGATGACATAAGAATTAATCTTGAAACTCCGAGGACTGTAGAGCTCCGATGTTCCCCCGAATTTCAGGAATACAAGGTAAGAATCTGGCAATCGCTTAAAGATGAGCTGAATGAAAATATTACAGAGCCAGTTGCCAATCGATGAAAAAAATCCCAATTTGGCCGGGTCAGGTCGCTCTTCTCCTTACCTTTTTAGGATTATGGGAGATCGTGTCGAGTATCGAAATCATCTCTCCGGTGCTCTTGCCAAGATTTTCTCAGACAATAGTTTCAATCTCTGGGGTGTTAGCCTCGGGAGAGCTGAACTATCATCTTCTGATTACGATGGAAGAATTGCTGAGCTCATTTCTGATAGCTGCGGTTGTCGGTATAAGCGTGGGGTTTCTAATTGCTAGTACAAAGTTTCTCAGGGAGACCTTTGAGCCTATCCTGTTGCTTCTGTTCGCGATACCGATTGCAGTCGTCTACCCACTAATCGCAGTTTGGTTTGGACTCGGAGTAGAATCCAAGATATTGTTTGGCTCGATATACGGCTTCTTTCCGATAGCCACTAATACGATAGCCGGAGTAAGGTCAACTGACAAATCCTTAATGAAGATGTCAAAGTCGATGGGCGCATCATCGCCCAGAATCTTCACATCAGTAATTTTTCCGTCTGCTACACCTACATTAATCGCTGGACTCCGTTCAGGTCTCAACCTAGCATTTATTGGTATCATCTTTGGAGAAATGTTCGCCTCGTTGGGTGGATTGGGCTTCCTCATCAATTCGGCTTCACAGGTGCTAGACTCTGCGAAGGTGTTTGGATTGATAGGGATAGGACTATTGGTGATTGTGATTGCAAATCTGGCGTTCAATAGATTAGAGATTCGGTCTTCAAGATGGAGAGGGGAGCTTTGAAACTCGGACCAATCATTATCGGTGCGATTATCATAGCGGCAGGAGCGCTCATCGGATATTACGCTCTAGCTCCAGGTTCGAGGTCTGATGCGGAACTTATCCCGGTTACCTATTCACATCTAGCCCGGGTCGATTTCACGGGGGCACTTCCCGCCATCGTCGCTGAGGAAAAAGGATTCTGGGAGGAGGAGGGGCTTGACGTAAGTTTGGTTTGGTTCAGAGGCGGGGGTGAGCAGATGAGGGCAGTCGCGGCCGGTGAGATAGAAATCTCCACTAGTACGCCTAACATGATAACCACACTTGTGTCAAGGGGAGAGGGTGTTAGAGTAATTTCATCTATTTCCAGCCCTGTTCCACGTTCATGGGGAATTATGGTTCTTAATGATTCTCCACTTGAGGATGTGGATGATCTTAGAGGGAAGATTATAGGAGCAACGACGAAAGGGGCTTACTCAGACATGATTGTCAGGCTCCTGTTGCTGGAAGCAGGGATAGACCCTGATGATGCAGTACGGTTAACTTACTTGGGATCGCCCGATGCGTTGGCTGCTGCCCTCTCGTCCGGGACAGTCGATGCTGCAATTGGATGGCCTGGCTTAGCAGAGGTTATGGAGCTCGAACTCGGAGCAAGGCAGCTCGTGAGTGCAGCAGACTTCCTCCTCGAGTGGGAGGATGAAATCTGGTTTGCTACAGAGGATCTCATAGATCAGAACCCTGAGGTGATCGGAAAAGTCCTACGGGGTTGGTACAAAGCAGTCGAGTGGATGAAGGAGAACCGAGCAGAAGTGATAGAAATCTCAATGGAACAATATCAATGGTCCGAGGAATTGGCTACGAAAGTCTACGATTCTAACATCACGTTCCTGTCGGATGATGGATCATTCAGCATAAAGGCGTTGGATTTGGCCTCAGCCAAGACATTTGAACTCGAACTGTCGGAGTTTCGAGTTCCTGTAGAGGATCTGTTCATTGAAAGTTTTGTTCCTGTGCAGTTAAATGAAATTGGAGTGGCTCTCCAGTGATGTTAACTGAAGCTTTTGAATTGGCCTAACCTGGCACGTTTATCTATTCTTGCAGCAGTTCTCTTAACTTGGGAGTTTCTCGCACCACTCTTCTTTGACACTCGATTCTTTCCGCGATTATCCGAGGTTTTGCAATCTGGAATCGCTTTATTCAGTTCGGGGAAAATCTATCCACATCTAGGTGTAACTCTTTATGAGCTTATCGCCGGACTGTTAATCGGAAGCTCTATCGCAGTATTGTTCGGGCTGGGAGTTGGAGTAGGACGTCTGGCAAGAACCCTCGACCCATTCATATCTACACTCTACGCAGTACCCAAGATACTTCTCTTCCCCTTGTTCATCTTGTGGTTTGGAGCTATAGCGGTTGAGAGCAAGATAGCCTTTGGAGCTTTTGCCGCGTTCTTTCCAATTGCGACCAATATCATTGCCTCAGTGAGAGAGATTAATCCAGGATTTCTTAGATTATCTCATTCACTCGGTGCCACCACGATTCAAATCTATCGTACGGTGATCCTTCCCTCAATCGTTCCATCACTATTCGCGGGGTTAAGGCTAGGAGTCGTCTTAACATTGATCGCAGTGCTGATGGCAGAGTTAATTGTAGCTGAGAGGGGAATAGGGCTACTTATCAGCTCGGCTGCCGGATCGCTTCAAGTGTCAGAGATGATTGCGCTCTTGATAGTAATCTCGATCTTCTCAATCTCCATAACCCAGGCTTTGCTTATCATTGAGAAGAGGGCGCTCCGATGGTCTCCTTGAACGAGAATAGAAATCAGTCATTCAAGCATCCAATGGACAAACGCTTATACCTAAATTCCTGGGTGTGGATGAATCATGTCAGAGCCACGCATAAAGACATCTGATTTTCTTACAAATCCCAGCCAAGAATTGAAGGGAGTAATCGAGGCTTTGCCAGAGGACGCAAGAAAGGCATTGCTGGGCGAGTACGTAGAGATCAGTAGGAAGGCGCAACTTGCAGCTGGTATATCAAGAGATCCTCTTCCCATGTTCAGGGCCTGGGCTACCCAACCGGAATTATTCGCTATCAAGGTTATCCTGGACCATTACATTACCAGGAAGGGTCTGGTCGACACCAAACTGAAGTGCATGATTGCTGTCCTTATCTCAGAAAAACTTGCTTGCAAGGCTTGCATCAACTTCCATTCGTCTTCCGCAAAAGAGATGGGCGTTGAGGAACAAACGATCGAGAAGATCAAGAGGTTCGAAGACAACAAAGGAGATTGGCCGCCACGCGAGAGAGCTGCATTGGAATATGCAATTAAAGTGAACTTTGATCACAACAGGATGGTCGGAAAGGATACAGAGAGCCTCCGAGCTGTCGGATTTTCAGATCCTCAAATAATGGAACTGACACTTGCTGCTCTGACTTACGCAGAATACAACCGATTCAATTCGGCACTTGGGATTTAGCTCTTTCGATTAGTGGAGGTTGACCCTTTCTTCTCATTAGCATATATCACGGCAGATTCGACTCCCTCACTAATTATTTGTCGTCTAGCTTGTACGAAACCAACTATGACACCGAAGAATCTACCGATAAAGAAGAATATGATTGCGTTCCCGAGTCCCACAAATGGGCCGATGAAATGCTCAAGCATGAGTTGGGTCTGTTTACTAACCTGGAAGGCAATAGAATCAGTTCGACCGGCTAACAACTCCGTGAGAAATGTCTGAGTGTTTGCAATCCTAAGGAGAGCAAGAGGGAATGTACCTATTAGAATAATGGCAAAGCCGAGGATCATGCCATAGAATAGCCCTCGGGTAACCAGACTCATTGGATTAATCGGAGACTTTCCGACGGCGTCTTCCACCGCTTCTCCCTTTATTCCCTTAACAATTCGAGCAAAGGCCCCAGGAAGAGTCATGGCAGTTAACTTGAGATTTATCACAATCGTAAGCAGGGAGAGCCCAATTCCAGTGAAGATCAGCCCGAGACCAATTACCTTGCCGGGTCGTATCAGTTGACCATAAGTTGCTTGAGAAATCGTACTCTGCTGGAAGAGAATGGAATCTGTTCTCCCAGCAAACTGTTCGAAGATGACATTTACTCCGGAGATGTCTCTCAGGATGGTGAATAGGCCGAAGAATAAGATCATCCAAAGAAGGCCCGAGACGAGAAACAAGGGAACAATTTTTGTAATTGCTAAATGGGCCTCAATTGGTTCTATTTCCGAACCTGATATCTGATTAACAGCTTCATCCAAATTAGATCTCTGGGCCCTAAGCCTGGATACGACTGAAAGGAGCAAAAAGCCGATTGAGAATAGCATGAGAGCAATTCCCACAAACATCCAAGTCTCCCACGTGAATGCAATAATCCTCTCCGTCACGAGAGCACCGCGAAATATTAACGAAGACTGCTCTCCCGAAAGAGCATCAAGTCGGAATTCGTTGAAGACTCTAAAGACCGCTATAGGAAGAGCAGAAGCCGTGATCAGGATTCCCAGAATCGTCGTTCCAAGCAATTTTCTCGGCACAGCTATCCGTTGCTGCGAAAGCGCTGACACCTCTTTCCCGCCGAGAGTTACTAGGCGCCTCGGGATCTCAGAAGCTTGCATCCCAAGGTTTCCAACAATCGCCATCAAGCCGAATGCGATACCCCCTATAAGGAGGGCGACTCCGACGCCCTCTATGGGCTCTGCAAACGCCTCAAACGTTGAGTTAAGCAGCGCTACTTGACGGAATACGTCTGACGCGGTATCTCCTGCCACCCGAAGGTCCACGAGCCTCAAGCCAGTGAAGATCCACCCGACCATGACGATAACCGCTACTGCCTCAGTCAAGATTCCCAAAAGGAGCATCTTCGGAAAGAATCTAGAGAAGAACGGTTGCGCGATATCGAGGTCATTTTGCCCTGCCTTCCTAAGAGATCGAGCTGCACTCTCTCCCGTAGCACGAAGACTGACAACAATAGTCGCTATGGCGAACCCTATCCCCAGTTTCAGAACTCCCAATCCAAAGAGGGGAACAATTTCTAGGTAACGAAGCAGAACATTTTCAACCGTAAGAGCAGAAATGTACGCGGACGAACTCAAATCACCCGCAAATTCCAATTGAGATAATGTAGCCTGATTCGCAGTTCTAGCTACTCCCACAAGGAACGATAGCAGGAATATTACAAAGCCTATTACAAGTATGGCTCTATAATGCTTAATCAGGCCTTCGAACATTTCTGATGAGGGCAGCAAGGAAACTAATGAACTTATCCTGCACCCGTCGAAACTGTCCTAATATTCAGAGAGGGCCCGAGGAATGCGACGGATAGACGCCGAATACTACTTATAACAACAATTTGGTGAAGCTATGACCATTCCCGCACAGGTTCTTCAATAATCGTCTCCGGCGGATTCCTATCCGCCACTTTAATCACAATTCGTGAATCTACATCCTTGACTCCCAACGGAATCAAAATTTTATGAACGAAATGCCAGACTTCCTCATTTGTTTTAGTTGCAATCTTGATCACATATCGCCTTTCCCCGGTTACATGATATATTCGTAGCACGGTCTTCAGCTCCAACAATTTCATATCAACTTCATCCAATAGCTCTGAAGGAATATTGCAGAAGATCAGCGCCTGGGTGGAGTATCCTAGAGCACGCTTATCCACAACCGCGGTATACCCTTTGATTACCCCTGCCTTCTCCATTAATCCAATCCTCTCCTTTATGGTCGATTCTGCTCGCTTCATCGTTCTTGCAATTTCCGCAGTAGTAGCTCGGCCGTTTTTTTGTAGAATGTTAAGTATTCGAATATTCATTGGGTCAATACGCATTTGTGTTCCCTCTCTCTTAACCCCCACGGCCTGGATTACAAATGGGCGAATAAATGCCTAGCGTTGAAAGCCCCCTTCTAGCAAACAAATTCCAGCGGTATCACCGGGTGGAGTTTATCTCGATTGCCGACCAACTAGAGACCAATTGAGGGATTTCTTGCCTAAGGATAAAAAGTCTTGGAGCCTTGGAGCAGTACCGATGCACCACGGCATGCCTATGGTGAAGAAGGGATGGATAAACAAGAGATACGAGTGCGAGACTTGTGGTCATGTGACTTACATGAGTTAACCTCGAATTTCATGTGGTAATATTTTTCTAAAATTAGTTCAGGTTAGGGGTCGGCCTAACTCCGAGGGTGAGAGTAATGGTAATCTCTTTTCCATCTCTAAGGATTGTGAATGAAAGCTCCTCCCCAACATCTTTATGTTCATCGATGTAAGTGATCAGATCGTCTAGCTGGTGAATGATGATGCCGTCCACAGCTACGAGTACGTCCCCTTCTCCAGGGAGTTCCTGACCGTTCTTTATCACAAAGTCGCCCCTTGCTCTCAACCCGGCCTCAGCAGCAGGACTTCCAGATGCGACAAACGTTATCAGCAAGCCAGAGGGCCTTTCTAACCCTAGCTCGTCGGCCAGAGCCCTATTCACGCCAACCCCGGCAATTCCTACCCAAGGGTGCTCTACTGATCCTTGCTCAATGAGGATGGGGATTACTTTGATCACCCTGCTGATCGGAATAGCAAAGCCCACACCAGTAAAGCCCCCATTGTTGGAGATTGTTCCAGTAGTAACGCCCACAACCTCTCCATCCATATTTATCAGGGCTCCTCCGGAGTTACCAGGATTTATGGCTACGTCAATCTGGATCATGTTCGATATTGGATAACCCGCCTGGGATGGAAATAGGCGACCTTTCTGACTTACTATTCCACTTGTTACGGAGCCATCGAGCCC
>JAPUKB010000085.1 GCA_027295865.1 Nitrososphaerota archaeon
TGTCATTTAATTCGATTATCACACCTGAGACGGGAGCAAAAATTTCTGAAATCGCCTTAACAGATTCCACCGTGCCTACCGGCCGCATTCGACCTACGCTAGTACCTTTTTCAGCAATATCGACGTAGACGATTTCGTTCAGGAGTTTAGCTCCATAATCGGATATCCCTATTACGATATCCTTCGTTCCTTCTACAATTCTAGCCCACTCGTGTTCCTTGGTATAGAGGAGCCCCTCCATTATCTCGTAATTCCCAAACTTCATGCACTATCAACTTGTTAATGGCTATCCGTTCTCTTATGACCATACTTTAGACTATCATAAAATGGTGGTCTAGTGACCATTGCCCGTTTCGCTTGCCCATCCTTCATCCTAATAAGGACATTTTTTGAAACCTCGGCTGCTCTTCTATCTACATATCCCATCGCTATACCGGTGCGTAAGAGAGGGGAGTAAGTCCCACTCGTTACACTCCCCAGAGCTCTCCCCTCACTTTCAACCATGTATCCATGCCGAGGTATCCCCCTTTCTTTCATGACGATTCCGACTCGCATTTTCGTAGTCCCTGAGTCTAATTGTTCTGTAATCTTTTGTTTGCCCAAGAAATGTACTTTATCGCGGGAAATGAGCCAGCTCAGACCAGCTTCAACTGGAGTGATCTCCTGGGTCAATTCGTAACCATATAGGGGAAATCCTGCCTCCAGCCTGAGAGTGTCTCGAGCCCCCAGTGCGCACGCCCGCAATCCGAAACCCCCAGTGCTCAATAACCTATTCCATATCTCGATCATATGTGATCCATCGTAGGCTATGATCTCGAAGCCGTCCTCACCAGTATAACCGGTTCTTGAGATTATGACTTCAGAACCGAGAATCGTCTCAGTCAGAAATCCGAACCGCCTAACATTTTTGAGCGCAAGGTTCAAGGCCGACTGTAGTAATGATTCGGCGTTGGGTCCTTGAATCGCAATCATCGCTGTTCTCATTGTTACATCAGTGATGGTGCTGGAATACTCGATGTTATTTGATGCCAGATACTTAAGATCTTTATCGAGGTTTATCGCGTTAACTACCAGGAAGTAGCGGTTTTCTGCAAGACGAAAAATTACGACGTCATCGACAATGCCCCCATTACGGTCTAATAAAGTTGAATACAGACCTCGCTCGACTTCAAGTCTCGACAAATCAGTAGGGATGAGATGGTCGAGATGAGTTGTCGCTTTATTCCCCTCAACCAGCACTCTTCCCATATGTGAGATGTCGAATAGGCCGCAAGCAGCTCGGACAGCCATATGCTCTTCGCTAACACTGCTATACCATATTGGCATCTCATATCCTGAGAACTCGGAGAGACGTGCATTGAGAACATGGTATTGGTGAAGGGGCGAGACCTTGAGGTCAACCATTATCCCTTTTTCCTGTCTGAAACGTTCGTCCACTTGTACCTCATGGTTAACGGATGATTTGCTTTGACGGCGTCGAGGCGACCTATTGAAGTGTGCCTCGGGGAACCCTTTAGCTGTGCTGGATTTCTAACTGAGAGCTCCGCGATCTCCTCTAGGACATCAGCATACCGATCGAGGTTTTCTACGGGCTCTGCCTCGGTCGGCTCGATCATGAGGCTTTCCCTTACGGTGAGGGGAAAGTAAGTTGTCGGCGCGTGGACTCCCGCATCCAGGATGGACTTTGCCACGTCTGATGCGGTCAGGTCTTCATTTGATAATGTTAGTACAAATTCATGCTTCGGCCTTTCATTCTTGAAGGGGGAAGAGTATTGAGGTGCTGAGATTCTCTTCCTGAGATAATTTGCTGCTAATACAGATTGCTCTGCTACCCCACTCAGTCCCTCCCGTCCAAGCATTAGAATATAGACATATGCTCGAAGCAGAACCCCTATATTTCCATAGAACCCCTTGATTCTTCCCACGCTACTCGGAAGATCGTACTTGAGGAAATATGAGGGATCACCACGCTGCTTCTCGATTGATGGAATCGGCAGATATTTCTCGAGCTTAGCGACAACACCAATAGGTCCTGCACCCGGGCCTCCTCCCCCATGAGGCGTGGCGAATGTCTTGTGTAAGTTGAGGTGGAGAATATCAAAACCCATGTCCGCTGGCCTAACCTTTCCTAGAAGAGCATTCAGGTTCGCTCCATCGTAATACATTAGCCCCCCCGCTTCTTTCACTATCGAATTAATTTCCGCTATGTTCTTCTCGAAAAGGCCATGGGTGTTTGGGACGGTCAGCATCATTCCCGCCGTCTTCTTTGTTGTGACGGACTTTAGTGAGTCCATATCCACTAGCCCCTCGGAATCTGATCTCACTTTGACTACTTTGAAGCCAGCTAGGACGGCACTTGATGGATTAGTTCCATGAGCCGAATCGGGAATTAATATCTCGTCCTTTGCAGGTTCACCGATTTCCTGCAAGTATTTCCTGATTATTAATCCCCCTACAAATTCGGCATGGGCACCTGCCGACGGCGCAAGCGAGACTCTACTCATTCCGGTGATTTCTGCCAAATAAAAAGAAAGTCTGTAAAGTATCTCAAGTATCCCTTGAATAGTCCGTTCATCTTGATAAGGATGGAGCCCTGTAATTTTTCTGTCAGTTGCGATCCTTGAGGCCAATTTTGGATTGTATTTCATAGTACAGCTTCCTAAGGGATACATGCCAGAGTCGATGCTGAAATTCATCTGGGAGAGATGAGTGAAATGCCGTACAACTTCAATCTGCGACAAGTTCGGAAGCGGAATTTCCTTCCTCAATAACCGGTCGGGGATACGAAGAGTACTCGAGGGGAATTGATCTTTGGGCATGGATATTCCTTTTCTCCCCTTCCTTCCCATAGCATTCAGAAGGGGTTCATCCCATGCCGCCTGCCGATAGAATTTCATAGAGCCCTTGCCAACGTCAAACGTAAAAAGTCCAAGTCCTTTTTGGAATGGATCTCTGATATCGCAACAAGGAATGAATCCCTGAGCGAAGGATACCATCGGCCGAGCCAAGGTCCCACTCCCACCCCGAATGTGCTCATCTTTTCTACTACCTGGCTCGAATTCTCGACTTGCAGGACGAATTCCCTAAAGATTGGGGATTCGAAACGCATAGCGACACCTGGGAGTTCAGCCAGGAGCCTGGCGGTGTGTTGAGTTTTCGAGGCAATTGAACGAGCCAGCTCTCCTAATCCATCCCCTCCCAAAAGGGATAGATAGATACATGCAGTAACAGCTGATAGTGCTTGATTAGTACAGATATTCGACGTCGCATTTTCTCGTCTGATATGTTGTTCCCTCGTTTGCATAATAGTGGCATATCCAGTCCTCGTCCCGTTTTCAGCGGTGGTACTGCCTATGATTCGACCTGGCATTTGTCTAACGAATGATTTATCCCCCCTTGAAGCAAGAATACCCAAGGTAGGTCCGCCGAGGTTCATATGAATGCCCAGAGTCTGACCATCTCCTACAACAATATCTGCACCATACGTACCAGGCTCCCTTAGAAGCCCTAGTGAGATTGGTTCGATGCCAACGACAAATAGGCCCCCTTTCTGGTGAACTATTCCAGCAATATCGTCTACCTCGTCCTCTACTATTCCGAAGAAGTTAGGGGTTTCGAGATAGACTGAGGATACCTCCTCTGACATCATTTCAGTTAGGCTATGAAGATCTGCCCTACCCCGGATATCAGAGCTGATTATCTCCAGATTCATGCCCAGCGACATTGTGTATGTTCTCAAGACTTGAAGTCTTTCGTGACCCACATTGTCAAACGTAAGAATCTTCTTTCGCCCGTTGATCCGCATGGCCATTCGCGAGGCTTCTCCCAGACTCGTCGCCCAATCATACATCGAGCTGTTTGCAATCTCCATTCCTGTCAGATCGCAAATCATACTTTGGTATTCGAATAGTGCTTGAAGCATGCCCTGGCTTGATTCGGGTTGATACTGTGTGTATGATGTTAAGAATTCTGATCTCGAGGCGAGTTCGTCAACAACTGCCGGAATATAGTGGGAGTAACATCCACCGCCCAGAAAACACAGATTTTCGTACGAGACGTTCTTTGAAAGGGTCTCCTCAATCTCCCTCTCAATTTCGTATTCACTCTTTGCATGTGGTATGCTGAAACGATTTCTCCAAAGAAAGTGTTCAGGGACGTCAGAGAACAAGTCATCAATTGAGCTCACTCCTATCACGTCAAGCATATTCCTTGTGCTGGATTCGTCAGAATTGGGCAGAAGAGGGTTCGTATCCACGAGTTATCTTCTTGTTTGCCTAAGAGTAGGATTAATAGATTTTATTCTCAATCCGAAAATTTGGACAAATCTCCGTAAACACCTAACAATTAAATTGTGGATAATTGGAATTACGTAGCAATGGCCGATCCTTACCTGAAGAGGCTCCTCTGGTTTCTGCTAGTCGGGACGAGGGGTGGGGAGAATCGGTCAAGGGTCTTGAATCTGTTGAAGAGTGGTCCCTTCAACCCTAACCAGATTGCTGAGACCCTTCGTTTGGATTACAAGACCGTACAACATCATTTGAAAGTATTAAGACAGCATAATCTGATTTCCTCAACCGAGAACGGATACGGGTCCACATTTTCGCTTTCTCCCTTTCTTACTTCACAAATAGAAATCTTTGATGAGATTTGGGGCAAGCTGGAACGGGGTGAGCGAATAGAGAGACCTCGTAGGTTACATATATGATTAGGAACCTTAATTGAAACTCATTCACATCTAATCTCTCCGACTCGCTCTGGATCGAGCTCGCATACTAGTGATCTTCGGAAGATAGGCGCCGACAGTGGATACCAATACCGAGATGATTATTACTGCCACAACGATGTCTTGCAATTCAGGAGGGAAATTTAATCCAAATGTGGCGGGGAGCTGAGATACTGCCGCAGCCGCCAGGCCTCTCGGGAGCATTACTGTCATAATACCTCTATCAATTCCAAGTATCGGATCTTTCAATGTCGCTAGTCGAACGGCGAGGTATCGGGATACTAGGATGAGTAATGTCACGCCTGCCCCGAAGAGTAGGAGGTTAAGGTTGCCCAGCGTGAAGATTATACCTAAATAAGTGAAGAAGAACGTTCTGAGCAGGAATGAGATTTGGGATTGGAATTTCCTCATAATTGTGCTAGCCTGGACCGGCTCGCTTATCCTGAGCATTCTAGAGATCTCCACCCCATTTCCAAGTACCAAACCAAATAGTAGTGCGGATATAGCTCCACTTCCGCCAACACTTTCGGAAATTCCATAGAGGAGCAGAACGATTGTGAGAGTCAGAATATCATCATACGTCTCGTGAGGTAGGCTCCTTAGTACTCTGAGCCACATGATTCCACCGAAGAAACCGAGGACAGCACCAATCGAAAACCCGCTGGCAATTCCGCGAGCTATCTCTAAGCCACTACCACCGTCGATTCCTGATAGAACGAGCTGAAGGATCGTGACGCTTAGAACAACTACTATGGCGTCAGTAAAAGCTGATTCTAGGCTTAGCAGGGTTGAGACCTTTTGGCTTACGCCAATTCTTGTCACCAGAGGAATAACGACCGCTGAACTTGTTCCGCTGACCACCGCTCCGAAGAACAAGCTTGGGAGGAACTCCCATCTTAGGACGTAAATACCGAACAAAGTTGAGACTACCATTCCAGTGACCACACTCAGAATCGCTAGGACTGTCGCTCTTGGGCTCTCCTGTACAACTTTGTAGATGTTCAAGTTAAGTCCCCCGTCGAAAAGGATGACAGTGATCGCTAAGGCCGCCAGAATAGGAGCTATGGCAATTATTCCTTCTCTATCGACTAGATTGAACACAGGGCCTGCCAGAACACCTAATAGAACGAGGAAAGGAATTTCGGGTATGCCAGTCCTCTTGAAGAAGAGGGTGCCAAGCCAGCCGACTATGATGATGAAACCGATGAGAGTGAAAAACGAGGCTACGTCTGTTGCCGGCAAACTTTTTTCATCTCACTAAGGCTTAGAGAATAGCCGCCAGGGCGAATCCGATCCATCTACATGATTCTCCAACTTCTCGGCGACCGATCGCATCGAATCTGGGATTATTAAATGAAGTTTGTCAAGCATCTTCGCCGATTCATTAATGTGCTTCTGGAAACGAGATTTCTGGATGGAGATCAGAGACTCTCATATTGCTCCCGAAGTGCAAGAGTAGGCTCACTATAAACGTCGGTTATGAGTGTAATTGGGTCAGGTCGCGGCGCTGATTCTGCAAGCCTAATAGCTTTGGTGACTTGACGTTCGGCATCGGCTTGAGTCTCCTCCTCGTACTCCTTATTCCAGATACCGATGCGATCCATATGGAGCTTCAGAATGGCGATGGGATCCCTTTTTATCCATTCTCGGTACTCGGAATCACTTCGGTAACGCCTTGGGTCATCTGAGGTGGAATGGGCAGACAATCGGTAAGTGAGTGACTCTATTAAAGTGGGGCCACCTCCAGACCGCGCCTTTTCGACAGCGCGGCGGGTCGCGAGGTAAACGGCTAGTACGTCATTTCCATCAACCATGACTCCGTCGAACCCATAAGCTCGAGCTTTTACAGCGATCCCATCTGATGCAGTCTGTCTCTTGGTCGGCGTTGAAATTGCGTATTGGTTGTTCTTACAAAATAGAATGGTTGGAGTGTGATAGACGCCCGCAAAATTCATACCACAGTGAAAATCATTTGCCGATGTAGCTCCATCCCCGAAATAAACAATGGCAATTGATTCATGCCCAAGGATTTGGGCTGCTAGGGATACTCCGACAGCGTGAGGAATTTGGCTCGCTACCGGTGCAGATGGTATTACAAATCGGGCAGACTTGTTCCCAAAGATTCCAGGAAGCGAACGGCCCTTAAATTCGTCCTCTGCGCTCCCAAGCAAATGAGCTATGATAGAACGTAGGGGGACGCCCCTCAATAGGGCAGCTCCCTGCTCTCTGTACGCAGGGAAGAACCAATCTTGTTCAGACATAGCGAGTGCACTCCCGACTGAGCAGGCCT
Organism: Nitrososphaerota archaeon; assembly: GCA_027295865.1. GTDB lineage: Archaea > Thermoproteota > Nitrososphaeria > Nitrososphaerales > UBA57 > B1T1B5. The sequence continues at coordinate 7,014 of JAPUKB010000085.1, forward strand.
CTTCACCGAAAGAAGACAGGTAAAAGCCAATTCTTCCTTGGCGCTGAAGAGAGGTCATTTTTGTATCAAGAGTCCTCGTAAGGACCATGGTTCTATAGAGTCTAAGAATGTCGGCAGCTGACAATCCCAGATTAAGCCTTTCATCGGTTGCACCGTCTGCCTTTATTACCTGAACAACTCGTTGCATCTTATCAATCTCTCCGTCTTAGAGAATTCTTAATCTTGGTTCTCAGAACGAAATACACATTTAAGAGTTTGTTAATCTTCACGGATCAGCAAACTTCTTTTTAGCTTGGGCTGGGGAGCGCTCACACTCCCATTGGTGTCAAGGGATGAACGCATTGACGTTTCTCTCAGGTCGACAGTCCTTTTTCATGCCGGTGGTTTCCTAAGAATCCAATCGTAGCTTTATATTGGGAGATCTTGGTTTGCCTCGACAGAGGAAAGAGACTGAGTTCAATTTATTTCTTTGAGGAGGGGAACGCGACTGAAAGAATGCGTCTTGGGGGGAAGGGCGCTAACCTATGCGAGATGACTAGACTAGGACTTCCCGTACCGCCCGGGTTCATTCTGACGACCGATGTGTGTAATGCTTTCCTCAGTTCGGGGAAGTTGGAAGATGGTATAATCCATGAAGTCGGAAAAGCCATGACCAGACTGGAAGAAAAAACCGGGAAAGAGTTTGGTTCCGCCACGAACCCGCTTCTCGTTTCTGTGAGGTCGGGGGCTGCTGTTTCCATGCCGGGAATGATGGATACGATTCTTAATCTTGGACTGAACGAGAATACGGTCAAAGGCCTCGCAAGCTCGACTCGAGATGAGGGTTTTGCTTTGGACGCTTACAGAAGATTTGTACAGCTCTTTGGTCGAATTGTTCTCGGCGTAGAAGAAGATCGATTCACAGAGGTGCTTGAGGCTAGAAATACCCTCACGAGACGTACCGGCTCGCAGGACGACGGCGATCCAGACGATCTACGGTACTTGGTAGAAGATTTCAAAGAGTTGTGCGAAAGCACCACAGGTTCTCCGTTTCCAGAGGATCCACTTATCCAACTACGAATGGCCATTGCCGCCGTCTTTAGAAGCTGGAATGGGAAGAGATGCGTTGACTATAGGAAGCAGTTCGGAATAACTCCGGATATTGCGGATGGGACAGCCGTCAACGTCGTTGCAATGGTCTTTGGTAATCTTGGGAAAGAGAGCGGAACGGGAGTGCTTTTCACACGTAATCCCAGTACAGGAGAAAAAGCACTATATGGCGAATTCCTCATGAACGCTCAGGGTGAGGATATTGTTGCAGGTATTCGAACACCAAAGCCAATTGAGAATCTCCAGAACGAGATGCCAGAATCTTACGGTTTACTGAAAGACCTGGCTGCCCGGCTAGAACGCCACTATAAAGAGCCCCAGGACATTGAATTTACCATTGAACGTGGGAAGCTATTCCTCTTACAAACACGAAATGCTAAGATGAACGCCTTCGCCCAGATGAGATCTTCCGTGGACATGACCGCCGAAGGCCTGATCGATGAGTCATCCGCACTACTAAGAATCATGCCCCAGCAACTAGAACAGCTGCTCCACAGAACGATAGATCCAAGGGCTGGGGTAAAGCCAATTACTAGAGGAATTGGAGCAGCGCCGGGAGTTTCTAGTGGTAGAGCAGTCTTCGACGCCGACAGAGCCGAGAAGGAAGGGAAGGCAGGGCAAAAAGTGATTCTAGTTAGAGAGGAAACAAAACCGGAGGACATCCATGGGTTCTTTGCGGCCGAGGGTATCCTGACCTCGCGAGGAGGGAAGACAAGTCATGCTGCAGTGGTCGCGAGAGGAATGGGAAAACCCTGTGTCTGCGGAGCGGGTGATCTCCAAATAGATCAAAAGGCAAGGAAATTGTCCATCGCAGGAATGACAATCGGGGAGGGAGAGATTATCAGCATTGACGGTACTACAGGGGATGTTTTCTTCGGGGAGATTCCTACACTTGATCCCGAAATCGGGGATGAGCTTGTCACTATTCTCTCGTGGGCTGACAACTATAGAAGAATGGGAATCAGGGCAAATACAGATACCCCAGAGGACGCCTCTGTGGCACTGGAGATGGGAGCTGAGGGGATCGGACTCTGCAGGACTGAGCGAATGTTCAACGCTCAAGATAGACTACCTATGATGGTTGAAATGATCGTGGCGCGAAATCATGAAAGTAGGGCTAGGGCATTGGAAAGATTACTTCCTCTCCAGCGAAAGGACTTCATTGAGATTTTTAGGGTAATGAAGGGTTTACCTGTCACCATCAGATTACTCGATCCGCCAATGCATGAGTTTCTCCCAAATCTAGAGCGGCTCCAAGACGAAATTCATGCACTAAGGGTAAACGAACAGTCTACAGAAGAAATCGACGAGAAGATGATCCTTCTTCATGATGTGGAGAGATTAAGTGAGGTAAACCCGATGCTAGGTCACCGTGGTGTAAGAATCGGAATTACTACCCCGGAAGTCTATGAAATGCAATTGCGTGCGATTTGCGAGGCGATCGCCGAACTAGTTAGAGAAGGACTGGAGGTAAAGCCGCAAGTTATGGTGCCCCAGGTTGCCTCAGAAAAGGAGCTTGAGGTAGTCGCAAGGATGCTAGATAAGATTCGACTACAGGTAGAAAAAGAGAAGTCAACGAAGATACCTCTTAAACTTGGTTCGATGATGGAAGTCGTACGAAGCTGTTTGATTGCAGGCAAGATAGCAAAGGTAGCAGAATTCTTCAGCTTCGGAACAAACGATCTGACTCAGGGGACATTCAGTTTCAGTCGTGAAGATGCTGAGAACAAGTTTCTTCCGGAATATTTGAGAATCGGGGTGATAAACCGCAATCCTTTCCAGACCTTGGACCCAGAGGGAGTTGGTAAACTTATGCGCTTTTCGATTCGGGATGGTCGGAAGACGAGAAAGGATCTAGAGATCGGTATCTGTGGCGAACATGGAGGAGATCCTGAATCTATCGAGCTATGCGAAGAACTGGGATTAGATTATGTGAGCTGTTCAGCTTTTAGAATCCCTATAGCAAAATTGGCGGCCGCCCAAGCGTCAATAAGGAAGAGCAGATCCAACTTAGACATCAACAAGAGACAAGGGGTTCGCTAGCAAGAGAGCGCCGGGAGTGGGATTTGAACCCACGAGACCCCGAAGGGTCACAGGCTGGCTGGATGAAGTTCCAGGCGTACGCGTTATTTACTGCGCCTTACCAGATTATCCTAGTGACGATATCTAGACTACCCCGGCGGTTTTAGCACGTTCAATAGGGGTTTAAACACTTGGTCGTGGATGTACTCCATCTATTGTATTGGCTTTGTCCTCCAAAGCCTGGGGTAAGTGCTAGATTTCATGATTACTCTATTAGTCTTGCAAACCAATCCATTTGAAACAGTTTGAATCTCACGTGAAGACATGAGGGCAGTAGCTAACGATACCAATTCTCCTTTCTGGGAATGGACCGCTATAACCTCTCCTTTATCCAATTCCGAGATCTTGAGAACTCCAGGAACCGCGAGTTGGGCCCCATGGCATATGGAATCTATAGCTGAGTCTCTTATCGTTATGGATCCAAGTTCTCGAGTAATGTATTCAACAGGCTGAATAAGATTCCTAATTCTCCGCTCGTCACCGTCATGGTCTAGAACATACTTCGCTTCAGCGAGGTCACCTAGACGTACAAAAGATCTATCCCTCTCGGTGATGTGGCTCACCCTAGTTCTCCTAAGCTCTACCATTGTTGCGCCGCACCCTACTACCTCTCCCATGTCATAGATCAGCTTTCTAATGTATGTGCCAGCCTCGCAAAGGATCCTGAGAAGGACCAGATTCTCTTTGACCTCTACGATCTCTAGTTCGTAGATTTCCCTTGTCCTGGTGGCCCTCTTTACAGCAGATCGCTGCGGTGGCCTCTGAAAGATCACTCCCCTAAAATCTCCGACAACATCCCTTAGTCTTGAGTCACTAACGAGATCGTGGAAGCGCGCAATCGCGATGTATTCCTTGGGTCCCAGTAGTAAAATCGGCAATGCTTTGGTTGTCTGACCTAAACCAATAGGTAGGAGTCCAGAAACTGGTGGGTCAAGTGTGCCGCTGTGACCTGCCTTGGGCTGATTCAACATTTTTCGGATCCATGCGACGACCTGATGACTAGTAGGCCCCTCTTGTTTGTCGATAGCTACTAAACCATAGTTCAAGAGTTCATTGAGGGGTCTTTTTGTTGGAACGAAACCGTGTGCGGGGTCAGTTGGCTCTTCATCTATCACAACTGTCTGTCTTTTCTCGGATTTGAAATCGACAGCGCTCTGATCTTGCTTTCGATTGGAGTTCAAACGAAATATTTCACTATTGAAAGGGCTATCTCGATAACCTTCGGACTGTCGAGTTCATCAGTACCGATGACAAAGTCGAAGACAGAAAGGTCATCTCCATACTTAATCCCGTAGAGTGTCTCATAGATCTTCCGATTTTCATCATCTCTCTTCTTCACAACAGTAATAGATTCCTTGAGACTAATGTTGTCTCGCCCTGCCAGTCTCTCAGCCCTCCTGGACTCAGAAGCCTTTAGCCAAAACTTCAAGGGGCTCTTGGTAAGCCAGGGCAGGGGATAGCTCGTTATTACTACAGTCTCCTCTCCGATTATGCTGACTAGCTTTTCGTCCACCCTCCTATCGAATGATCCATCTTTCTTTCTCATATTAAGGAAGGCAATCCCACCTTTCGAATCCCACCATTGTTCTCCGGAGACTTTGAAACCCGATTCATCGGCAATATCCTTCAAAACATCACCGCCTGAGAGATATCGTATCCCGTATCTCTCCGAAATGGTCTTTGCCACCGTCGTCTTGCCAACTGCAGGCATGCCTGAAATAACTATGCTTCTCGTCGGATCCACCTCGCGGCATTCTATTCTAGAAGAGCCTGAAAGACCTCGTTCGCTGTGGCTTCTACCATGTTGCTCTCATTCCTAACAATCTTGATCGGACATCCGGAAATCACGCTGGACGCAGCGAGAATACCCCTGGCTAGTGTGTTCTCCATCTCAATCGTGGCTGCATCAGTCGTCTGCCGATTTCGAGTAGTGTCGGAGGATCTCCTGGAGATGACGTCAGCGACGCCTGCCTCAATCAAAAAGAAATTCGTTGGGGCTAACGTAGTTAAAATCTCACTCGGGAGTCCTGGTAGATAGCCCGCTTGGGTTCGAATGAAAAGATGTGTGTCTATCAGTGTTAGAGTTGCAGTCATTTGTGCTATACTTGCAGCGGCCTTGATCTGGAGTTTCTTCTGCTCGCTCATGGGAAGAGTTCTCATTCTCTCTCTCTCGGTAATTCCTAGCTTCTTTGCCTCGTCCAACATTATAGTTCCAAAGACAACATGTTTTGCGGAAACCCCTTTTTCGATCAATAGCTCACGAACTCTCCCGATAACCGTAGTTTTCCCGACTCCCGGAATTCCGACTATGACTGCCCTCTTAGCAGACAATACGCGTTGTGGTTCGAGAAGGTGCTATAAAGCGATATCCACTTCTCTCACGTTTTCCCGAGAAGGCCAGCTAGTTGAGGCATCATGGATTCCAGCCTTTCCTTCATTAGAATTTGGTAATAATTGAGTGTAATACTAACCATCAACAATATCCCTGTACCAGACCCAAATATTCCTAGCAAGTCGGAACCAGCAGCAAGCAATCCCATAAGCGCTCCACCGATTATAGTTATGACCGGAATGTAGCGATTCAGAACAAGCTCTACTGACCCCTCAGACCGCCTAAACCCGGGAACTTGAACATTTGCACCTATCAAATTTCGGGCGACTGACTTCGCTCCAAGGCCTCCTATCTCGACCCAGATTCGGGCAAAAATAGTACACAATACAACATAAAAGAGAACGTAGGTCGCAGCGCGCAATGGTTCTATTGCGAGAATCTCGAGGCCCCGAGGGGGGAACACATAGTAGGCGAGGCCCCCTATGGGACCTGAGGCAGGATCTTGGGGATTAAACATACCCAGTAGGTTAAGGATAAAGTTCGAGTTATTCGGATTGAATCTTGACCATATGAATTGGGAGAAGAACACGATGTTAGCGAGAAGAGCGCCAGTCAGAATTACAGGCAGCACTGAAACGTAGAGTAGCTTTATCGGATATGTTCCACTGAAGCCTCTATATTTGCTGGATGTGATCGGCAGTTCTATTCTGATTCCCTCTGCATAGACAATGAGAGCAATTACTGTGATGGTCAGTATCAGTGAAAGAACACTCGGCAAGTTATTTGCTCGGAAGAAAACGCCGCTTATTCCAGTAAAAGCCGAACTTACCACATTGGGGATAACCCCGAAATAGCCATCGCCTGCGGGTAGGATGCTGAAGATGCTCCAGAATATTTGCTGAGCTACACCAGCAGCAATGAAGAGACTTATTCCGCTTCCGAGACCCCACCCCTTTTGAACCATTTCATCAAGTAAGAGTATCACAAACCCGGCTGCGACTAGTTGGACAAGAATCACGACCATAACTCCGGGAGACAATCCTCTTCCAAATGCCCCACCAATCAGGAACGCGATTGCTTCGGCCACGGTTACAACAATAGCAAGGAGCTTGGTTCCCGATGAAAATAGAGCTCTATCGTCAGGTTTTCTGAAATCAAGCTTAATGATTTCGGCCCCCTTTAGTAATTGTAGGACGAGTCCTGCCGTTACTATTGGACCAATTCCCAGTTCCATCAATGTGCCCTGGCTTGATGCGAATATGATGCGGAAGTAGGCTGTCTGATCCTGGATCCCAGAGGCAACTCCATAAAGTGGAATTTGAGATAGTACGAGGAAGATCCCCAGTGCAATGGCCGTCCAGATTAGCCTCTCTGTTAGAGATGGCTTCTTCTCAGGTTTCAGCACCTGGGGGAAAACAGTTGCAATTCCCCTTATTCCGTCGCTAATCGCTCCCATCGTATTAGCCTACTAGTATTTCTCCGCCAGCGTTCTGAACCTTCTCCTTAGCGAGGGAAGAGAACTTGGACACACTGACCCGGTAAACATTCTTTACACGACCGCTACCTAGCAGCTTTTCAACCCCCAAACTGCTCAAGTCCAGCGACGTCGACAATTCTTTTTCCTTTGGCGAGCTTCCTCGTGTCCCTTCGATATTTCTAACTCTGTCCGCCAGGGAATCCAGTTCACCCACGTTCAACCAACGACTTACGATAATCGCCCCTGGGGTAATATACTTAGGTTTCCCAAAATGATCAGGATCGTACTTTACTGTCTGAGTCCACTTATACTTCATAAGCCCAGCCTGGCCTCTGCCACCTGGATGGCTCCTGTGCCCCTTCACCTGGCCCCATCCATGGAATCTTGAGCCTCTCTGCTTCCTGGTCTTACGCAGCCTGCTTGCCATAGGTTATCTACCCTCGATAGATTCGAGATATCTGAAAATATAAGTAGTCTGTCAAACCATTATTTCGACCAGCTTTGCCAAATCGGGGTTCTTTCCCAAGATCCCTCCCTGAGAATACATTCTTCGAGTTGATCGTTTGAAACCTCCTCGCGGAGGGGATAATGCAAATGACGGTTTAATATCGACTAATTTGGAGATCGTCGCCTCCCCCTTGACTATTGCTTTGCTGAGGTCCTCTAGAGTCTTGAAACCCTGAGATTCCATATCCTCTATGGCAAGTCTAGCTCGACCACTCTTCCTTCCCCTCTCCTCCAAAAGTCGCGTCACGACATCAAGGTCTGCCTCACTCCACGCAACGTAGTTTTTCACTTTTTGAAGCATCCCTCTGGTAATGGGATTATCGGGTAGAACAGTAGCTCGAAAGCGTGTTGATAAATGCAACTGTCGGAGAGTTCTCTTGATCGGGTGTGGAATATTCAGGGTTCCTCTCATATTGACGACAAGAAGGGCTCCCAAACCAACTTACCTCGGAACACTCATACCATGGACCTTCTTTAAGGCGTCATATACCGCGTTAGCAACCGAGGCCATTGTACTGGTGGAACCTGTCGTCCTGGTCCAGGCGTCCTTTATTCCAGCTAAACTTAGCAGATTTCGTATGGTCTCTCCTGCTACAAGTCCAAGACCCCTTGGGCCTGGAATGATCTCCACTCGCACACTTCCTCCCTTTCCGAGAGTCTTGTAAGGGACTGAATGATTAGTCCCACACCTACACTCCCAGCTCCCGCACCCTAGGCGAACGGGAATTATTTTTAACATTGCGTCGTTCGTCCCCTTATCGACCGCATCTCTCAACTGCTTCGTCTTTCCGCTCCCCACTCCGAACCAGCTAGTTTCGTCCCCAACTGCTACAACAGCCTTGAATTTTGTTATCTCTCCGGCATCAGTTTGTTTCTGGACTATCCCGACATGGACAGTGTAGCTCTTCAAGTCAGGACTCAGAGTCCTGACTATTTCATGCTCTTTGATCTTCCAGCCATTTTGGAAGATCTCTTCAAGAGATGTGACTTTCGAATTTGTAACTGAGAGTCCAAGTCTGGTCCTCGGGACCCAGACCTGTTCCTCTCTTCTTTGCTCTGATATCGAGCGAATCTGGCGCATTGCCCGACTCCCTCTCACTTTTGATCCCCAACCTCGGCATCTATCTTTACTTTCATTTCGTCGATTTCCTGAGCAAAACGGCTTGGATCATACCCTGCTTTTTTCCGTTTCCCTAATATAATTGAATCTGATTCCAGAGCAGAAGCAAACTTCGCTATATGTTCTCCCCTTAACCTCCCCGGGTCAGGCAAGACGTCCTTATCAATCGGAAGTTGGACCCCGGCATCAACAACTCCTTTCAGGCTGGCTACGACCTTCGATCCTGCTGTGAACTTTCTGGTACCGAGATATGGAATAGCCCGCTTCACGCCAACTTTTCCTGCCTTTCTCCCTGCCAGGTATCCCGTTAGATACGCCCCCGGCAATGACTTCCCGGATCCTGTCCATCCGAGTTTAATCAGTTGAGACGAATGTGACGATGATTCTGTTCTATCACCGCCAATTAGCGGAGTCAGAAATTGAATGAAAGTTGTCTTGTTACTGATCCTGACGGCAAGAATTGTTTCCCTGGATTGTAGCAGAGTACTCCTTCTCTTGAAATTCGTCTTACCTGATCTTCGTCTTCTTTGAATCTGGACATATTTTGATCGCACCACACTTTCCTACCTCTTTATGGATGTCTTAATCATGTCGTTCATGTGTCTTATCGATCTTACTTGGCCGCCACCAACGGTACGATAGGTCCTCCAATACAACTCATTGGTTATCTCACCCCGATCCTTTAGAATTTTTAGACGATTGCGGAGTGCTCTTACCTTTAGCATCCAGCGTTCTTTCTTAGTAGTCCTCGAATACTTCGCCCCTTCCCTACGGCCAGCGGTCTTGCCTCGCTTCGTTGGGTGTTTCTTGGCCGCTCTTATCCGTCCTCTCGAGATTCCCTTCTTTTGGATAGTCCAGATCACCCCATCTTTTATTAGTGCTCTAATGTTTCCTCTCGTAATGGCGTCCTCGAGACTGTCGCCCGCGCTCTCATCAAACCTAATCCGATTTATCCCCACCCCTAGAACCTGGCTTGCCATTCTTCGTTTCGAGGTGAGATTGCTCAAGGCCTAACACCCTTTCTTGACTTTTGACCAATTCTGAGAGGATTCAGGATTCTTATACCCATTTCTTCTGCTTTATCGGAAATAGAAATCCTATAACGCCGCCCCAATTTTGCTGACAACCGGATGGCATCTCTCTTCGGATCGAGAAGAAGTATCTCCGCCTTATTATGAATTAGTACGTCGCGATAACCTGATGGATGGAGTCCTCGGGTTAGCTTAGGTCCTCGATATCCAATCTTGACTATTTTTGGCCACCCGCGAATTTGTTTTCTCATCTTGCTGTCCACCCCTTTGGGTTTTCGCCATGTTGTCTCTAGCCGTTTATACCTCCATGATTCTTGTCTGATGAACTTTGGACGTCTCTTCTGTATACTACGCCTCAATTCGAGGAGCGGTCCAAGATTCACTTCTTCTTTTGTTTTCTCTCTTGCCTCAGTTTTCAATTTGGAAGCGAGTACCTCCTCGCTTGTGTGTGGGGACTGTTTTTTCAGGGGGTCTTTTTCATCTTGCGGTTTCTTTTCTCTCTTACTCTTGGGCATTTTCTGATCTCCCCTTTTCATAGAGATATATCCCATCGAGGAATACTCTTTGGTCTTTTTTCTTCACCTTAGTTGCTTGTTCTAAATTGGCTGCGGTTTGACCCACATGCTCTTTGTCCACGCCCGTGACGATCACGTCATCCCCGCTCACCTTCACCTTTGAATTCCCTACAATCCTTCCGGAACGAGTTTCTCTCTCACCATAGAAATTCTCGATTTTGACACTATCACCCTTTACCGTAACCGTCACTGGAAAGTGTGCAAAGGCTACCTTCATCTTGTAAGTGTATCCGAAAGTGACCCCGTTTACCATGTTTGCTACTATTGAACTCGCTGTTCCAAAAGTTGCAAGGTCTTTCTTCCGAGGCCCGAGGGATTCGATTCTAATTATTCCACTACTACCATTGGTGACCTTGGCCCTAATAGAGCTGAAGTCTTTTGTCGCTTTTCCGAGGGGACCACTCACAGTAAGACTGGACTGATCTAACGATGCCGTCACGCCACCCTGTAGTTTGATTTCCCTAGACTGAGTTTTAGTTGAGCTCTTAGTAGACGTAACCAACTAGCCTTCCTCCGAGGTTCATTTCGCGAGCTTCGGTGTGCGACAGGACGCCTTTTGGGGTTGAAACGATCAAGATCCCTACTCCAACAGCTGGGAGGAACTGTCTCTCCCATCGGGAATAACCTGCCTTGCTTACTGAGAAACGAGGATTTACGGATCTACAGCCATTTATCCGACCGATCAGCTGAACCCTCAATTTTCCCCCAAGGCCGTCATCTATCACCTCGAACTCTCCTATATACCTGCCTTTTTGTATTGTCCTTACGACTTGGACTGCAAGATTCGAAGACGGGATAACTAAACATTCTTTTAGATTTCTCCTTTCTGCATTAATTATTGTAGAGAAAAGATTTGCTATCAGATTCTCAGCTGGCATATTTGTCCACCACTCTAGTCATATTTCCTGAATCCCATCATCGGCGCTACCTCTCTAAAGCATTGTCGGCACAGGTTAAGATCATATTGCTGCAGCACAGTTGTGTAATTACCACATCTCTTACAGTGTTTCGCCCCCTTGCCGAATTTCCTCGGCTTGCCATGCCTCTCCTTTAGCTTAGCCAAGCTCTTCGACGACCTCTACACGAATTACGTTGCGAGCATACTCTATTGCATCAGTCTTCGTCACTCTCTGTCTCTTCCCAATTTTCTTTGGAAGTCTCCTCCTCGATTTGATTCGATAACCAGGCCGATCTAATGCTACGCTAACATTCAAACCCCAAATCCCTATCTCCGGATCATATTTTATGCCCGGAATCTCTAT
>JAPUKB010000086.1 GCA_027295865.1 Nitrososphaerota archaeon
TAGCGGGGATGATGGGATCTGTTTTAGCAACCTCAACACTGATAATCTGGGAAAGACGAAGTAGATAGAATAGATAAATAACTTACGACTCGTCTTTTTTAGAGTGGGCCGATCGTCTAGCCAGAGTCAAAATGACTCCTATATTGGTCTAGGACATCTAGCTACGTCTGAAGCTGGTTAAGCTCTGACACGGCGAATGTTGGGAAACAGCTATGGTCCCCGGTTCAAATCCGGGTCGGCCCATTAATCCTACAGTTTAATTTGTTCCGACTTCAATATGCTCATGCGAAAGCTCGGCGGAGTGGAGCCGAGCGGCTTCTTCAAGCTTATCAAGCCAATCATCGTCAGGGAGGGAAAGAAAGAGTGGGAAACCAGTCTGGCAACTTTAAAGGAACTGTTGGAAGCTACTTCTGCCTTAGAGGAAGTTCTTCCCGAAGAAGCAAGCGTGAATGCCTGAGTTGGGCTCCCTCCTTATTTTTTCTCAACCGACAGTTTCAATGGGATGCGATTCAGTAGGAGGAGGAAGTCCTCCAAGAGGAAGTCCTCCAACCAAGTCCAAAATGGGTTCTTGTTTCGAAGAAGTCTCTTCGACTTTTTCGAATGTAATTCCCCCAGAAAGAAATACCAGACAATCCCACCGAGAATGTAATTCCCCTAGATAGATCACAGTTCCTGAATCCAATTTAGCAGTTCAAGGGACGTAATGGTACTGCTGAGATGTCTTCTAAGAAATCGTCTTCTGGATGAGTTGAATTCCGGTCTGCTGAGACCATTATCCTAAATCGTGCTCAAACTCGAATAATCCGGAATGACGTTCCTAATCTACCCTACCAACCATAGAATACCAGTGATATGAAATGAGAAAAGTACGAAAAGGACATGTACAAAATTACAGACGGAGTGCGATCAGCAGAGTCCTCTCGGTCCCAATCTTGCTAGCAGCTATATTGGCTGGACTGCTGGTTCTTGTGGGTTACACTTCGAACCCGATAGGGTTCACCCCTCCTGATCGTAGGAACGACATACCTGCAGGTCCTAATGTAGAGTTGGACGGTTTACCACAACTAGGAGAAGAGCTTGTAGGAGTAGGAGTACCACAACTAGAACAAGGACCTTTCCAGACTAGTCCAAGTAACCTGGTGATACTGGTCACAGATGCACCGATAGACGACTTCGAATCATTCTACGTGACCTTCACCTTGGTAGAAGTCCTCAAGTCATCGAAGTCTGTTTACCAAGAGCCAAATGTTGCTGTTGTTGAAGAGGGCGGAGCAGCAGATCCTGCGGCAGGCGAAGGTGTGGGTGAACCAGTAGCTGACCCAGAGCCAGATCCCGAGGTTGAAGTTGAAGTTGAAGTTGAAGACGGTGAGAACTGGATGACAGTAATGCAAGGGGCCCAGACCATCGACCTCCTAGCCCTCTCAGCTTCTGAATCCAAACCTCAAACTACAGAGATGCTTGGAGTCACTTCTTTGGATCCTGGAAAATACACCCAAGTCCGAATAACGGTTGACTTGGCCGAAGGAATGCTTCATGATGGAGAGATGGTACCGATAACCATCAATGAAGGAGTCTTCAAGATAGTCAAACCATTCGAGATACTTCCAGACTCTACAACCTACATTACTATAGACTTCACCCTAGGAGATGGGGTGATAAAGACTGGCCAAGGAGAATACAAGACAATCCCACCGAGAATGATTGGGCCTGTAATCGTTCAGTACCATCAAGAAGAGGGTGACGCAGATCCTCTAGTAGAAGGAGCGGGTGCTGGCGGTGAAGTAGATGTAGATGATCCAATTCTGGTTGGTGACGTAGATCCAGACAGGGCGGGTAGGCCTGAGAATCCAGGAAGACCTGAAAACCCTGGTAAGGCAGAAGGGGTAGATGACCCCCCAGAAGAAGAGATAGAGGAACCTGAGTTAGAGGAACCTGAAATACCTAGTCCCGCCTAGGGCCAAGGCTCTAAACCTAATAGCCTAACCTCGAGTTAGGCTCCCTCCTTATTTTCTCATTGTAAGTCTATATGTTGAATTATTTATGCGGATCTACAAACCCCTAGCTGGGATGCCCCACAGAATATCACTAACTATCGCCAACTATTTGATGCCGACAACCATCGATTCCGGACCTGCCAGCTTGTCGACATAGGTCTTTCGGAAGCCTGCGTCACGCATCCAAGACGAACAATCATTACCAGTATAATCGAAGCCTCCCTGAGTCTCGATTAACATATTCAGACTCATAAGCAAACCTCCTGTGTTCTCCCTCCGCTCATCATCGATGATCATCTCGTAGACTATCAAGGCGCCCCCAGACGGAACGGCCTCGTATGCTTTCCCGATCAGCATCAGCTTCTCCTCAAGGTTCCAGTCATGCAGTATGTGGCCCATGACTAATACATCCGCTTTGGGCAAACTATCCTTGAAGAAATCGCCAGGAACAAAACGCAGCCGTTCCTTAAGCCCAAACGAACTGACATACTCTTCGAAGATAGGTTGTACCGGAGGAATGTCCAAGCCTCCTCCGGTAAGATGGTTATGCGCCAGGGCTATCTGTACCGGCAATCCTCCTTCCGCACACCCTATATCAAAGAAAGTCTTGTAATCCGACCATGGAAATTTTCTCGCCATCGCTTTCGCCGACCCAAAACTCAAACCGGTCATGGCATGGAGAAAGATCTTCAATCTCTTAGGGTCACTGTAGAGAGCCGAGAACAGATCCCCGCCTGACTTGATCTCATTTTGAGGCTTCCCCGTCCGCAATGCTTCTGTGAGGGATCCCCAGAAAAGGTAAAGACGCTCGTTGAACATCTCAGGCCAGGCACCTATGTATGAAGGCTTCCCTCTATCCAAGAAATGATCCGTTTCGGGCGTATTGCTATACAGCTCTCCCGTCCGTACTAACATCCCCAGCGAGACTAACGCATCGTAGAAGTCTCTCGCTCCCCTTGGATGCAGGTTGAGGCGTTGCGACAGAGTGTTGCTGTCCAGAGGACCCTTGGCCAGCTCTGTGAATAAGCCAAGTTCAACTGAGCTGAGCAGAACCTTGGAGCCCCAGAATCCTGAGGACAGCGCCATGATTCTCTCGGGGGAAAAATCATCTTGACCCATGATCCTAATCGCCTGAATTGGGCCTCAATGCGTTAATAAGCCATTGTTATGTTCTCCCTTTTTTCCTATCTAGCACATCATGTACGCTCGACAGCACTGTTGATCCTATCTCTATGGGTATGGAAGATTCTGACTGGGTACTGAAATGGACAAACATGCGGCCGTCGTATGACTCCTGGTCTATCCGAAAAGTTTGCGTGAGAGTTTTTCGATCCATGATTATTTCTAACCTATGTATTCTTGCTCATTACGGCGTGTCTGGCAATATCTATCGAGCAGGCCTGATATTTCCTATCATGATCCTCACATCTCTGTGCCCAAATTCTCTCTTCAAACTCGAGGTCGCACTCTTCACATCTGTAGATGCTCAAGTCTCCTCTTGCTCCCACCAAGTTAGTTACCACCTAGCGTTCCTTCTATGAACCGCTTCAGTGTATCTTTAGGGCCTGCTCCCCCCATGCTACCAGCTATGTTGCCATTCTTGAATATCTTCAGCGTTGGTATACTTATGATTCCATACCCTCCGGCTATCTCTTGAGCTTCATCGATGTTCACCTTGACGAACTTCACCCCTCCATCATACTCTTCGGCCAGTTTCTCGACTACGGGATCTACCTCCTTGAGAAGTCATAACACATGCATCGACTTAACCTGCACCCACGGAATCCTTTTTGAAAGATAGCAAAAAGCGAGGATTTGACGTGGGGATTAAAAAGCTCTAAATTAGTTAGCCAGTAATTAGGCTCGCATTCCGATCCGTTTCCGAGTCTATTTCGAGGACCCAGCTGAGTCCGGGTCGGATATAGTCTATTACTATTTATACCTCGTTCGGGCAAAGTCCATTTGTGCAACTAAGTCGAAGAACTTACGTTGTCATTGTTATTGTTATAGTTGCGGCCCTGGCTGCCTATTTTGGACTTGTGATGAATCCACCTCCGAGTTCTCAGCCAGAGGTTCTCTCAAACGTCCTAAGTGATCCAACCGCAGATGTGGGAAACAACCCAGTGTTCTTCGATGTCGTTTCGGCTAGGGTTGTCCGGTCCGGGGCTAATTTGTCATTCAGTGCCACCGTTGCTGGCGAGATACCACAATCACCGACCGGCGTCGTTGCCTTTGGTTGGTTTATCACGTCGGGTGTCACATCAATCGATCGGCCAGTCATTGTTCTGATTTTTGATCCTAGCGTTGGACATTGGGTTGCTTCCGTCTTCGAAGGTAGACCTCCAAGTGCATCAACGACGGATCTCTCCTTCACCATGGAAGGGAACGTCGTTACAGTTTCGGTCTCTCTTGACACCCTAGGCAACCCACAGAACTTGACGTGGCATGTTGTCACACGCTCCCGTCCCTTCGGGATAATGATACCCCTGATTGATAGAGCACCTGATTCTGGTGAGGCGCCCTGGCCGGCACCGTAGAGTGACCCGGAGTTAGGCTCCCTCCTTATTTTTTCTCGGTGTTTACCTTGACGACATAGATCTCTGCTAATTAGCTGGATAATCTCTGCCGAACCAATTTCGTTTAAATTGCTCAGGAGAATTACTCAAGTATGCAAAAAGGATCCGGAGACATGTCTGGACGGGTCTGCATGATCACAGGGACTACTTCGGGCATAGGAAAGGCCACCGCCTTAGGATTGGCCAAGATGGGCGCAACTGTGATTTTGGTCGCCAGGAATGAGGCAGATTTACGAGCCGCAGCAGATGACATCAAGGAGAAAACGGCAAACGAATCCATTGATCTCATAGTCGCTGATTTATCATCCCAAGAGTCTATCCACAGATTAGCAGAAGATTTTAGAAATAAGTATCAACATTTGCATGTTCTGATTAATAACGCCGGCCTCACCGCTGAACACAAAACTCTCAGCGTGGATGGGATTGATACTCTATTTGCGGTGAACTACCTAGCCCCTTTCCTGCTTACGAATTTGCTTTCGGATGTGCTTAAGGTGAGTGCTCCCTCAAGAATCGTGAATGTAAGTTCAGATGGTCATAAATTTGGCAGAATAGATTTCGATGATATTCAGAGTAAGAAGAGATCAGCAATAGGTGCATACGGTGATTCGAAATTGGCTCTCAATTTGTTCACCTACGAATTGGCAAGGAAGATAAAGGGAACCGGAGTTACTGCGAATGCCCTCCATCCAGGTGTGGTTGCAACGAACATAGGTAGCCATGATTCTTCGCCTTTCATCACTCGTTTCATTTGGAAATTATTCAAGGTGTTCATGTCGAGTCCGGACAAGGGAGCTCAAACATCAATTTTCTTGGCATCATCTCCCGATGTAGATGGTGCAAGTGGAAAGTATTTCGTAAAGTCGAAAGAGACTAGATCATCCAAGAGATCCTATGACGAGTCAGTTGGTCAACGATTATGGCAAGTAAGTGAAGAACTGACTAAGGTGAGCACATAGACCAAGTCGGTTCCTGAGAATTGGTCGCCTAACCTCGAGTTAGGCTTCCTCCTTACTTTTCAGGACTGACTCTAGTTAAGATGCGATCTAGTAAGAGTTTAACCACCTGCATACATTTATTGCTGTGATTCAGACACAATATCATGCCTGATAAGATATCGCATTTCGAACTACCCGTATCAGATTTGGCCAAATCTCGAAAATTTTACAATAAGGTCCTCGGATGGAAATTCACAAAGGCCCCGATGCCTGGTTTTGAATACTGGTTGATCGACACAGGATCAAAAGAAGTTGGTGGAGGGATGTATAAGAAGACGGATCCGAAACAGGGCCCTGTTAACTATGCCTCTGTAAAATCCATCGACGCCACAGTGAAGAAATTCAAAAGTGCGGGTGGAAAAGTTATCTCTCCAAAACAAGAGATACCAGAAGTCGGATGGGTTGCAATCGGCGTAGACCATGAGGGAAATTCAATCGGTTTTTGGCAGGATAAGCCAAAGAGAAGTTCAAGACGCAAAGCACCGTCAAAACGATAACGGCCCAATTCAGGTCTTGGAGACTGACTTAATCCGATTTCAGTATTAGTCCCCTCGGACCGGAGCTCTTCTGGTAGTCTGGATTACTGTCGCAATAATATCATTCTCTATCCCAGTTAGCTTCTTGACATCCGCCGTGCTCCTGTCAGTTTCACTAGGAGAAATAGTCGTCGGAGCGATAGTGGCGAAAAGCGGCTTCAGAATCAAACAGATCGATTCACACCAAACCTCGAGTTAGGCTCCCTTATTTTTTCAGATGCTATCCTAACTAGTGCGGGCGAACTAATTAGTGCGAGAGAATGCTAAATGCAACCTATCCAGTCTGATAATGAAGTTAGTGCAGAGCGGGTCCGACCCTAACACACTCTAATTAGGTAGAAAAAATAGAGAAGCGATTAGAATGATACAGATAAGGTATATTGTGAATGACGTCGACAAGGCAGTTGAGTTTTATACATCAAATCTTGATTTTCGGTTAGAACAACAATTTGGACCAGCAGTAGCTATATTGGAACGAGATGGGGTAAAACTGGTGGTTACAGGTCCTAATGCTTCAGCCTCATTACCACTACCTGACGGATCTAAACCGTCACCAGGAGGATGGAATCGATTCATAATTTATGTCGATGATATTGAATCTGTGGTTTCCAAACTTAAACAGAACGGTGTGCAGTTCAAGAACGAAATTATAGAAGGTCGGGGAGGCAAGCAGGTTCTTTGTCTTGATCCGTCCGAAAACATAGTAGAGATTTTCGAAACCAATCAAAATGTTTCGCACCTCTGAATATAGAAGTATCCAAATGCGGAAAGCGTCTTGAGAACGAATTAAAGGCAAACGTTTCGGTCTTTATTTTTCATTCATTATCCTTGTATAGATCCATCCGCTCATGTTATCAACTTCTGGATCTGCCTTACCATGTGTGATTCGAACTCAGGCGAGTAGATTGCGTAGATGAGAGCACGATCCTTGTCTGTATGTGCTCTCAACACCCTTCCCATCCTTTGAGTCTGCTGGATTGCCTCC
>JAPUKB010000087.1 GCA_027295865.1 Nitrososphaerota archaeon
CAGGCTGGCCTCATCGTGAGTGATCGGATTGAGGAAGTGATCCTTACTCCGGATCAGAAGCGTGAGTTCAACTTAACCCCAATCTATGTTCCGATTTCTCCAACTAATATTGCGACTGTTTGGAAACACCTGCACTCGGCAGTTTATTTTGCGGCAGGAGAGTATCTCGGAATCTATCGTTTAGAGGGCGAGATAGCAGGACAACGTTACAGGCAGCTCAACAAGACCGAGATCGAGGTTGTGGAGAAAGCTGTTAAGGAACGAGATCGAAAAAGCGAGGTTATTTTTAACTTGCAGGAACTCACTTCTTCTAAAGAAACTTCTTAGGCTCCCTTTTCACTCAAAAGCTTCTTCGCGTAATTGAAACTGATTTTTTCTTCTCTTATCATCGTCCCCGAAATTTCCTCGACTAATGGACCTGTGGCGCCGGCGGAAATCGCAATGTTCTGCGCGTGCAGTCGCATATGGCCTTTCTGAATTCCTTCGGAAACCAAGGCCCGGAGGGCGGCCAAATTCTGGGCGAGTCCAACTGACGCCATCACCTCCGCCAGTTCAGGAGCTCCTGAAACACCGAGTATTTTGAGGCAGATCTTTGCTATCGGATGAACCGTGGATGCACCTCCTATCGTCCCCACGACTATTGGCATCTCTAGCGTTCCGATAAGATCTCCTTTCTCATTTGCTTTCCACGATGTTAGTGGCCTATAGCGCCCTCCCAGAGATGCATATGAGTGAACGCCAGCCTCCAAAGCTCTGGTATCTTGACCTGTAGCCAAACCTACAGCTACGACCCCGTTCATAATTCCCTTATTATGGGTCACTCCCCGATATGGATCAGATCTTGCGAAAGAGTCCGCGTCCAATATTGCCTCAACAATTTTTCCTCCACCTAATGCTTCCTTGTCAAAAAGGGCAGTCGCAGTCACCAATCGTTCCGAAGCTAAATTTGAGACTACCCCCATTACAACTCTTCCACCGCTTAACGATGCAACAATAGGAGCTATTTCTTCGGCCATGTTGTTGCAAGTATTTCCGCCCATTGCATCCTGGCAATCCACAAATAGTTCCACGACCAGCATATCACCTCTATCGGTCCTTAGTCTTCTTACCTTGAGATCCTTCGCCCCTCCACCAAGAGAATTGAGAGTCGGAGCCCGCTTGTTTGCTGTCTTGAGGATGAAATCTTTGGATTCTATTATTGTAACCTCAGCCCGATTGAAATCGGGGAGGTTAGCCACTTGGATTTGGGCCCTCATTTGAGAGCCCTGACTTTTTGCTATAAATCCCCCACGGGAACGGGCGATCTTGGCTCCGTTGCTCGCAGCTGCTATTACTGATGACTCTTCAGTCGCCATGGGGATCAGATAGTCTTTTTTGTTAATGAGAAAGTTAGCTCCAATACCAATAGGGACGGAAAAACCACCAACCACATTCTCCGACATTCTTTCTGCGTCTCCCATCTCCAGGCCGAAGTTCTGGAGTGATGATATTTCTTGATCGGTAAGATTGGCGAATTCCCTCACGAATTCCAATCTTTTCTTGTTGGAAAGCTTATAGAACTCTGAGAGACGGGAGGTCCTTTCTGTTACCATCTTCGTGCGAGGTAGTGAAATATCCTTTATAGATACAGCGAATACTAGGTTACATCCATTATCTCGGCCGAGAGCAACTCGAAACGAAAGATATTACTCATTTTCACAGAATACTGCTTGTCTAGGTAATCAACAACTTTCTCGCTAAGATCAGCTTTGAATACATTGAGTTCAAAGAAAAAACCTTCCCCCAACTTGAGGCTAGATGGACTAAATTCCTTCGGCAGATCTAGTGTAGCTATATATCTCCCATCAGGGAGCTTATCATGAAATTGGACATCTACCTTACGTTCTTTCTCATTTAGGTCTAGAGGGTACCCCGAAAGACCGAGCTTCTTGTCAAACTCTAGCTTGGCACCGGAAATCTCTTCAGCTATCCATTTGGGAAATGATTCAGGCATCTAGCCCGAGTCTAATCCCTTTTCTTCTTTAAAGCTAGCGATAGTTAGATTCGGGCCTATGTTAGAGGCCTTCCTCAAAGCTTTTCCCTGAGAGCGGTAGCAATGATCGGGGCCACACTCACATAACTCACCTGACTGGGTACGGTATCTGTGCCGACAACGATATCGACCCCGGAGCTGTAGATGTTTGACAACGCATTTCCGCTTAATACCGGATGCGTGCACCCTACAACGACCTTTTTCGCGCCCGCTTCCCTCAGTAGCTTTACCGCCTCCACTATCGTTCCCCCTGAGCTTATGATGTCGTCTATAATTACAACTTCTTTGCCAGTCAGATCCAAAGGCTTACCATCCTTTGTCGTGATGCTCACCTCTGTCGCACTATACCTTGTCTTCATCATTATTTCATAGCTAGTTCCTATCTTTTCAGCCGCTACCTTCGCCCATTGCTCGGATTCAAGATCAGGTCCAATTACCACTGGATTATTCATCTCGACATTTTTCTTGATCCAAACTGCAACCTCTGGAACTGCTGTCAGGTTCTTCGTTGCTATCTTCAACAAACTACCCAGATCTGGAACCCTCTGCAAATGCAGATCAATTGTGTATATCATATCTGCCCCTACCATTTCGATAAACTTGGCGATTAGGTGAAAGCTGAGTGGCTCGCCGGGATTGAATCGTGCATCTTGTCTTGCATATGCAAAGTACGGGATAACCGTGGTCACAGATTTTGTCTCACCATCTCTGAGAGCTGATGCGGCCAGAAGATATTCGATTAGGAGGGAGTCGGGTTTTAAACCCATAGGATGGATCAGAACAACATCCTCCCCCTTGATATTATCATGAAATCTTACGTACTTTTCACCATCCGGAAATTCAGTCGCCTCGAATCTCCCAAGTTTTACACCAAGCAGTTGCGAGGTCCTGGTCGCGAGGACAGTTCCTGCTGAGCCACCAAAAATAATCAAATCGTTTCACCCAGTCAGGGGATGTTGAAGAGATCCTTCATCATAAGGTACACCCCCGCCGGTGGAACGAGCCCCTTCTCGGTGATTATGAGGTCAATATATTCCGGTGGAGTTATGTCGAAAACCGGATTTTTTATCTTCAAGGCGGGGTAAGCATCAAGTAACTCCCTGGGGGCTACTTCGGTTGGATCTCGTTCCTCAATCTCCACGAGATCACCATAAATTGTTTGAGGATTGAACTTGAAAGTTTCCGCGGCGACCATCATCTTGACCCTCGATTCATGGGCTAGGGTCGCTATCTGTGACGTACCAATCTTGTTGACTACCGCCCCATTTACGGTTATAGCGTCAGCTCCGACGACTACTTTATCGATGTCATCCATGAACAGTCTTACTGCGGAATCCACAATCATCGTCACCTCGATTCCGTGCTTGGCTAGCGCGACCGCTGTTTTGTGTCCTTGATGCTTTGGCCGGGTCTCCGTGTTAAAGACCTTGATTCCCTTCCCCTGATCATGAGCTGTCTTCAAAACACTAATCGCAGCTTCACTATTGCAATGGGTCAGGATGGTATCCCCGTTCCGAATCCTCTTAGCTCCAATCTCTCCAATTCGGGTCATTGCTTCTCCACTCTCCTTGACAAATTGCTCAGCCGCCGAAATTGTGGCACCCCTGATGCCTTCAATTGAGCTACCATTAGCATAAGCCTCCTTTGTCTGGAGGAGAACGAAGTTCACTGCATTGGGCAAAGAGACGGCGGTAGGTCTGGCCGATTTTAGTTTCTCACCCGCTTCGATTATGCACTTGTATAGGTCGTCTCGGTCTTTGGAGGGGCAGCTCTTGGTAAAATCCCCAAGTGCTGCTGCCGCAAGCTGAGCAATTCTTCCAGCTCCATGAACCCTCATCTCACGAATATTGATAAAGGCCTTATCGACCTCTATGTTTGCCCCTTCTTGCACTATCGGTACACTTACCGACGCGTCAGTTGTCGACATTTATTATTCGAACACGATGAAGGCGGGAAGTTACTTAAATGTTAAGAAAACTAGAACTGAACCAATAGGCAAACAAATAATATGGTCTGCCGTCCATCCCCAAACTACGAATGCATCACCAGCTTTGTTATGCGGTGGCAAATAATTGAAATTGAAGGGTGAGCGGCAATCATTGAAGATAGCCCCCTCGATGTTGGCATCGAAGCCTGAAAAATATGTCGAAGACGTGAAAATCCTGGAGAAGGCTGATGTAGATTGGTTCCATATCGACATGCTGGACGGAACTTTCACTGACACCTATGCCTTTCCACCCGAAGACCTCGCAAGGATAAACGCCGCATCGGATTTTCCTATGGATGTTCACCTCATGACCAAACATCCTATCGAATCAATCAGACCGTACGTCGAAGCCGGTGGAGATATGCTGACGGCTCATGTCGAAACTGTCAACCCTCGACATTTCATTGATGCCGTAAGAAAGAATGAGAAGATGGTTGGCTTGGCAATCAATCCCGAGACAGAGTTTACGAGCATATCGCCCTTCATTGGAGAAATAGATCGAGTACTCGTAATGACTGTCCATCCTGGCAAGACTGGACAGGCGTTTATCGAAGAGCCCTTGAACAAAGTGCGCGAAGCACGAAAGCTAATAGACAAACACCGTTACAAGTGTGAGCTCACCGTTGATGGTGGGGTTAACCTCAAGACCGCCCCGTTGGCCGTGGAGGCCGGGGTTGATGTTGTAGTTTCGGGTGCCGGAATTCTCTACAGAGAGGATATGGCTCAAGCGGTATCCGATCTCAGAGCTCTTGGAAAATAATCACTACTTTTTGCCATTGATTTCCAAACACTTCTCCACGATGTTCTCGGTCGTAAATCCAAACTTCTCCAGCGCGACATCTCCAGGCGCGGATGCTCCAAAGGTCGTCATGCCGATCGAAATTCCATCCAACCCGATATAGTGTTCCCAGCCAAAGGTGGCAGCTGCTTCTACGGAAATTCTCTTTCTAATCTCTGGCGGCAGAACCTTATCTTGATAATCATTCGTCTGTAAGTCGAACAGCTCCCAGCTCGGCATGCTAACCACTCTAGCATGGACATCATATTCGAGAAGCTTTTCTTGAGCATAAATTGACCGGAATACTTCGGACCCAGTTGCTATGATTATGATATCCGGCTTGCCATTACGTGCCTCCGAGAGGATGTATCCTCCCTTTCTTAATCCGTCTGCTGAGGCTAATTTGTTCCTATCTAGGCTCGGAAGCTTTTGCCTGGTAAGGACTAGAGCGGTTGGCCCATTAGTATTAGTTAGGGCTACCCTCCATGCCTCGACGGTCTCGCTGGCATCAGCTGGTCTGATCAAAGTGAGGTTCGGCATAGCCCTCAAATGCGGAATCTGCCCTATTGGTTGATGAGTAGGGCCATCTTCACCCTGCCCAATGCTATCGTGGGTAAAGACATAGATTACTCTTAGCTTCATCAAAGCGGCAAGTCGGATGGATGCACGCATATAGTCAGAGAAGATCAGAAATGTGCTGCCAAATGGGATCAGGCCGTATACCGCCATTCCATTGAGTATTGCACCCATCGCATGTTCCCTTATTCCAAAGTGGATGTTCCTACCATTCGGATCTGTAGGTTGGCTATCAGTGCTTTCCTTTATTCTAACATTTGTGGAGTCCATTAGATCAGCTGAACCTCCAATAAGCGCTGGAATCTTCTGGGCTATTTGATTCAGAACCTTGCCCGAGGCCTGTCTCGTGGCCAATTTTTCGTCATTGTTGAAGTTTGGCAGGTCTGACTCCCAACCCTCAGGCAGAGGATCTATTCGTTCATTATCCAAACTAGCCGCTAATCCAGAGTGACTCTTGGCATACGCCTCATAAGCTTCCTTCCATTCAGATTCAAATAAGTCCCCCCTTTCCAGGCTTTTCCTACAGTGTTTGTAGACTTCCTCTGGAACGTAAAATGTGGGTTCCAGTGGCCAGTTGAGATTCTTTTTAGTAAGCTTGGCTTCTTCAGGCCCGAGAGGAGACCCGTGAGATTGTTCGGAATCCTGTTTGTTCGGGCTACCATAACCTATGTGAGTCCTAGCTATAATGAGAGATGGTTTTCCGGTCTGACTTTGTGCCTTTCTGACTGCCTCCTCAAAGGCAGCAATGTCATTACCCTCAATTCTTTGGACAAACCATCCATACGCTTCAAATCGCATTCCAACATCTTCAGATATTGCCAAGGATGTAGATCCGTCAATAGTTATCCTGTTATCCAAGTACACGTAGATTAGGCTGTCAAGTTTCTGATGTCCCGCTATGGAGGCAGCCTCTGATGACATTCCTTCCATTATATCTCCGTCGCTACAGAATGTATAGATCTTGTGATTGATAATCTTGTGACCGGGTCGATTAAACCTCACAGCCTGGTACCGCTGAGCAATCGCCATTCCCACGCCATTCCCAAATCCTTGACCAAGCGGTCCTGTTGTTGTTTCAACCCCGGGCACTTCACGATATTCCGGGTGGCCCGGAGTTCGACTTCCCCATTGTCTAAAATTCTTAATTTCATCCAATGGCATATCGTACCCAGTTAGGTGAAGTAGTGAGTACAGGAGCATTGATCCATGTCCTGCAGAAAGAATGAACCTGTCACGATTAGGCCATTCCGGGTTTCTAGGGTTGTGCTTCATAATTCGCGTGAACAAGGTATACCCCATTGTCGCCGCCTCCATAGGCAATCCCGGGTGACCTGACTTGGCCTTCTCTACGCTGTCAACGGCAAGGAATCTTATGGTATTAATGCAGAGTTGATCTAGTTCAACCTGATCCAGATCTTCTCATCTCCCTATGTTTTCGTTCATATTGAGCATAGCCGAGCAACCTCAGCCGTATGGGAAGTTTATAATGATTTTCAAGCTGGTAAGATTTGGCAACTCGAGTGGACCTTCCCGACTGCTTAAAGGATTTATATGCTGGCGAGGTCATATCAAAAAGGGAATTAGAGAAATGAAGTTCTTTTTAGATACGGCAAATATTGGTCAGATCAAGGATGCGAAGGATATTGGAGTCCTGGATGGAGTGACTACCAATCCAACCCTCATCGCTATGGAGAGAGAAAGCCCCGAGGAAATATACTCTACTATCTCCAGTCTTGTCGAAGGACCGGTAAGCATAGAGACAGTATCTAACGTAACCGAGGAGATTGTGAAACAGGGCCAGTCCTTTATGAGATATGGGAAGAATGTGTATGTTAAAGTGGCAAACACCAAACCAGGCCTAAAAGCCGTGAAGATCCTCGAAGATTCTGGAATCCACTGCAACGTGACGTTGACTTTTTCCTCATCTCAAGCATTCCTTGCTGCGAAAGCGGGAGCGACTGTGGTTAGTCCATTCATCGGTAGATTAGACGACATTAGTCAAGACGGGATGGCCCTCATAGCAGAAATCCTCGCTATGTACAAGCCATATGGGTACAAGACTTCAGTTTTGGTTTCGAGTATAAGGCATCCTATTCACATTGTGCAAGCAGCGAAATTAGGAGCTCCGATTGCGACAATGCCCTACAAGGTCCTCGAGATGATGTTTAAACATCCACTTACGGATATAGGGTTTGCCCGTTTCATGAAAGATTGGGACTCGGTAAAGGATAAGATCGAGCAAAAGACCATAGCCCGCTGACCTCGAGTACACACTCTTTCCGTGGAGCTAGGTGAGATTCTGGAATTGCCCGAAGGACCGTCCGTCCCGATCTGTTGGAGAGAGCAGATTAAGAAAGCGTTAACAAAAGGAGCGTCGAGTTATTCTTGATGAACGTGATGGTGACTGGAACGGGAGGTATGGGCAGTCATATCGCAAGTAGGCTGGTCGATGAGGGAGTCAGATGCGTAATGTACGGCACTGGCCGGCAGATAGAGGCCATGAAGGACCTCATGGATATCGCGAAGATAGACATCTTCAAGGGGGACATCTTAGACAGGGAAGCGTTAAGCTCAGCGGTGAAGGAGGCGAACGTCGAAAGAATAATCCACACTGCAGGACCAAGGGCGACTCAGACGAGAAAAGACCCGCGGACTGGGATGAGGACTCATCTGCTTGGCACCATGAATGTTCTGGAAGTTGCCAGAGCGGCGGATCTGGAGAGGGTCGTATTCACGAGTTCAGCATCAGTTTACCTAGGAACAAAGGCAGGACACGAGCCGCTGAGGCCTATCAAGGAAGATGATCCTCTAGTGTCGATGGATCACGAGGATACATACGCGACAACGAAAGTTGCCTGCGAGTACCAGGGCTTCAACTACGCCAAATCCTACGGTTTTGGCTTTATTGCTCTCAGGATGGCCCATGTCTATGGCCCTTGGTCGGGCGACATGGGGAGGGGGTCTTCGATAAGCAACATGGTGAAGAACGCCCTGCTGGGAAAATCCGTTGAGTTAGATGAGCAGGTAGCTGAATGGACGCATTACAATGATCTGGCCGAGGAGCATTACCTCGGTGTAATTACGAAGAATGTCAAGATCGCAGCAATCAACGCAGGCTCGGGAAAGATAACATCACTTGGTGACGTGCGAGAGGTATTGGGCAAATACATCAAGACCGATATGATTACTGTGAAATCAACAGGTCAGAAGTCCCGAAGGATGCCCACAGACATGAACCTAGCGAGAGAGAGACTCGTGCACACCCCCAAGTACGACATGGATAGGGCGGTGAGGGAGCTGATAGAGTATTGGAAGCCCAGGCTCCATTTGACGGTATAGGACCATCTCATGGTTCAAACCGAACGAACGATAAATCCATGATCTCGCTAAGATTGGAGATCTGATAATCACACGATAGAGAAACTTCATCCTCTCCAGCTATGAACACAGAGTACATGCCCACATCCTTTGCTCCCCTTACGTCTTCGTCTTCATCGCCAAGATAGACCAAGTCCTGAGCAGTCCTTCCAAGCGCCTCAGCTGCAAGCATGTAGGCCCTTGGCCGAGGCTTCCTCACCCGAATCGCCGACGAGATGACAATCGGTGATGCGAGACCCAAGATATTGAGCTTCTCCAAGGTTATCTCAACCCACTCCGAGATGCTGTTCGTCAAGATAACAAAAGGGACCCCGGTCTCCTCCAGATGCGAGAGAAGGGCGTCTCCGCTATTTATGATGCTAACATTCTTCGAAATCACGTCCTCCAACCTGCCCTCTATTTCATCAGGAAGTAATGAGATCTGGACCGCTATATCCTCTACAAAGGTTTTGTAGTCGATATCCCCTGAGGAGGCCTTGGCATAGAGATTGCGCCACACCCTATTATCGAGGACAATACTTGATGTGAGAATTAATTCCTCGTAGAAGATTCTCGGATTCCCGCTGACCAGAACGCCAAAGAGGTCAAGTATTAACCCTCTTACTACTCGCCTCAATATTCAGCCCCTCTAAAGGTTACTAAAAAAACTCCTAATCAGCATAAAACTTCTGCACGTACTTAATCAATATGAGAACAGTTTTACCGATTCGCAGACAATTCCCAACCCAAAAACCTGAAAACATAAATATTCGCGCATGAACTCTAAAAATTGATCGGATTTGGCAGAAGAGAAGAAGAGCTGGAGTGGTTGGGCTGGGACGACGATAGAGAAGAAATGGGAGGCACCAGGTATTGAGCACGAAAGGGGAGATATCTTCTCGACGACGCCGGACCAGATAGATCCGGACAATTTTGTTATAGGAACCTTCTTCATCACCTGCGACCCAAGGATCACAATCGAGCACGCAGGGGTAATTATAGCGGCCGAGCAGTCCGTAGGCACCTTCACGGATGTTTCTACGGCCACAGATTTGGCTCACAAGACAGCTGCAAAGCTTTTCTCTTGGAAGTATGAGGATCCCAGCGGGACTGTCAAACACTCAGGTTGGGTGAAGGTGGCATTTCCCTTATTTCTCCTAGACATCCCCAATAGGGGAATACCCGATCTCTTCACGTTCATAACAGGGAACTGGATGGCGTTTACTCCAATACCAAACTGCAAGTGGGTGGATCTGCAACTCCCCAAGAGTGTCCTAAAACTCTTCAAGGGGCCGAAGTTTGGGACTGAGGGGTTGAGGGAGATTATCGGCACGACAACAACCCGAAGGCCTCATCTAGGAATCACGATAAAGCCGAAGATGGGGGTAACTGATGGCGGAGCAGCCGAGCAGTTCTACAACGCCGCCTTGGGTGGTGCAGACACCTTCAAGGATGATGAGACCTATCATAATCAGTGGTGCTCACCCCTGATGGATCGAGTATCGAAGGTTTACGAGGGCTTGGATAAAGCAAAGTCGGAGGGCGCGCATCCTGAAGGCGACATGTTCTATGTCCCGCAGGTGACGACCGACTCAGAGCGAACTTTGGAGGTTGCAGATAGGATGATAGCTCACGGTGCGAGGGGGTTGATGCTAAATTTCATGTGTACTTGGTACCCTGCATTAAGAGCTCTAGCCGAGGATCCAAGCATCAATGTACCTATTCATTTACACCGGGCCTCACACGCCGCGTTGACGCGCCATCCCAGACATGGGATCAGTCTAAAGGTCACCGATTACATTGCCAGGCTGGCTGGCGGTGATATGGTTCATGTTGGAAACGCGAGGGGCAAACTCGGAGACCAGTCGAAATTCACCGAGATTCCTGAACTGATCCAGACTATCCAGCGTCCCATGGATCATATCAAGCCGATGATGGGGATCTGCTCTGGAGGACTGATCCCTCAGAACTATCATTATTCGATGGAACTGATGGGAGACGATATTCAACTGCAGAATGGCGGGGGAGTTCACGGACATCCATGGGGCACGAAGGCCGGAGCTATGGCGGGAAAGCAGGCGATAGATGCTTACATGAAGAAGATACCACCGGAGGAGTATGCCAAGGATCATCCAGAACTTTCGGCCGCGATTCAGACTTGGGGCCAGAAATATGCCATTGCTGGAGCAGACGCAGTGGTGCCGGAGCTGGGGACTAGAGACAGAGACTATCGCAAGATGTTCACCTCAGAATAACAAATTCAACAAGTCTAAGGCCGCGAGCACCGATAGACGACTATCATAACGGAGGTTCCAGATCATTCCGAATTCTGTTCCTCCGCCTGATGGCGATAGGGAATATGTGCTAGGTATAGACTTGGGCACCACTAACTCAGCGGTGGCCATTTACCTCGGGTCCAAGCCAGTTACAATCCCAAGCTCTGAAGGTCAATCAGAATCCGGAAAGATGTTCCCCTCTGTCGTGGCGTTTACCGAAGATAATTCGGTCCTAGTTGGCCAGGTGGCCAAGAGGCAACTTACCATTAACCCGAATGGAACCATTCTCGAGATCAAGAGAAAGATGGGAACAGACTATAAGGTCACGATAAATCGGAAGGATTACACCCCTCAGCAGATCTCCGCATTCATACTTCAGAAGATCAAGACTGATGCTCAGACTTTTCTGGGGGGCGAGGTAAAGAAGGCCGTAATAACAGTACCAGCTTACTTCAATGACAACCAGAGGCAGGCAACGCTCGATGCGGGTGCAATTGCTGGTTTAGAGGTCTTGAGGATAATTAACGAGCCAACAGCTGCTTGTCTTGCGTACGGATTGGATAAGATTTCAACAGACGAGGGGATAAGGATCATGGTCTTCAGTTTCGGTGGAGGAACTCACGACGTAACCACGATGGAGCTCAAGGGAGAGACGTTCAGGGTTATCGCGACTAGCGGTGATACTCAGACCGGAGGGACAGATATTGACAACGCGATGGTTGACCGTTTGTTGAAACACTTTCATGATTCAACCAATTTCGACCTCCGGAAGAGTCAGATGGCTATGGTCAGGCTAAAAGAGGCGGTGGAAAGAGCAAAGATCAAGCTCTCGACCCATCTCGCTGTCAATATAGAACTGCCATTCATCGCCGAGGTGGAAGGGAGTCCCAGACACCTCGAATACAAGATGACTAAGGTCGAACTTGAGGAGTTGGCTCTGCCCACAGTAAAGAAGGTGGAAGGTACTATCAAGAGGGTTCTATACGATTCGAGGCTTGGCGCAGATGAGATTGATAGATTGATCTTGATTGGGGGACAGACTAGGATGCCTCTCGTGAGAAGCGTCGTAGAGCATTTCTTGAGCAGGGTTGCTGAAGGAGGCGTTGATCCGATGGAGTGTGTAGCATTGGGAGCGGCGATTCAAGGCGCGATACTAACTGGAGAATTGAACTATAAGCTCCTCGACGTTACTCCTCTCTCTCTTGGGATCGAGGATGCGTCTGCGATGGTCACCAAAATAATCGAGAGGAATATGCCTATACCAGCGAAGAGGACGCAAATATTCACAACGGCGCGAGACGACCAGTCCGAGGTAACTATACATATCTTGCAAGGAGAGCGCGCCATGGCCTCGGATAATTTCTCGATAGGGATCTTTGATCTCGAAGGCATTCCGAAGAAGCCCCGAGGTGTGCCTCAGATCGAAGTGGTCTTCGATATAGATGCAAATGGGATATTACATGTCTCTGCAACGGAAAAGAGTAGCGGGGTAGGACAGAGGGTCACCATAACCGGAAGGATGAAACTGCCCGATGAGGAGAAGAGAAGGATGATTGAAGATGCTGAAATGTTTGCGGCAATAGATAGGGCGAAGAGGGAAGAGGCGGAACTCCTGAAGACGGCCCAACGGGTGATATATCAGGCTGAGAAGGTTAGGAAGGAGCTGATCCTTCCTAGGGAACAGAAGAGAAAGTTAGAGGAGGCTATAGCCGAGCTCAACGCTGCACTTCAAGAAGCAGATACTGGGACGCGGATGTCTCTCGCGAATGAGAAGATAATTGCACTGACCGATCTAATGGAGCAGACTATAGACATTTACCAGATTGGAGAGGGGCTCTAACCTCGCCTCCACGTCATGTCTCGACCGTCTCCGATCCTACTTCTTACTGACGAGCTTCTTGATGTCTGAGATAAGCTCGTTGGCCTTGCCTATTTCCCAAGCAAGGAACTCTAGATCCTTGCTGGTATAGTAATTGGTATTGTTCCTAATGTGTACCGCCCTCGCCGCATACCGGTCGTAGAATCGGTAGGATGCCAGATCTGCAAACTTTTCCTCCAGCTCACGTAACTTCAGCTTCCGTTCATAATGAGCCTTTACGGTATGCTTCAAGAAATGGTCGATCAGCACATCCACGGCTTGATAAAGTGCAACCCAAGCCTTTTCGGAAGCCTCTCTGAACGGAATTACTCCTCCCGGTCCCCCTCTTGCATATGTGAATACCCTGTCCTCATAAGATGTATTCTCGGCCTCCTTCAGGTTCGTTTTTACTTGGACCATGAGGTCCTCGGAGTTCTTCAGGAGATCAGCCATGCCCATCGAATACTTCTGTGTATTCCTTACTTTGTTCACGGTTAGAAGAGATTATTGTGAGTTTATAAAAATTATGCGCAGGTCCTCGCCTCTGCAAGAGATGATTGGCAAGGAATTAGGGCGGTTGAACCCACTATCAGTCTCAGCGCTCCAGAAACGAACTCTTGACCTTCTGGTAGCAGCTGGTGCAGTACGGGAGCCGTCCATGTAATGTGAACGGCGCCCGCACATCTATTAGTAGTGCATCCGAGCTCTTTAGCAGATCTTTAATATCGCTCGAGTAAGACTGCGTACTTCTTACCTTGCTCATTAATCATCTCTGCTCAAAATTTATTTATATGAATTGTTAGAGCACCCTTGCGGTAATCGATGTGTGAGACTTTTTGAATACAAGAAAGACAGTGAAAGCTCATTCTTCTCTCCTTTTTTCTTTAATTCTTGTGGGTAACCACGAATACCTAGAAGACATGAGCTCCCTTTCCACGCCGAATATCAAATATTATGGAGTTAGGGTTTCTGTATTGCGTGCGACAATGAAAACTTGGTTGAATCAGTCTGATCTGAATTTTGATGAGAGAAGGAGGGTTGTTCAATTGCTCTGGGAGGGTGGTTCGAGAGAGGAGAGACTGATCGCTCTATGGATGGTATCAGAAGAAAATGACTTGCTCACCGCCGTCACATGGAATGAGATCTTAGTTTGGTCAG
>JAPUKB010000088.1 GCA_027295865.1 Nitrososphaerota archaeon
AACAATCGCCTGGATCTGATCAAGAACTACCGCTGGACCAAAGTAGTCAGTTAGTTTCGAAATCAGGTATTTTGATTGAGGATATGTTTCTGCAAGATATCCTTCAAGGGTGCTCAATCGTTCTTCGTAAGAATATTCTAATTCTTTTCCAATAGAAGCAGCAAACTCATCTGACGTTAACCCAATAATGACCTGTTCGCCAAGCTCTAAAGCTCTAGCCAGGAGAATCTTATGCCCTTTGTGGATGAGGTCAAAGGTTCCTCCAATAGCTACGTTGGCATACTGTTTCATCCTCTCTCAAAAAGGTTGATGGGGTTTTAGTCTTACCATACATGCCTCTGGGATGTAAGACCCGAACTATTGGGAAGAGTGATAAACTTTGAAGATATCTAGCGTTCCGTGGATCAGGTAAGGATAGAGGTTCCCAGTTCGTCTGCCAATGTGGGCCTCGGATATGACATATGGTGTCTTGGACTTTCACAGCCTAAACTCACCGTAACCTATACTAGATCACGCGAAACCGGAATCGAGGTTGAGGTAGAGAGCCCAGTAAAATCTAATAGATCTCTTGGACATGCAGGCAAGATCGCGTTGGAACATATGCTGCAGGAGTTAAAACTGGAAGGAGGAGGACATCTGCTATTCCAGGATGACGGGTATGAGGTAGGAGGACTCGGCAGATCCGGAGCAGAAGCTGCAGGGGCCATCTTGGCCGCAGCTATTGTATATGGTCATAGGATGAGCAGGGACGAAGCTGTAATCTCAGCCTCGAGAGGAGAGCCAGGGGAACACAAGGATAACGTCGCCGGCTCAATTAATGGCCGCTTCAACATAATCTCTAGATCTCCCGCATCTCAAACCACCTCTGTGGATACTTATGATGCACCCGAAAATCTTGGGTTAGCGGTCGGTTACTCTTCCTTTGAGAAAAAACATGGAACCGAACAGATGCGACAGGTGCTTCAAGAACCTTTAGCAAAGGATGACTTCATAATTCAGTCCGGTTTGGTATCAGCAACAACCGCAGCTCTAGTTAGTAGAAATGTGGATAGATTCTTAGAGCTGGTTTGGGGAGATAGATTCCATGAGCCTCGCCGAGCGGGACTGGGCGGTTATGGAGGATTCTCGTCTGACGAATTCCAAGAGTTGAAAGAAAGCCTCTTCAATAAGTTTCATGTAGCGACAAATGTATCAGGGGCTGGCCCTAGTATGTTATTTCTATATAACAAGGAAGATTATAGAGACGGAATTGAAGAAGCAATCTCACCGACGGTCAATTCCTGGTTCGAGTCACGAGGGATCAAGATTGGGGTTAAAGCAACTACGATAGCAATAGAAGGTGGCTATGATTATGCTATTCACAATTACAAATTCTAAATCTACTTCTCTTACTCAAGAGAAGTAGCCTGATATACCAATGCTCCTAATGTTCCCAGATTATCGATGCCAAATCTAGTATTCGTAGTCTATTCTAGAGGTATTGACGAGAATATCATGAGTACGTTGAACATTCTCAGAAATCCTATCTTTGGATTAGATTTGAATAAAGGCGTTTTTGTAGTAAGAGGTTTTAATCAAGAATCTATCCGAGATCTCGAGCGCATGGAGATTCAACCTCTGCTAGCTGACCCAGAAGGCGGTGCCGTTCTTAGATCCAAGAGAGGAGAGGAGATTCACTTTATTCCATCTAGGGAGAACGCCGAAGGACCATGCATTGGGTGGGATACGGGACTCTCGTTTGCATTCGACAGATTCTGGGATGGTAAGAAAACGGATTATGTCATGCATCTACCGGTTGACCTATTCTATAGGGAAGAAGACGATGCGAGGGATAACCTACATAGAATGAAGGAACAAGTGTTGTCAGGAAATTTTGATCTTATCATAGGAGATTATGTCAGCGGCAGCTCAAAAGAAGGGATTGAGAGGTACATTAGGGAAGCTCTATTTGAATTCCTTCCTGAGTTTATGCACTATGAGAATGTAGATTCCAAGATTAGGACTCGTTCTGAATTCTTCTGCATTAGACTAGATGGATACGAGGCCTTTAGGAAGAAGCGGGGAGTATTGTCTTTCGAGCTCACAATTCAGCTCCTGATACATCTAGTAAAGACACATGGAAAGCTGGGGAGGGTGTCATTGGGAACTTATCAAGGATTTGGGGATTATCCCATACAGAAGGTCTTGCACCAGATGCACAGAGGATCCTTTGCGATAAGGAATGAGGTTCTACAGTGGAGTGATAGCGAATGGTTGACCGCGAATAAAGACCTGTGGATGGAGAAAGAGATGATATCTATGAGAAGCGAAATCGAAAGTATTAGATCCGTTCTTAGAGAAGAGAAAAGAAGATGACCGTGGAGAGAAGAGGTTAATTCCTTCACCTTTACATCCTGTATTCACACACGAATATGAGCGGTCTATCGATCCCCGCTGAATTCATCAAGGCAGGCAGAGTAGCAGCTGAAGTAAGAGAGAGTATCAAGAAAAGATCGCTCATAGGGATGAATATCTTAGAGATTTGCGATGAGGTCGAAAACATGAGTCGAAAGCTTGGGGCTGAACCTGGGTTCCCTTGCGGGGTATCGATCAATAGTACGACTGCGCACTATAGCGCCGATCTCGACGAGACTCATACAATACATGAAGGGGATGTAGTCAAGCTCGACCTAGGGACTCATGTAGATGGTTATGTAGCAGATACCGCTACAACCATTTCATACTCTCCGGATTATGATCGACTAACGCATGCCGCAGAGTCGGCCCTAACAGAAGCAATCAAGGCATCGAAGGAAGGAGTTCCGGTGGGTCACCTCGGCAAGGTGATAGAGGACACTGCGGAGAGGTGGGGATTCAGAACGATATCAAATCTCTCGGGTCACTCAATAGAAAGATACAAAGTTCATGCAGGTATTTCTATTCCGAATGTCTGGGCCCCTGCAGGTCAGACTTTGAAGGAGGGAATGGTGTATGCCATAGAACCTTTCCTCACCTTAAAAGAAGGCGCAGGATATGTTATCGACGGATCGGCAAAGACGATTTACATGCTTATTACAAGAAAGAAGACAGGAGATCGAAAGATCGACTCATTTGTAGATACAATCTGGGAGACGAGAAAAACCCTCCCATTCTCCCCCAGGTGGTACTTGGACCAATTCTCGAAGAAAGAGCTAAAGACCATGCTAGATAAACTCGTAATGAAGAAAATTCTGCGTTTATACCCCGATCTGGTCGAGGCTCGCGGGATGTGCGTCGCACAATTCGAGCACACCATCACTCCTACCGCAGATGGAGCAGTAATCCTAACACAGACCTAATTGATTGATACTAGGAGACCTTAATGGGTTCGGCGTATATCATAGTAATCATTAGATTACCTTTACAGCTTTGGCACTGCCCTTCTCTTTTGTGAACAAAATCGCCCTCTCTAAAACCGCGTTTCGTCTTAAGGTGACAGGACTGGCACTCTTCAATCGTATATACCGTTAGTTTGGGCTTCTTTTTGTCTGGGGCTCCCAGAAGCGGAAGTGAGGACATCTTACTGAGCGACTCCTAAGGTATTTCCAACTCCAACTATTATTATCTTGTCGCCTTCCTTGGTCTTCTCCTCTACGATTCTCTCCATTACTTCCCTAGTCTTATCCCCAGCTTCAGCGACCTCTTTCCTCATCACTGAGATAGCATCAACAATAGACTGTTTTATCACGATCGCATAGAGAGGTATTCCATGCTTTGTTGCTACTTCTTCGATCTTAAAGCGGTCGACCCCAATACCCCCAATGGCGGCTCCGATGCCCTCGGCGATCTCACCGGTCTTCTCACCTTCTAACTTTAGTGCGGCATCAATCATGATTATAGCATTTGGCTTGATGTCTAGCTCTTCTACCATATTCTTAATACCATTTCCTGGTTGACCCACATTTCCAGCCGGACCCTTGGCCGTCAGCAGATAGACTTTCCTACCCTTCAATTCTGATTGAGAGTAAACCGTCTCCTTAGCTACCTCTTTCTTTTCACTGTCGAGCATGAGTCTCCCGACGACCATCGGGCCGATGCCATCTCCAAGTGGTTGAGCCTTCTTGAAAGCATCTATCGCACCAGTAAGGGCATCTGCTTCCAGGAGAACCATGGGCATGATCATCTGAAGTTGCGCCAAGATGAACATGCTTGTGGTCTTCTTGCCGATAAGATAGAAGTGTCTTACAATCTTATAAATGAAGTTAAGAGCTGAGGCAGCTTCGATAAGGTTCTCGATCACACTAGCTCTGATTGGATCTGCATCAGGGACGAGCGTGCGGATTTCTGCCTTCAGGCGATCATCGCGAGTTGTCATGATATGTTCTAGCTTGCCAACGACCCCGCTAGGATCCATATCGATAGGCATGATTGTAAAGTACTCAAGGAACTGGTCGATTCTAGGTGCGAGTTCGTCGACTTTTGCATTCGAACCACCCGTCACGAATTCGACAGCCTCCTTCCTGCTTCTATCCTTCATGAGCTTCAGCTTCCCTACCGATCTCGAGACATCATTGAGTATCATCCATGCCTGAATTCTCTGGCCATAGATGATGAGAAGTGCCAAGGGACCATAGAAAATCAGTATGCTAACTACTGGGTTGCCTAGTATCGGGTTATCAGTAGGGAATAAGCCGAGAGGAGATACCAGTCAAAAAACCTCGCAAATTCTACGGGGCGGAATCAAATCTTACACTATCCGGCAGTACGCCGAGTTAAAAGCGTTATTGACTTCAGGCTGGAGCATAAGGTCGCCGGCACCACTGCTTCACGAGAC
The DNA here is from genome assembly GCA_027295865.1 of Nitrososphaerota archaeon. Taxonomy (GTDB): domain Archaea; phylum Thermoproteota; class Nitrososphaeria; order Nitrososphaerales; family UBA57; genus B1T1B5. The sequence goes on from JAPUKB010000088.1 coordinate 4,793, forward strand.
CTCTCGGACCTCACTAACACAATGGCGTCAGCGGGTTTAACTTCTGGGTTCGGAATGGGACCAGGTGGATCCCCGCCGCTATGACCGGCTAAGTCTAGGAGCGCAGAAGGTCATAGATTAACTTTACCTAGGGTGGAGGTAGATCTCTGTGCTAATTCTGGACATTGACGACGCCGCCCATCCAGGGATGGAACTTACAGAAGTATTGGAACTCCCCTGCTTCTGAGAAAGTAACGGAGAACTGCTCTCCTGCTTCCACGGTTTCAGAATCGAAGAGCGCGGGATCGCCACGATGGGTAGCGGTGTGAATGTTCTCGTCATCATTCACCCATGTTACTGTGTCTCCGACGCTAATTGTTACATCTGGTGGATCGAAGTTCAGATCGTTATCAGGGAAAGCAGAACCCAGAGGCTGACTTATGAAAAACTCCTGAGGCTGAGGAGGCTGCTGAACCGAAGGCTGATTGGGGGGTGCCTGTCCTGTAGGTGCTATCATCATGAATCCCCCAACGCCTGCGATAACTACAACTACTGCGATAACTGCAATTCCCGCGATTAGAGCAACGAGGAGCGGCTTTGACACTCCAGATGATGAACGCATGCTCGCGTTTTTCTGAGAGGAGTATATATTCATTATACTAAGCGAGCAAGAAAGCCCTTTGTCTAGACACTAGAAAAAGGGTCATAAAGAGTTATTAGAGGTATTATCCCATCCTTACTCGTGTTAGGAGGAGTTCCTCTCCAAGTCGACGCTGGAACTAGCGTAGGATTCATTATTCTCATTATCATTATACTGATCATCGCCGCAAACATGGTCAAGATCGTCAAGGAATACGAGAGAGCTGTAATCTTCAGACTTGGAAGACTCCTTGGCGCTAAAGGGCCCGGAGTATTCATCGTCCTACCATTCCTAGACAAGATCAGGACTGTAGACCTACGAATCGTTGCCTTGGATGTCCCAAAGCAGGGAATTATTACGAAGGACAATGTCACTGTAGATGTTGATGCTGTTGTATATCTTAAGGTCGCCGATCCTGTGAACGCTATAATCAAGATTCAAGATTACATTAACGCTTCTAGCCTAATTTCTCAGACTACCTTGAGGGACGTAATCGGTCAA
>JAPUKB010000089.1 GCA_027295865.1 Nitrososphaerota archaeon
TCCCAATTACCATCGGGTAAAATTCCATCTTGTCCGCAGCCTCATGAACCAAGACCTTCAGAGGCCCCTTGAAGACCGCATATAGGTCATAGATTCCAAAAGCAATTGGGAGGATGATGACAGTTGGTGGTTTCAGGAAAACTGCCAGAGATGTCACGAAATATATTGCCAAGCCCACAGAGGCCAATATCTGAAAGATTCTGGCATCCTTTTTCAAGAACGATACAAGGGATACCGTACTGAGAGCAAGAGCTGCTGATGTAGATATCTGTAAAGAATAAGGCAGAATACCTGTCAAGGCAATCAGTGTGATAGTGAAGGTAACTGTCAGAGTCCCGAATCCGATCATAATCGCCAGGACAAATCGCAATACCCTTTCCCGTCCCTTTCGTATCAGGACAATCATCAAGATGGAGGAAACAAGGGCGACCACGATCAGGATCAGAGAATTTAGGACGGAACCACCTACGCTTTGACCGGCTGGTGCAAAGGAAGGAAGTTGAGGATAGGGTAGGATGAATCTGCTTGTGAGAATTAGAGATGAAATTTGGATAGCTAGAGTAATGACTGCAACGAAGAGGATATCTCTATACGCGAAAGAGCTTTCAATTGGTTCTTGCATTGCCGGTTTCTTATCTTATCAGTGGTCTATCTTCTTGCTCGATTTTAGTGGTCTAGCGCGTGATCAGTCGCCTTCGATACTTGGTCCCACATGCCTCACAAACTCTTGCCTCTCCTTCTTGCTCTCTTCCACATCCTGGGCAATAGACTGACCAACTTCCCTTATTTCGTATACCTCTGGTCATGACGGCTCGATATTCGACGTGCATGTTAGCGGCTACATTCTGGATGGCATAGTCATCGGTAACGATGACAGTCTTTTTAGCTGGTTCTACCTCAGCCATCTCTATTGCTAAAGCGACGACTGAAAGATCGGCATCCGAAAGAATACCTAATCCTTCTATAGCTTGGGATGAATTCTTAATCTTGGCGATGGATTTCTCCCCCGGGTGCAAAATCCTTAACCTATCTGAATCAATCAGCCCCTTAACTCTCAAATATACGTTCTTCCCCTTCGCTATCTCATCGAATACTTGAGGCGTTGTATACATGATCTCACTGGAGGAGAAGGGTATACCCGCATAGAAGGCGGTAGAATCTAAGATCAGATTAGAATCCAATTCTCTTCATCTGTCCCAATATCGATGTGCCGAATCGGAGGAATAAAGATGGAACCTTATGTTTGCTTATTCTGATTAGACTATTGGCTGTAACTTTGAAATCGATTTGGCCATCTAGAAGCAGTGATGAATCATCATTTGATGTGATGTTGATTTCTGTCATAGGGAGAACCATTGAAGGTGCATGAGAGATCGGGGCGATCGGAGTCACAAGGAGGGCATGCAACTCCTCGTAAACAATTGTTGAGCGAAACGAATAGGAATGTCCGGTCGAGCCCGTTGGGGTAGATACTATCACGCCGTCCATTCTCAACTTCAACTCATATCCATTCTGGATTAAATCGGGAGTCGAAATACTGAACGTGGGGGTCCGTATTCTTCTTACTTTGTCAACATATACCTCATTGAGTACAGGTGGGTAGCTCTCAGATTCCGTTCTCGCAAAGATTCTCGTTCTTTTCTGGATCTGAAACTGTCTATTCTTTATCATCCTAGTCGCCTTCTCAACCTCTGACGGACTGATCTCCGCTAGTATGCCTCTCCCGCCGACATTTATCCCGAGAATTGGAATTCTTCCTTTGATCTGACGAGCGGTTTTCAGAATTGTGCCATCTCCTCCGACAACTGTGACCAGATCTATTTGTGCGCGGGCCAAATCTGCCAAAGAATCAAGAGACAGAAATTGTTTATTCCTAAGCGGCGCAATCAGATGAACGGTTAGGCCGGCCTTCTCGAAGATTCTTGCGGATTTGAGAGAGATTTCATCTGCGAATCCGTTGGTACCCTTTGAGATTATACCTATAGATTTTACCGAGTTGGGACGTTCCATCTATGCTAAGTCTATAAGAATTCTTGAGAATTGTTATATATCTTCTCTCTTGGAAACAGGCTGTTGAGCAGACCGGCGGATCTTAGTAGTGTCAAGGAAGGATCCTATATCATGATAGAAGGAGAGCCTTCTCGTATAGTGAGCTATGACAAATCAAAACCGGGAAAACATGGATCGGCGAAGGCGAGAGTTGTCGCCATTGGCCTCTTCGACGGAGTGAAACGGAGTATTGTGTCACCTGTTTCTGCAAATATAGAGATACCACAAATTGAGAAGAGAAGCGCGCAAGTGATATCCAAGACTGAAAGTAGCTCTCAACTAATGGACTTGGAGACTTTTGAAACATTTGAGGTCCCTCCACCTGAGGAAGAGAAGCTGAGGGAGAAGATGGTTGAGGGCTCCGAGGTCGAATACTGGAGTGTCCTAGGTCGAACTAAGATTGTCAGGGTAAAGGGCTGATCTTCTATCTACCATGGAATATGGAGTGTTTCTTTGGTTCTGGATCACCCATTTCGTTCCCAAGCTCGGCAAGCAGCTCGCGCTCTTTATTGGTCAATTTCGATGGTACTTGTACCTTAATCGCGACTAGCTCATCTCCCATCCCATACCCCTGGAGGCTCGGGAACCCTTTGCCTCGCAATTTGAAAATGGTTCCACTTTGAGTACCCGATGGAATCTTTAGCTTTTCGGTACCATTCAAGGTAGGAACACTGATTTCCCCGCCAAGTGCCGCCTTCGGAAAATTTATCGATACTTGGTGGAGCAGATCAAGTCCATCCCTCTCAAACCTCCGATCCGGCTTGACATGGGTAACCAAATACAAATCGCCTGGAGATCCTCCCTCCGCAGCCATATCCCCATACCCTCTCAATCTTATGCGAGATCCGTCGTCCACACCTCCAGGAATTTTTATTGTCACCTTTTCCTTCTTCCGAGTAAGTCCGGACCCTCGACATGTACGGCAAGGAGTGTCGACGAAAGTTCCCCTTCCTCTGCAAGTTGAGCAGGTCTCTATCCTCACAAATCGAGCATACCCAGAAGATTGGACATGTTGTACTTCACCCCTACCCTGACAGGTTGGACAGGTCCGTCTGGAAGTTCCGCGTTCCGCCCCCGACCCAGCGCACGAATCGCATTGTAGATTTCTTGGTAAGTCAAGCTCCATCGTCACGCCTTGTGCTGCTTGATTCAGCGTTAATGTAACATCATGCCTGAGATTCTGGCCGTTGGCCGAGCCAGCTCTTCTTCCTCCGCCCCCTAAACCGCCGAAGAAACCTTCAAAGATATTGCCGAGTCCGCCAAATCCAAAGCCGATGTCTCGCAGTATGTCCTCAATATTAGCACTTCTAAAGATGTCCGCTGTAGAGTACCGCTGATCAATCCCAGCGTGACCAAATTTATCGTAAAGGTTCCTCTTCTCATCAGAAGAGAGGACCCCATAAGCTTCGGAGACCTCTTTGAATTTGTCTTCTGAGCCGGGTGACTTGTTTCGATCAGGATGATATTTTAGAGCCTGTTTACGATAAGCATTCTTCACGTCGTCCTTGCTCGCACTCTTTTCGACCCCGAGGACTTCGTAATGATCTCTCTTAGGCATCTATTGATGTCGTCTTCTGGCCTGCACTACTTCTTCTCATTATCGACGACCTTGGCTTCGGCATCGACTACTTTTTCTTCTGGAGGAGAGGGTTCACCGCCTTCCGGACCCTGTTGCTGTTCTGGTGCTGCCTCCGCGGGTTGCGGACCCTGAGCGGCAGTTTGTTGGTAAACAGCTGCACCAATTTCCTGCAGTAACTTGTTCAGGTCCTCAGTCTTTTGTTTGATTATCTGAGTATCAGTTCCTTTTAGCGCCTCCTTCAAATCAGAAACTGCCTTGTCAACGCTTCCTGCCTGCTCAGCACTGATCTTGTCCTTTAGGTCAGCCTTAGTCCTTTCTGACGTGTATATCAAGCTGTCAGCATTGTTCCTAAACTCGACTTCCTCCTTTCTCTTCTTATCCTCCTCAGCGAACTCCTCTGCCTGTTTCATCATACTCTCCTTCTCCGTGTCGGAGAGCTTTGTTGAAGCAGTAATGGTGATTTTCTGTTCTTTATTGGTTGCCATATCCTTTGCTGAAACGTTCAGAATACCGTTTGCGTCGATGTCATAAGTGACTTCTATTTGTGGCACACCTCTTGGTGCGGGTGGTATTCCTTCAAGGTTGAATCTCCCCAAAGAGACATTGTCCGATGCCATGCTTCTTTCCCCCTGCAAGACATGGATGGTGACGACTGTCTGACTGTCTGCGGCTGTAGAGAAAGTCTGAGATTTCTTTGTCGGGATCGTAGTATTCCTTTCTATCAACTTCGTGAATACGGCACCGAGCGTCTCTACTCCCAATGAGAGAGGCGTAACATCGAGTAGTAGGATATCAGATACCTCGCCTGTCAGAACGGCACCTTGGATCGAAGCGCCCGTCGCTACAGATTCCATCGGATCTACTCCGCTTTCTGCTTCACCCGGAATTATATTCTTAACAAACTCTCTCACAATTGGCATCCTTGTAGGACCACCCACCAAGATTGTCTTATTCACCTCAGATGGCTGGAGCTTTGCGTCGGCAAGTGCCTGCATTGTAGGCGCCCGAACTTTTTCAATAATCGGGGCAATAAGGTCCTCTAGTTTTGCTCGAGTAAAAGTCATCGTCAAATGTTTAGGCCCTGAAGAGTCCGCAGTAATGAAGGGGAGGTTTATGTCGGTAGTAAGGACAGTGGATAGCTCAATTTTCGCTTTCTCAGCCGCCTCTATCACTCGCTGCTTGGCCATTGGATCATTTCTCACATCTATCCCAGTCTGTGCTTTAAATTCATCCGCTATGTGATCCATGATGGCTTTGTCCATGTCTGTGCCACCCAGCCGAGTATCTCCACTCGTGCTCTTAACTTCAAACACTCCTTGACCAAAATCCATGATCGTAACGTCAAGGGTCCCTCCGCCGAGATCGAATACGAGTATCTTCTGTTCCTTGTCTGTTTTGTCGATTCCATAAGATAGGGCGGCAGCCGTCGGTTCGTTGATTATCCTGACCACTTCAAGGCCTGCAATTGTTCCCGCATCTTTGGTTGCTTGCCTTTGGTTATCGTTGAAGTAAGCCGGCACTGTGATGACAGCCTTTTCGACTTTGTCACCGAGGAATGCTTCGGCGTCTCTCTTAATCTTCTGAAGAATGAAGGCAGATATCTGCTGTGGAGAATATTCCTTCCCGGCCACAACCACCTTATAGTCCTCACCCATCTTCCTCTTTATCGCCACTACGGTGCCTTCTGGGTTAGATACAGCCTGCCTTCTTGCAGGCTCTCCAACCAAAAGTTGTCCGTCCTTGGTAAATGCCACATATGACGGGAACGCCTTACCTCCGGTAGAAACTCCTTCCGCGCTGGGGATGATCGTCGGCCGTCCACCTATCATTGCAGCGGCTGCTGAGTTACTCGTACCGAGGTCTATACCGATTATCTTCCCCACTTAATCTCCCCCCTCTTGGACATCTACCAACCTTTCGTCGGTCTCTTCTTTCTTACTCTCACCCGCGTCTCCCGCTACGCTCACCATGCTTGCCCGCAGAACTCGGTCATGAATCATGTAACCCCGTCTCAGCTCAGATATGATTATGCCACTGTCTTTTCCCTCCTCCGATGAGAAGGAGACTGCCTCGTGTAAATTCGGATCAAAATTCTTCCCGACAGCCTCTATCAGTCGGACACCCTCCTCAGCAAGCATTGCATCCACGTTTGCCACTATTATCTTAAGTCCTTTTGCCACTTCCTGCAAATCCGAATTATTGATGTTCTGCAGAGCCCTAGAAATATCCTCTTTAACGTCAATGAGTTTTCTAATAATCTCCCTCTTTCCGAATTTGGACTGGTCTTCAAACTCCTTCGAGACCTGCTTCCGATAATTCTCCAAGTCAGCGCGTGCATAAAGTAAGCGATTCATTAATGATTCTGATTTTTTCTTCTCTTGCTCGAGGTTCTCCCTAATCCCTCCCAAATCAACGTGCTCCGCGACGACTTTTTCTGCGGAGTCTTTCTCGCTCTCCGTGTCTCGGGCTCTTTGTGTCTCTCCTTCTCTATCTTTAGTAACGATATCTTCTTGCTTCAGGTTGTTACCCACTCCCAACACCAAACTTGTCAGTTGCTAACCTGAAGATACTATCCTATGGGGTTCTATAAACCTTTCCACAAATACTTTCAGGTACCAAGTGTTTTCTCTTCTCTAACAGATTTTAAAGCGACTAGCTGTTTACTGGTTGGAGGCAGTACCGATGACAGAGAGGAGTGCCACGGCACAAGTCGGAAGAGCCGACTGAATCGTGATGTTAACATTTCTGAAGGTCCTGCCTTCAAATCCCGCTGAGGTGCTTCGATATCCCAAGTAAAGGTGTTTCTTTCTCTTCTGGTGGGAAAGACTCTGTCCTGGCCATGCACCTGGCAAGCTCAGAAGGTATTGAGATTGAATCAATACTGACGATGCTTCCTGAAGATCCCGAGAGTATGTTGTATCACACCCATAACCTAGCGATAGTGGAGAAGATTGCTGAAGCCATAGATATCCCATGGATTACGATCCGCGCCTCGAAGGAAGGGGAGCTTATTGCCTTAGAGGAGGCTCTCTCTGATCTCCGTGTGGATTATCTAATATCTGGTGGGATAGAATCCTTTTTTCAAAAGAGGAAATTTGATGAGGCGTGTCGGAAAGCAAATCTAAGACATTATGCCCCTTTGTGGCATAAGTCGCCTCAGGAGGTCTACAGGAAACTGACATCTTTCGAGATCGATGCTATCATAGTGTCGGTGGCTGCATATGGGCTGGAAGAGGATTGGCTCGGATCTCATCTCACTGAAGATACGATCGCCAAGCTCCTACATGCCGCAGAGAGGTATAGGTTTAATGCGGTTGGTGAAGGAGGCGATCTTGATACCCTTGTCCTTGATGCCCCTTTGTTCAAGAAAAGACTGATTCCAATCAGCGCAACTAAAATATGGGAAGGTGACCGCGGGAGACTTGAGATTCATAGCGTCGAGTCCGTAGCGAAGTGACATTCAATTGTTAGAGAAACTTCGGGACGGGTTACAGGCAGCGGTCAAAAGGGTTCTAGGGGCGTCCACCATAGATGAGGAGGCAATCAAGGAGTTTGTAAAGGACCTGCAAAGAACCCTTTTGCAATCGGATGTTAATGCGAGGCTCGTTATCGATGTCTCAACTAGGATAGAAAGGAGGGCATTAGAGGAGAACCCTCCAGCAGGTTTGCCACGGCGAGATCACATTGTAACAATACTCTATCAGGAGCTAGCGCGCATAATGGGCGAGGAACAGAAGTTCGATATTCCGAAGGGAACGACTAGCGTGATCTTGATGATGGGAATTCAAGGTAGTGGTAAGACTACAGTCGTTGGGAAGTTATCCAGGCACCTGCTAAAGAGAGGTTACTCCCTCGGAGTCGTGGGAGCTGACACCTTTAGGCCTGGAGCTTTAGTGCAACTGAGAACCCTCTGTTCTACAAGTGGTATTGAAGTATATGGTGATGAAAAAGAGAAAAATTCGATTTCGGTAGCAACTAAAGGTGTGGAATATTTTCGAGATCTCAACAAAGATGTAGTCATTGTTGACACCGCTGGAAGGCACAAGGAAGAGAGAAGTCTTCTAGATGAAATGAAAACCATTTCGAAAAAAGTGAGTCCAGCATATAGTCTATTGGTTATCGACGGAACCATAGGTCAGCAGTCCTTCAAACAGGCAGAAGCATTTCACCAGGCAAACCCAGTCGGAGGCTTAATCATCTCAAAATTGGATGGAGCTGCGAAAGGGGGAGGAGCGCTTGCAGCTGCAGCAGCTACGGGCGCCAGCATTCTGTATATTGGCACAGGAGAAAGAATTGACGACCTAGAACCTTTCTCTCCAACCAGATTTGCCGGAAGGCTCCTCGGAATGGGAGACCTCAAAGCCTTGCTGGAGAGAGCAAAAGATCTCGAAACCGAGGCGGACGAAGATAAGATCAAGAGGATGATGTCCGGAAAAATGACAATAGATGATTTGTATTACCAACTCGAGCAAATAAAGAAAATGGGCTCGATTAGGAAGATACTCGAACTTGTGCCAGGATTCTCGACTGCATTAGGAGATAAAGATCTGAAGAACGTAGAAGAAGACATGGACAAATGGAAGTTCATAATTCAATCCATGTCGAAGCATGAACGACAGAATCCCGACGTACTCAATTCGTCTCGGATGAGGAGAATAGCCAAAGGATCAGGGAGGAATGAACGGGAAATCAAAGATCTCCTTCAGCGCTACAAACAGGCAAAGGTCGTCTTTAAGGCAAGTAAAGGTCGAGGGATGAAACAGTTCATGAAGAAGTTGGCTCCTCAATGACATTTGAGGCAAATACTCTCAAGAAAGCTAAGATAATCCTTGTCAAATACAGGCTTTGCGACAGATGTCTGGGGAGACAATTTCCCGGCAACACAATGAACAACCGTGCTCGCGGAGCGTCCCTCCGCAAGGCCGTGGACCAGAAATCATTGAACTCTGAGCCCTGTTTTATCTGCTCCCATTTAATGCGCTCTCTACTCGATATTGGAAAGCGAGCTGTCAGTGCAACTGGTAAGTACCAGTTCTCAACCTTCGCTGTTGGAACCACTATCAGCCCACGTCTCTCAGAGAATGAGGATGCCCTACGGGCCGAGTTCAAACTTAGAGGCGGAGAAACAATCAAGAGCGAGATAACCAAAGAGGTCGCACGAACTATCGCTCGCAAGACAGGCAAGCAAAGATCTTTCAGGAACCATGACATCGCATTGTTGATCGATCCACTATTAGGATCAACCCAAGTGACTCCAAGTTCACTATTTATCAGGGGACGTTACACAAAGAGAATTCGCGGAATCAGCCAGAAACGATCAAGATGTATGAATTGTAATTCCGGGTGTCCCAGCTGCGATTATACTGGGCTTTCGAAGAATACAAGCATAGAAGGCGAGATTGGAGACTACCTTCTGAAAAAGTTTGGTGGATCGAGGGTAATCATCTCCTGGGTTGGTGGAGAGGACCATCAGAGTCTCGTACTCGGAATTGGTCGGCCGTTCTTTGCTGAAGTCCAGAAACCGATGAAAAGGTGGCCCATAATGAGAGCAAAAAATCTCAGAAATGGGGTCAGAATTATCGGTATCAAAGTCCTCACAGGACCACCTACGTTTAGTCCCAGGTTCAGACTTCGTGTTCGTGCAACAATAGACCTGGTTGAACCGATCTCCAAGAAAGTCCTAGATCGCCTTGAGGCCTTTACTCGTAAAGAGGTTACTGCCTATTCACCGAACAAGAGACGTTACTTTAGAAAAATGGTGTATTCGGTAAAGCCAGTCAGCGTAAAGGAAGATAGCTTCACCGCGAAGATATATTGTGATGGAGGCTTGAATATCAAACGGCTTATTTCCGGGGAGAGGGGTGAAGTTAGACCAAGCGTTTCTGAGGTTCTCCAAACGCAATGCACCACTAGAAAGGAGAGACCTTTTGATGTTCTCTCCGTCGCTCTCGAGCGCTCGGTTGGCTCCTGACGCTGATAGCGCAAGTTCCGATTCCCGGTGCTACCGCTAACTCCCGACCCCAGTCGGGATCCTTGGTTCATCTTTCTCGACCTTTCCGTCTCGTATGAAGATTATTCGGTCTGTTTCATTGGCTACCTCGAGATTGTGGGTAATTATTATTATCGTCTTTCCGATACTCCGATTCAAATCCTTGAGCATTTTCGTAATTGTACTCGTATTCTTTGTGTCTAGATTTCCTGTAGGCTCGTCACCCAACAGGATAGAAGGATCCCCTGCTAACGCTCTCGCCACAGCAACTCTTTGTTGTTCCCCTCCGCTCAAGGTCGTGGGCTTGGCCCGCCACCGATGCTCGAGACCGACCTGTTTCAAAGTCTCGTATGACTCTCTCTTTCTTTCCTTAGCCGGGACTCCCTTTAGAGCAAGCGGAAGAGCCACGTTCTCGAGCGCACTCATCCGGGGAATCAGATTGAACGATTGGAATATGAATCCAATCTTTCGATTCCTCAGGGTTGCAAGCTGCGATGAATTCAGGCCTGTTATGTCGATCCCATCGATATAGATCTTCCCCGATGTCGGAACGTCAAGAGCTCCCAACATGTTGAGTAGCGTTGATTTCCCGCTTCCCGAAGGTCCTACTATGGCTACAAATTCTCCTTTTGCAATCCGAATACTGATTCCATCGAGAGCCTTGGTACTTATCCCATTTCCAGCCCCGTATATCTTTACCAGGGACATAGTCTCTATAGCATTGGGTGACATTTCAAACTGCCCATTGCCTAAAATGGTGTGTCCTTGTTTCTACCTCGTCTTCTCAAGACAAGAATACTGGCAATGATTGCTATCACTGCCACAATGAAAATGGGTCCTAGGGGTAGCATAGTTAGCTGGAACGACAATCCACCATTTGGAGACTGATCCTGAGTGTTAATGGGGATGAAGCTTCCCACCTCGACTAGAAACTCTTCAGTCTGTAGAAAGACATTCCCATACGCATCCTCGTAGGCGAATTGCATGACAACTGGAAGAGCTCCATTCGGAGCTGACCGTCCGACTTGAAAGGCCAAGCTGAACGGAACAGGAGAGTTCGGATCTATCTCGCCAATGTATTGTGAACTTCCACTTGCAAGGCTGATAGAGTTGCTTGTAATGATGCTGGCTTCCATGAAGAGAGCTTCAGCGTTTCCTCGATTCAAAATGCTCCCCACCAGGGTAACGTTCCTTCCCGCGGAGACTCTTTCCGGGATAACCCTGAGATCTTGCGAGACGAGGATTATTCGCCCTCTTACTGATAGGCCGATCTCTTTTACTTCCGTATGCGGAAAGCCTTTTGAATCCAGATAGGACAGTTTGATGCTTATTGGAAAAGAGGAGTCTGCTGCGCCCAACGTAGCAAAAATGGATGGTTCTACGACGACATTTGCTCCCGAGCCTAAGTCATCAAACATCCAGCTCGTGCTACCTGATGAGAGTGAGAGGGGCGAAGATCCTTGAAGAGTTATGAAGACGATATCGAGAACGATTGCCGATAGAGGCTCATCACCCACGTTCTTGAGGATAAGTTTAGCGGTTGTCACCTGTCCAGCAGTGAGAGTATTGTCATCGACCTCGATACTCAGAGGCGAGACCCAGTCTCGAACTACTAACCCGAAAGTCCTTGTCTCCGTTGTTCCGATACCGTTGGAGTCCCTGTACATGATCGAAATGGTCGCGGGATATAGGCCCTCTAAAGCGGTGGTAGAAACGTAACTCGGGAAAGAGAGGATGGTAGCACTGCCCGGCTGAATGGAATCGATCCGTCTTTCCTCATCACCTCTTGAAATGCTAATTGGAACTCCAGACGGAACTCCCGGAAATGAAAGACGGACAGTCACAGAATAGATAGCCGCTGTACCAGTGTTTGCGATCTCTATATTGATATCATTTCCCGTCCCGGCTTCGAGAACATTATTGATTGAACTAACTTCAATCCTACTTCGACCCTCCACTGTCACGGGAAACGTCAGCTCACTACGTTTCAAGATTGAATCTTTGTCCAAATAAGTGACTCTCATTCCTAGAGTATAACCACCTATCTCCGCATCAGATTCTATGTTCAGAAGGAACGAAGTTGTAGCTATTCCTCCGACCTGAAGAGTTGTCCCAAAGAAGCTTGCGATAGAGTTTCCTCCCGTTATGTTCGAGAAGGGTGTACTTAGTTGAAGGACGCCACCGATTCCAGACATTGGGCCGACGTCGAGATTCTGTACCGTAACGCTAAGCATGAGCCGTTGATCGCCAGGAGCTGCTGGGATCTCTCCCCCTAAGCTCCCCCAAAACGTATCGACGATAGATGGACCTCCCCGTCCGACCTCTTCAACTCTTAGGCTGAGGGATCTCGTCTCTGTTCGGATTACGCCAAAGGTATTTCGGAAAGATGTTGTTCCAATTATAGGAAAGGTCTGGCCTCGAGTTGAGGAAGGAGCAAAAATGCTAATGGAAAGGGTGACTTCTTCTCCACGTGACAGGGACCTTAGTGACCATGAGTTGTCGGTACCGAGTAGGCTTAGAGGTTGAGGGATGCTCAACACGAAATCGATTGGTCCAGTATTTGCCGTTCCTTCATTCTTTATCGTCAGTCTGACATCGTTCGCTACATCGGGGGATAGGAGTTGAGTGTCTGATGTCATTCTGATGAAACTCCTTCCGCTAATATGAACTTGAATATCTCTCTCAACAGGAACTCCTTCCAGCATTCCTTCAAGCATCACATACTCGATCCTGAGAGTAAGAACCTGTTTTTCGAGGGGTGTGTCGTCATTGATGTTCACAAGAAAACTGAAGCTCAAACTCCCCCCCGATGGCATGGTTGATGATAGACCCGAGAGTGATCTCCCCCCTGTACTATTCGACAGGAAGGAGGTGAGAGCCAGAGAGACAGAGATGTCAGTCATGTCGAAATCAGCTCCATTTCTTAGAACAATATTGAGTGGAGACCCTAGATCTCCAGGCGCAACCTCCACCTGGCTAGTTTGGCTCCCCCAACCAACGAAGAGGACTTCAAACTCCGTCACAAACACTTTCATTTCATATTCTCCCCCACCTGAGAACTTCACTCCTGATAGTTTTACGAAATAGAACCCTGATTCATTAGCAGTGTAGTCGATTCTCTCATTTACGGCATCTCCCTCGAGTTCTGAAGATGCCAGTAGGTTTTGCTCAGTTACCGTGGTCTCGGGATCATAGAGGAACAGATTGAAGTCGGACCCTGTCGGAACATCTAACAGAATCGTGATGCTTTTTCCTGCAAACATTTCGATCTTGAAGTAGTGTGAACCTGTGGAAAAGACACCCTCACTCTTCCCAGAGGTTATGCTCTCTGCCTCTTCGA
>JAPUKB010000009.1 GCA_027295865.1 Nitrososphaerota archaeon
AGTTCCAGGAGTCCAGCCGCAGACGACCACAAGATCATTCCTAGTACAAGGCGTTTTGAGCGAGTTCGGTGGGGGGCTCTTCATCAGTCCAGATGACACAGTATTCGTCCCCTTGAGTGCGGGGCGACTTCTTACAGGTACACTTGACTACAATGGGTTATTTGTTATAGCCGCTAATCCTGAAGCGGTAGATGGCGTAACCGAGGCCATCTCGGAGATCCTGGGAAACAATGTCAGAGTGATCACCATTCAGTCGATTCTCTCGACGGTTGAAAGCATCACAGGTAGTATCTCAACCTTGCTGGCATCCGTTGCCTCGATATCGATCGCCGTTGCGTTCATGGGTATCATGACAACGATGTTCACCTCGGTCAACGAGCGGACTAGAGAGATTGGCATCGCAAAGGCGCTTGGATACAGCAGCCGCACTGTCATGCAGTTCTTTCTTGCTGAAGCTGTTCTTGTTGGATTTATCGGAGGAGTTGTTGGAAGCGCCGTCGGTGTAATACTCTCTAGTTTCTTGACATCATTCTTCGGAGGAGGACTTGGATTCCCTGGAGGTGGCGGTGGGGGTGCCCGCGGCGGGCCAGGCGGAGGTGACGGCGGCGGAGGGGGAATCTTTGCTAGTTTATCGGAGACGCCTGCAACTCTGACACCTGTAATAATACCAGAATTGTTGGTGGGAGCAATCCTTCTGGCTACCGCCGTTGGTGTACTAGCAGGTCTAATCCCAGCTTGGAGGGCGTCGCGACTTACTCCTGTAGAGGCGCTGAGACATGACTAGAATCTAGGATTCTTTTCTTGGAAAAGAGGGTCGCTGCCTTCGAAGCAGAGGTAACCACCGGCCCGCTTGTTTCCGGTATTCGTCGTACTCGTCTCCGAAAATTCGCGCAAGCGTGGGCTCCTCGTATCGAACAACAACTAGATGCAACCAGGCGATAGCGAGAAAGTCTTGATTTTGACCACTCAATTTCGCCTTATGGGCGAGATTTGGAAATAATCTCGGCATATCGCTATATGGTAAGCAAACGATTTGTTAACTATGGGTGTTAGAGTAGGTGACATCGCACCGGACTTCAAGTTAGAGTCCCAGACTGGAGGAGAGGTCTCTCTCTCTCAATTCCGTGGGAACAAGAATGTTGTTCTATATTTTTACCCCAAGGACGAGACCCCCGGATGCGTCAAGGAGGCTTGCACTTTCCGGGATAGCTACAAGGTCTTCAAGGAGGCAGGTGCGGAGGTTATCGGAGTGAGCTCAGACTCAACAGATTCCCATAGAAAATTCGCAGACCATCATCGACTCTCTTTCTTACTATTGAGCGATACAAAAGGCAGACTGAAGAAGGAATATGGGGTGCACTCTACTCTAGGTCTCTTCCCTGGACGAGTCACTTACGTTATAGACAAGGAAGGCAAAGTAAGGCACATCTTCAGCTCACAGATGCATCCAGAGAGACATGTGGATGAAGCGCGGAAGGTCCTTGAGAAGATTGAAGGGATCAGAAGGGAGGATGAGGGAGCTAGTCCGGCACTTGGATGAAGAACCGGATAATGCTAGCGGATTTCCAGGTAACTTTCTCGTCTCATAAGCAACCTCACAATCCGTCTCGAGCGGAGACAGCTAGGAAGCCTCGCTTTCCTATTTCACGCAGGAAAGGATAGAACATGCGTTCCAAGAAAAAAAATCACATTTCCCTCAAATACTTGGCGAAGACTTAATTCCTTTCTCCCCCTTCATTTTATGGTGGCTCATAAGATTGAAATCTTTTCGGGCGGCTGCGGTCTTTGCAGAAAAGTTGTAGATATCGTAACAATCGGAAAGTGTGCTGAATGTCAGATGGATATTATTAATGTTGAGGATCAGAAAGATAGAAGAGTAGCAGAATACGGAATAACATCAGTCCCATCAATCGTTATCGACAGTAGAATTAAGGTAGTTGGAATACCTAACTTTCCGTGGTTCTGCGGTGATGAGTTCTACAAGACGTTAGAAGAGAAATATCCACTGATCCGATCGGTCTAGCATCGGTGGATGATGCCCCCAAGCGGGTCAAAGTTATTCTTCCCCCTCCAAATATGATGAATTAGGTGAGGTAGAGCTTGGATAAATTCCAAGGGAAGGAAGCAATTAAATCACAGTAGTCCGACTCAGAACGGACGGAATGCCAAAGAAGAAGAGAGTAAAGACAGAGGGGCACAAAACGCTCTTACTAAGTCTAGTCGCAATGACGGTGATAATCGGTGTGGGCGCAGGAGGCTACCTCCTATTCATCAACGGGCAACCATCTTCGCGGACCAGTGAGATTCAAACATTTGATTTCCCAAATCGGCTCGGTTCAGAAGACGCACCCATTACGATCATAGAGTTTGGAGAGTATCAGTGTCCTAATTGTGCGCTCTTCTTCAGAAACGTCTTTGAGGAGTTCTCAGCTAGATATATCGACACAGGGCTTGTGAAGATGTATTATAGGGACTTTCCATACTATGGTCCGGAGTCTTTCTCCGCGGCAATCGCTGCCAGATGTGCAGGTGAGCAAGGCCAGTACTGGGAATATCATCATACACTTTACGAATTTCAGGGTGAAATAAACTCGGGATGGGCCAATAACAGTATGCTGAAGGTATTCGCCGTCATGACCCAACTAGAGAAAGAAGGAGTGGGTGATGTCGCAGCCAAACAGCAATTTGACACATGTCTCGATTCTGAACG
>JAPUKB010000090.1 GCA_027295865.1 Nitrososphaerota archaeon
GGTGTTACTAAAAGGACGCCGAGAGTCCTTCGCTCTCTCTCCTGAGTCAGCGAATCCATCGCTAGCCCTCCGGAAATTAGGGCTGGAAGAGAGAAGATAAGCGGGATCATTATCGCATATGTAGTCTCAAAGGCATAGAAGCTTGCGACTTGGCTTGAGGCTTGTTCTCCATTAAGTGGCTTGTTCTCAAAGCTCGCGAGTACATTTTCCTCTTTGACACGCTCAGTGTCCAGTCTCTGTTGTCTAGCAGCTTGTTGGAGATCTTCGAGTGATTCCTTCGATAGGCGGATTAGGGTTGATGCAATTGGAGAATCTCTCATCCTGAGACTTACGAAGATTGGATCACTGCCGCCAAGCTCATCACCGCTAACCCGAATATCCAGGTCGATTCTGGAATTTGCTATAAGCTCATTAGCCTCTTCGACTGTATCCACCCGAAGAACGTAAAGCCCTCTATCTGACAGGGAGTTAGCGAGGGTCGTGGTGCTCTCACCTTGCCCCTGTATTACCACCCTCATTGATCCAGTCTCCAACTCTCCTCCTCCGGCTGAGAATGCGAAACTTGATGCTAATGAAACTGAGAGGAGGACTGTCAGAAGCTGAATTACGATGGTAAACGGAAGGGTTCTTTCCTTCGAGAGTGATACAAATTCCTTTCTGATAAGAACAAGAAACCTCTGTGAAGCTCTAAATGTTTCCAACTGCTACACTCCCAAAAGATTGATCATGAGACGAATTATGTAAATGACAAAGACGATGTGGAGCAATGAAGAAAGAAGAATAAACAGCGGGTAGAATCTCTGCCCCCCATATATTAATCCTGAAGAGACAAGGGCAGAAGTTGCCATATGTAGCAAAAACGGAAATAATAGAAAACCAATTTGGCTGGTCTCGGAATAAAGGTTTAGAAGCGGAAGAAATGATACGGCGAGAAGGAGTATGAAGACCTTTTCCCCAATATAGAAACCGCCGGCAGAAAAGAGTGTAAGTTTAATGACGGAACGAATGTCTCTTCTAACTCTTCCCTTTAGGACAAGGGCATACAGTCCGATTGATTTCAGTGTCTCTGTCACCAAGGCAGAGGCAATCATAATGAGCAGAAATCCTCCCAAACCACGGAAGAAAATACCAAGAGTGACTAACATTAGCTGAACCGAGAATGCGAAGAATACGGATGCAAAACCTAGCGGAATAATGAATGACTCTCTCGAGATTAGAAGCTCCAGACCGTCTACGATCTTAGGTATCAATCTCTTTTGAACAAAGAAAGACTCCTCTGAGATTAGAGAACCCGCGACCGCAAAAATCGAGAGGGAGAGAATCGAAAACGGGATTGTAAACCTGAGAAAATCCTGGATTGTGAGTCCTCCGCCTTCAGTAATCTGCATAAGCCCTGTTACGGGTGACACCAGCGAGACGGGGAAGGTTAGTGGAAGTGCCGAAGGTGCAATAAGATATAGAGATAGAAATGTGCTAAGGAACACAGATATGACTGTTGCCTCCTTGAAACCCCTTGATAGCATTACCGAAGTCAGTGATACCGCAAAGAACATCAATATGGCGGGTAGTAATAGAAGCACCATAATTCCTCCTTCGAGAACCCCAATCTTGCTACTACCTTCAATGAAAAAACCCTGTAACTGCGTGATTGCGAATGTTCCGACTACTGCGATGATTAGGTAGGGCAGAGTCTTTCCTGCGACTATTTCGAATCTTCTCAACGGAGTAGCTAGCAGCATTCTTCCCTTGGCTCCAGTTTTTTCGCTCATCATACCATTACCGTACATTTGGGAGAGGAAGAAAGTGGGTACGAGAAGCGAAACAGCGACAATGGTTGATAGGAATGGGAGTGGAGGAGCGAGCTGAGATGGCGTGGTGAGAACATCAGGCCCAACTTGAGAGTTTATCGGAATTACGGAGGCGGAGGTCCGAGGAGATGGATCTGTCTGTTCTCTTACAGGTTCTCTCTCCGCTGGAGATTCAACTGGTTGGATGCCACGGTTGATTATTATTGCCTCGTTTGGGGTAATTATCCGTCTCTCAACTTCGCTGTACGAGACACTGACCAGTACCGGGAAGATCATATTTGCCTGATCTGGATTCAAATCACGCTGTTGCCTAAGGACTGCCTCCCTGTTCTCCCTCCAGACTTCTTCAAAAACCGTCGTAGCTGCTATCGATTTCTCATTCTGGCTGTCAAAGTATAGTACCTCCCTGCCAATTACCAAGTCCAATTGGCCCGATGATAGCTCCGCCAATGCCGTTGCTCGGTCATTAAATGAATAAGTTGAGAATTTTGTTTCACTCTCCAATATTTCATCATAGTCTCCAACAATCACCCCCACAGCGTAGAGTCTATTTGTAACTTGAATACCAGAAGTTGGAGTAACTGCCACGAAGGCCATGATCAAGCCAGTAAGGAGAATAGTAGCCAAGAGGGATTTCGGCGAGGTTTTTCTCCAGGCCCTCAACACCTCCCATTTGCTAAGGTGGAAGATCCGTCTACTCGATATCATGAGACCCGTCAACTAGTCCCAAGAAGATGTCTTCGAGTGAATCTGATTTTGTGGTTATCGAGAGAGTTCTGCCACCAGTCCTGCCAAGCCACTGAAGAAGTGCATTAGTCTCATCGATATTTTCGTACTGCACAGAATACCCTCTGTCCTGATTACTTTTGGCATGGAAGTTCGCAGGGACCTTCTGATTCTCAGAGGATTCAAAATCGATGAGGTATTTCTTTGATCCGTACTTCGAAAGAAGTTCGTCCATAGTAGCTAGCGCAATTATTCTGCCATTATTGACAATCGCAATTCTATCACACACATACTCAACTTGAGCCATATTATGAGCACTGAAAACGATGGTCTTTCCTTGCCTTGCTAGATTCTTGATATGTTTGATAATGGCTCTGATTGAGATGACATCAAGCCCAGAAGTTGGTTCATCGTAGATCAGGACGGGCGGGTCATGTAACAAACTGCGCGTAATTGCTATCTTCCTCTTCATCCCTTTGGAGAGGTCTCCCACTACTCCTGTGTTCCTGATACTCAGTCTAGATAGATTCTCTGAAATTCTCATGTCAGCCTCACTCCTCTTTGTTAGGTACAAATCGGAAAATAAGTGGAGGTAATCCATAATCGACATTTCTTCGTATAACGAATCTTCTTCAGGTAGGTAACCGATGTTTTCTTTCACCTTTATTGTATCTCTTACTGAATCATAGCCTAAGACAGATATCTTACCTACAGAAGGTCGTAAAAGTCCCGTAATCATCTTGAGTAGGGTGGTCTTCCCTGCCCCGTTCGGTCCAACTATTCCGAATATCTCTCCTCTTCGAATTGAGAGATCAATACTTCTGACTGCTTCGAATCCGTTAAAATATCTAACGAGACCATCAGCTTTTACCGCGATCTCGTTACCGTCGTGCAAATATTGTCTATCTGCTGTTTCCCTAAATCGATAAAAGGGCGTGGATATCACAAAGGTACAAACTTCCACGCCAAGCCTCCAATCCCCGTTACATCCTATCGGGTTTGGCGGTGGGTACTGGGTGGAACTAGATCTTTAGGCTCTCCGTATCTTGAAACTCATGTCCATAGCATGACTTGAATTTGTCAGAATGCCCATAGAAATTATGTCGATTCCTGCTTTAGCATAAGCCTCTAAATTGTCGAAACGTATACCCCCCGACACCTCCAGGGCTACTTTTCCCCTGAGGCCTTCTTTTTCAAGGTGAATAACTGCCTCTCTCACATCCTCAACACTCATATTATCAAGCATAATTATATCAGCACCAGATCTGGCAGCTTCACTGGCACCTTCAGAAGTATTAACCTCGACCTCAATTCTCCCTCCTTCATCTGGCATGGACTCTCGAATCCTTCTAATGGAGCTACTGATAGTTCCCATTAATGAAAGATGATTGTCTTTTATCAAAATCATGTCATAGAGGTCGCTTCTGTGCGGATCCCCGCCTCCCAATTTAATGGCTCTCTTCTCCATGATACGCAGGCCTGGTATTGTCTTTCTTGTTGCAGCGACTCTAACGACAGAATTTATCCGAGCCACCATGTCTACTGCTCTACGTGTGGCAGTTGCTATTCCACTCATATGCCCCAGGATGTTTAAGGTAATTCTCTCAACTGCGAGCATGTTTCTCGCGTTTCCCGAAACCGTAACGAGGACATCACCAAATCTAATGGTGCTTCCATCATTGAAGTTCCATTTCTGTTCTAGCCCCATTCGATTAAGAAGGGTCGATACTTCAACGATCCCTGCAATAACTGCTTCTTCCTTCATTTTGATTTCCCCCCTTGCCTCGAGCTCTTTTGGAACGAGAAGATCAGAAGTTATGTCTCCTCGCCCATAGTCCTCATCCAAAAACCTCTGCATCTCATCATGATCCGCTGGAGCCATGCCGCAATTACATCGCCTTCGCAAGATATAAAACGGCGTTATGAGGTATCCCTTCTTGGTGGTCTTGCAGGAAGCCTCTATGCAACTGAAAGGAGACGTCGTCTCTGAGATCAGTAGACTGAAGCTGGAGAGGAATGCCGTTATCTTGGCTCACAACTATCAAAGGCCTGAAATTCAAGACATCGCAGATTTTGTCGGTGACTCGCTAGCCCTCGCTAGAAGGGGTGCCGAAACTAATGCTGAGGTTATTATCTTCTGTGGTGTCCACTTCATGGCAGAGACCTCCTCAATCCTCTCACCAGAGAAGAAAATTCTAATACCTGATCTAAATGCCGGATGTTCACTTGCTGACACTATAACCGCCGAAGAGCTTAGGCGGTGGAAAAAGAGGCACCCTGGCGTGGTGGTGGTTTCATATGTTAACACTACCGCAGATGTGAAGGCTGAAAGCGACTATTGCTGCACTTCGACTAATGCAGTGAAGATTGTTAATAGTATCCCGGCGAATAAGGAGGTTCTTCTGGTACCTGATATCTACCTCGGGGCCTATGTAGAAAAAATGACTGGAAGGAGGATGCATCTTTGGCCGGGACAGTGCCATGTCCATGCAAAGCTCACTCCAGAGGCGATTACTGGACTGAGAGAGGAGAGACCTAATGCAGAGTTCTTAATCCATCCCGAATGTGGTTGTATTACTAACGCGATGTACTACTTAGGCGAGGGAAAGATCTCTGGAAAGGGTACACACATTCTCTCTACCGACGGGATGTTAAAGTGTGCCAGAGAGTCAACTTCCAATGAATTCATCGTTGCCACTGAAACTGGCATCCTACATCAGCTAACTAAACAGAATCCAGGGAAACAGTTCTTTCCAGCGAAGGATGATGCGGTTTGTGAATATATGAAAATGATTACACTCGAGAAGGTTCATTATTCTCTACGTGACATGATTCATGAGGTCAAAGTCCCCACTGCTATTGCTGGAAAAGCACGGCTAGCTCTAGAGCGAATGGTGTCCGTCAACTAGCTAACCTTTGAGCCCGCCGCTGCTTGTCCAAGCAACCATCCCCCCCACTTAGAGACGGGAATCTGAAGACCCATGGAGATAGAACGTAATCTAGATACGTAACCTTGTTCCTCCTCCCTCTGAGCTCAAAGCCTCTCACTTCAAAGCCCTCCTTCTTCAGATCACCATTTGGACTTGTGCCTCAATGGCTCAATATGTGGATTGTTAAGCACGTTCATATGCTGATCGAGGGTGGTCGGTGCAGTTACGAGCACATGCTTACAGGTTCTCTTCAGTTCACCAAGTATGTGATATCCCCCCTGCTTCACCAAATGCTCTAGAACTCCGATGCAAGGTCCAATGTCGACGCTTTGATCTTCATGCGAAATTGCTGAGGATGTCCAAGATCTCGACTTCGTGATAGGCAGATCCCAAGTTTTTTTGAATATGTGACCCCTTTCTCAAAAACATCGTAACCGTAGATATCCATCCGTACATCCGCGAATTCTAGTTGAAGCATGAACCTATTTTCCCAAAGCCCATTCCCGCATCGATGACTTTGTAGACTTCCTCTCCTGAATACAGCCATCTCCTCAGATGGTGGTTCATGTACGCCTCGCTCATCCGCCCCTTCTATCCTCGAGCTTAGCACTCGTAGTTTGTAAATAGCTCGCTACAGCGATCTAGTTTCCTTTGACGCCAGCCAAAAGGGAGATATAACAAAGAGATTGAGATTATGACCAACTAATTGTTATCCCCAGATCTTAGAAGAGATTACTTCACCAATCGCCTAGTAATAATTGCTGCTGAGAACTCGAACGAGAAAGCCTTGGCTAAGAAGACCGGGCGGGGAGTGAAATCTCAGGTGACTCCTAAGAATTGTGAATTTTGTCCTGGGAATGAAGATAAAACTCCGTCTGCAGATCTGGTTCTAGTGAGCAAGGGAGGAACGCTTGCGAAATTGAGTGATGAGCCTGGAGATTACGTGAGGGGCTGGGCTGTCCGAGCCTTTCTGAATAAATTCCCTGCTGTGACTCCCGATGCACCTCGTACGTATAGCGACCCACCACTATACAGCGAACCAGCGGTTGGATACCATTACATTGTAGTAATGACGCCCAAGCACAGCATCGATCTATCAGACATTGACGAAGATCAATGGGTCAACGTATTAACTACAGTACAAGACAAATCAAGATGGCTCTACTCTAAGAAGAATGTATCCTATGTTGCAATCTTCATCAATCATGGTCCAGATGCCGGAGCATCTATAGAGCATCCTCATCTCCAGATGATGAGCTTGCCAATTCTTCCGCCTTCTATTGATCAGGAGGCTCGATTCGTTCAGAAGTCACTTAGGGAACGGGGGATATGTCCGATGTGTGAGGTACTCGAAAAAGAGGAGAAAGGCCCGCGTTTGATAGCAAACGCAAGAAATTTTCTAGTCTTGGCTCCATGGGCTTCGGTCCATCGTTATGAATTCTGGGTATTCCCGAAACCTCATCAGACCAGTTTTCTAAAAGTGACCCAAAGACAGCTCGGAGAGCTAGCCGAGATTCTTAGATTGAGCCTGAAAGCTTTGGCTAAAACCCTCAACAACCCTTCATTCAATCTGGTCATTCACACATCTCCGGAGAAGAAGACCTCAAAACAAATCCATTGGCACCTAGAAATTTACCCTCGTCTCTTTAGACGAGCAGGGTTGGACCGAGGAATGGGCATTTATGTCAATACTGTTCCTCCCGAGCGTGCGGCAGAAGAGCTGCGAAAGACGATTCAAATTCTAGGCAAGAAGAAGCCTTAGCTAAGCTTCGATCACTGGCCCATGATCTGAAGTATGATCTCCCTCTCGCGGGGCCGAATGTCACACTCTATGAAAACTACCTGCTGCCACGTTCCAAGAAGCAACTTTGCCCCTTCGAACGGGATTGTCAGACTCGCCCCTACCAGTGAAGCTCTGACATGCGAGTGTCCATTATGATCGTGCCAAGTATTCTCATGCTCATACCATTTATCCCTCGGAGAGACAGTTTCTAGCATAGTGGGGAAGTCTTGCTTCAGGCCCGGTTCATACTCCATTGTCGTCAATGCGCCGGTGGAACCCGGAACGAACACTGTAACAATCCCTTCTGTCAAACCTGACGCCTCGACTTCCTTCTGCACTTTCGAGGAAAGATCTATGATACTGTTCTCACCTTCAGTTCTGATCTGGAGTCGTCTCGTTTTTACTGTCATGTTCTATTCTCTCGAAGGTGGCGTCGGATCAGGCTGTCAGTCTGATTCCTTTACCACGTTCAGAAAGCGGAACTCGTACGACGCTTGTGTCTGCCAGCTTACCAAAGAGTCTCTGCCTGCTTTCCCCGAAGGCTATGAGTCCTATTAGAACATCCAATGGAATGACAAATGCCTTTCCTATGCTCTCAATTATCGCGTTAGTTAATTCGGGCTTATTTCCATTAATCCCTACGACTTTCAAGTTTAGCAACTGCTTTCCAATAGACTGGCCTAAAACATGGTCGAAATATGTCCAGTATAGTAGGAAAACTAACGAGGTGGCGCTAATGACCGGGAGGAAGAAAGCAAACGGAGTAAAGAAAGGAAAGCCGAATCCTGGACTTGAGCCACCAAGGGAAGCCGCGAAGAACAGAGGGAAAGCTAGCAGCGAGACGAGTAAAGTGACTCCTACTCCAACTAGAACGGCATCAATTAGCCATGCAACAAACCTATCCTCCCATGTCGCAAGCTCAAGTTGAGGTCCGGAGTAATCTGGGGGCAACGCGGTATTTCAGATTATTCACGCTTAAAATAGTTTAACGCTTCCAATCATCAGGTAAACGCGAGCTGTGTTTATGAACGACTATCCATCCGTCAGCTCTTTTTTCTAGGACATAAGTTACCCTGGAGGTTATGCTGATCTTTCTCCCCTCAAAAGTATAGTTATTGACAAGTACTCCACCATAGTCGAGGTAGAATGTCGCAATTGCTACAACCCCAATCAGATCGATTTTTAGCTCACGGATAGTGTATTGGTAGTCAGAGAGAGAAGCAAACGCAATCTCCTCGTGGGTGATTGCTTCTTCAACTGTTTGTCTAGAATATGGAGGACTGTCATCAAACTTGCTGAATCTACCATCTTCTGCATACAGTTTTGATAGAAGGCTGAAGTTTCTGTTTTTCCCAGCTTCGAAAACACCATAGATCACGTTCTTGATCTTCTTCTCCTCCTCCCCAGACATAGCAATAAATTCTGCGCATTGCCCAATAATAGGCCTTTGGAGGGCTAGTAGCCAGTGGTATTAGTTCAGGACGACTTCGATGCTCCTTGGGAAAGAGACCGGTAATAGGTTCAATAGATTATCCACACAGGATACTTCAATTCGAAAAGTACCTGGGGAGTCTGGTGACCAACTGACTCCGGGAGTTAAGAAGTCACCCTCGTTTACTTGGAGGTTAATGAATGATTGCTCGAATACTACAGACTCATCGGCGGTATCGATGACTCGTACAAGATAAGTGAATGCGACTGTTCTTTCAAAAATGTTTGTTGCTGTTGATTGAATAATGACCAAGCTTCCAATTTGAAGATTCTCTAACGGGTTTCCAAAGGAATTTACCAACTCAATCTCTCCTAATTCGATACGAAGGCTATCTTCCAGAAATTCTAGTAGTTGAGATATTTCCCCCTCGAGGTTCTGGACATTCTCTTCGACCGCCAGAAGATCCGCGTTTACCAAATCCAACTCAAAAATTAGCTCGTCTAGCTCTCCCACTCTAACCCGAAGTTCTGAAATCATTCCTTCTTTCTCTGATAATTCCAAAAGAGCTTCATCGCGTGATTCCTCGACTCCTTGGAGCCGAGCCACCTGAGTCTCCTGATCACCGATCTGATCTTGTAGTGTTATTACTTCAAGTTCTAGTCTAGACCCCTCATTTTGCGCTTCTCCAAGCGACAGAATTGTTTCGTCCATCTGAGCTTGAAGTGAAGATAATTCGGCTAAGGCCACTCCAAGCCTCTCATCCTCGATAGTTTCTGCTTGCCCAGGGCTTGATAGTTGAGCAACCCCGTACCCTCCGACTCCCCCCACGATTAATCCTAAGATTAGGAACATTACCGTCGGTCGGTTCATGTAACATCTTTGGTGTTCGAGTATCTATCCTTTTGTCTGTCTGTTAGGACTTGAATCTCATTGCCAAAGCTATGAAGGTATTTATCATCCCCCAACGAATATTGTATCATTGGAAACCGAAGGAATTAACATAGATCAAAGCCTAGACCAAAGAGGTCAATTATGCCCTATGCCCATTATCAACACTGCTAAAGCTATTGCTGGAGCTTCAGCCTTTTTGGGCTGGGCAAGCAGACCCGACACAATAACATTGATGTAGTTAGATCCCCTCGATTTATCCGAAATGCAGTTCGGAATAGTGCTTCCGATCACCGTAGGTCGGCGGTGGAAGGAGCTGATTGTGAAGGCTGTCGAAAAAATTGAAATGTTGGGATTTGAGTCGATACTGGTCTGGGATCACTATATGCTCCCCGCCTCAAACAGC
>JAPUKB010000091.1 GCA_027295865.1 Nitrososphaerota archaeon
GGGACCGTATATTTTCTCGCTAGCTGGCTACGGTTTCGTCTATCTAGGCCTTTTGGGAATGATGATACTCCCAGGCTGAAATTGTTGGGAAAGGAAACCGGAACTGATTTAAGATCCACAATGCGCATATATGCGCATGAAGGCCAGAGTGAACTTATCGTTAGACTATGATACTCTCAATAGGTCAAAAGAAATCGGTATTAATCTCAGCCAATTCCTTCAATACAGTCTAGATAATGCTCTAAACAAATTAGAGATGAATGCGGAGGGTGGGATTCGAACCCACGAACTCCTGAGAGACAGGAGCCTCGGTCCTGCGCCTTTGACCTGGCTTGGCAACCCCCGCACAGAGGTCTTCAACAAACCCAGGGCCCCCTCATATTTGGCCCATTAATATTTGTAACAAATTCATATTCTTAGTTGGGACAAGCCTTATAGCATATCTCGCGTTTTTTCAGCTCAAATAGATAACTTATGACGAAGAAACGCGCAGTTAGGAAGAGTAGCAATAGAAACATCTACATCGGTATCTCCGTGGCAGTCATTGTGGCAGGTGTTGCTGGAGCATACTTTCTTTTCGGAAGCTTAATCCCGCAAATTTCCTCACCCCAGATCAATCCAGCGGATTTCAGCTTTCCAAACCGACTCGGCGCCGAGGATGCTCCCATTACTATCTTAGAATTTGGTGAATATCAATGTCCGAATTGTGCATCTTTCCATAGGAATACCAAAGATCTACTCGTTTCCCGATACGTCGATTCAGGCATCGTGAAAATCTACTTCAGAGATTTTGCGTACTATGGACAAGATTCGACCGACGCTGCTGTCGCAGCTAGATGTGCAGGTGATCAGGGTAGGTATTGGGATTATCACGATGTCCTATTTTCGACGCAAGGACAGATTAACTCGGGCTGGGCAAACAAGACCCAGCTGGTGGGCTTTGCTGTCGCGATAGATCTAGACGTCCCAACATTCGCCAGTTGTCTCAATTCAGGAGAACATCTCAGCGAGGTAGAAAGTGATTTTGCGGAAGGTGTTAGGCTAGGTGTAGGAGGAACTCCCACTTTCGTCATAATAGGGCCTGACGGAAGACAGCAAATCATTGTCGGCGCCCAGCCATTTAGTGCCTTCGAGCGAATCATAGAGTCCTTGTTGATAGGTTGATGATACTTGGTATCACTAATCGCCGTTCGACTAGTCTATAGCCATCCCAAATATTTCCTGCTTGCTCTCGCTATCGCATTTTCCGTCGCGATAACAATGTTTCTACTCGATGGATTCCTCTTTCTCTCTCCCGTTCTGGTCTTCTTTCTACCTACCGAAAAGCTGCTCGATTTTTCACTTCTCGTGTTTATCTCAGGACTATCTGGTTTGGTAGCTCCGATGGCAATCTACAGCTATTCCAACCTTCGAAGTAGGAATGTGGGCCAGGGAACCCTCGGTGCCTTCGGTTCATTATTTGGAATGGTTACAGGAGTTTGTGGCTGTAGTTCGGTGGGGTTCGCCTTGATCACATCCCTTGGGGCAGTAGGTACTGCGGGGACGGCCTTCTTGTCAAATTTTCAACTGCCACTGAGATTGCTTTCCATCTCCCTTCTGGTTGTATCATTCATTTATGCAAATAGATCGATTACACGAGAATGTAAAATAATTCCTAACACTCTAGGCCAGCCCGCGAGGATAGAAATACGCCACCAGCAGCCCAATTAGAGAACCTGAAATACACTTTTAGGGAGAAATAGCTCCTCCAGAGTCGGATGAGTAGAG
Source organism: Nitrososphaerota archaeon (assembly GCA_027295865.1). Lineage (GTDB taxonomy): Archaea > Thermoproteota > Nitrososphaeria > Nitrososphaerales > UBA57 > B1T1B5. Next base: position 1,768 of record JAPUKB010000091.1, read on the forward strand.
TAATCTATCTAGCTGCCTTCTTGCTCAGCTTCATTCTAATCGGAATTGGACCTGTCAACTCACAATCTACTGAATGGAGTTCAAAGTCAGCAATGCCTACCTCAAGGACTGAAGTCGTTGGAGCTGCCATTGGAAATATGATTTATGCGGTGGGCGGCTTTGACTCGGGACGGCAGACACTATCGACAGTAGAAGCATATGATATTGAGAAGGATTCCTGGATCGAAGTCTCATCCCTTCCAATCCCTCTCCATCACACCACAGTCGTGACATATGACGGGATGCTGCATGTTATCGGTGGCTACACGACTTCTCCTCAAGGAGGTTGGCTGCCGTCAGATCGACATTTCGTTTATCGACCCGAATCAGACACCTGGTCAGAGAGCGCCAGAATGCCTACAGCTAGAGGAGCTCTTACTGCTCAAGAGATCGACGGTCGCATCTACGCTATTGGAGGGGCTACCAGTTCTGCAATACTCGCAACAAATGAGGCATATGATCCCCTAACAGATAGTTGGGAAACCTTAGAACCGATGCCGACACCCCGAGAGCATCTGGCTTCGGGCAAAGGCGACGGAAAGATTTACGTTATCGGTGGACGAACTGGCGGGCTAACGACAAACCTAGACAATAATGAAGAATATGATCCGATTACTGATTCATGGGCAAGGCGATCTCCAATGCCCTCTCGTAGAGGCGGCTTGGTCGGGGCATCTGCGGGCGGCAGCATCTTCATCTTCGGGGGTGAATCTCCTGAGGGAACATTTGGAAACAACGAGCAGTATTTCCCCTCAAACGACACTTGGAGAGTAAGGCAACGGATGCCCACCCCAAGACATGGATTGGCTGCCGTGACTGTGGAGTCCAGCATCTATGTGATCGGCGGAGGCCCAAGACCAGGATTTTATTTCAGTTCAGCAAACGAGGTCTTCTCTCCCCTCGAGTTGCAACAGGTAGAAGTTGAGATTCAACCTCCCGTTGAAGCTCCAGATCCTATTCCACTCCCCGAACCAATCGTAGAGCTTCCTGAACCTCCACCCGAGCCGCCGGAACCAGTAGTGGAACCTGCCCCTGAACCCCAGGTACCAGTGATTCCGGATCCTATGCCTGAGGCTATAGGTGAAGCTCCTGAAGAGGTTCTTATTCCTGAACAACCTGTACCAGAGGAACCAGAGTCTGTGAATGATCCGTTAGAATCTCAAATTAACAGGATGCCTTCTTTCTTCCTCATACTGTTACCTATAATCGGCGCTGTTATTCTGATCTCCCTTTTTGTGGTTATCACCAGGAGAAAGAATTAAGAACATTTGTGATTGAAGATTCCCATGGATAAGGACGATCCGTTTCTCGGAGCATCAGCACCAGACTTTTCATTAAGTGATCACGAAGGCAAATTGAGATCCCTTACAGACTATTCGGGTAATAAGTTAGTCCTATATTTCTATCCGAGGGATGATACGCCGGGTTGCACCAAAGAGGCTTGTGGCTTCAGAGATTCGCATGATACGATCCGAAAAGCTGGAGCAGAGGTAGTTGGCGTGAGCAGGGATGGCCTTTCTTCTCATCAGAGATTCAGAACAAAGTATTCGCTCACATTCCCTCTCCTTAGCGACCCCGAAGGGGAGATATCAAAACGCTATCAGGTCTACAAGATGAAGAATCTTTATGGGAGGAAATCCATGGGCATCGAGAGATCGACCTTCATCATTGATGAGAAGGGAATTATTATTGGGGTCTTTAGAAAAGTCAGAGTAGACGGTCACCTCGAGGAAATCTTGGATTCATTGAAGTAGAGTAGGTTCTCTACTTGGAAGGACTACTTGCCGGTTGCAACAGCATCCAAGACAGAATCGGTGAACAAGTCCTCTCTCAACCTGAATTGAGTTTCGTAGACCTTCCTATAGGGACCGTCTTTCTCGAGTAATCCTGAGTGGGTCCCCGTTTCAACTATTCTCCCGTTCTCTATTACAACGATCTTATCTGCTCTGCGCACTGTCGAAAGCCTATGTGCGATGATGAATGTTGTTCTCCCATTCATCAGACGCTTAAGTGCACCCTCAATTAATATTTCTGATTCTGAATCTATATTAGACGTAGCCTCATCTAAAATAAGAATTGCAGGGTCGCGAAGTAACGCTCGTGCAATAGCAATTCTCTGTCGCTCTCCCCCAGAGAGTTTAACCCCGCGTTCTCCTATAGGCGTATCATAACCGTTTGGAAGAGATGTAATGAAGTCGTGGGCGTTCGCAGCCTTTGCCGCTTCTTCTAGTTCCGTGTCGCTCGCTCGTAGATTGCCATACGCTATATTCTCTTTAACTGTACCAGAGAATAGGAACGTCTCTTGGAGGACTACCCCAATCTGTTCCCTTAAGGAACGTAGCTTCAACTCTTCAATCGGATAGCCATCTATGGTAATTCGTCCGTCTGTAGGATCATGGAATCGCATCAGGAGATTCGCAATGGTGGTCTTACCGGCTCCACTTCGTCCCACCAAAGCAACAACCTCGCCTTTCTTTGCGTTAAGAGAGAAATTTCGGAGGACCGGCCGGTTGGGGTCATATCCGAAGGAAACATCTTGAAAGATCACCTCACCCTTAATTCGGGGTTCGGCACTCCCTTCCTTCGCAGGTTCCTGAGGTATATCCATTATCTCGAAGAGCCTTTCGGTTGCCGCCATCCCTCGCTGGATAATTAGATTCAACTTGCTCAGACTCATTACCGGATTATACAATCTGGTCAAGTAAGCGAAATAAGCAACAAGTTGGCCGACTGTGAAACTTCCAGATATTACAGAGGGAGCTGCAAACCAGACAACGATGGCTGTACCTATGATCATGATTAATTCCACGGTAGAGCCGTATACCGACCATGCCTTCGCCGCCTTTACATTCGCATTCATGCTCTTGATCGATTTATCGGAGAATCGCTCAACTTCAAATCCTTCTTTTGTAAACGCCTTTACTATCCTGATTCCAGATATTGTCTCTTCGGCTCTTGACGCGATCTCACCAGTGTTCTGTTTTACAATCCTCGATATTTCTCGGATTCGCTTTCGGGAATAATACACCGTGAAGGAGAGCAATGGAAATGTAATGAAAACCAGTAGTGTGAGGGAGAGGTTCATGAATAATAGGATGGAAATCGCGCCAACCAACATCACCACCTGAACGCCCAGAATTGTAGTGCCGTAGGTGATTAGGTCTTCTACGTCATCTACATCATTGGTCATTCTTGAGACGAGATCTCCGGTCTGGCGTTTTTCGAATATTCGGATCGGAAGTCTCTGCAGGTGCAAATAAAAATCGATTCTCAACTTATGAATTATCCGCTGACTGGTTCGAGATAGTGTGATGTCCTGAAGATACGAGAAAAACTGTCCTATCAGGACGATTAATACTAGGCCGCCTGCGACCCACGGCAACAAACCAAGATTGCGCCCAATGATGACTTGATCTATTAGGACAGTTCCGGTTATCCATGGAACTGCCAGAGCGAACACGGTACCTACCACCATGAAGATTATTGCTCTTGCAATATCCATCCTGTGAGGCCCTACATATGGGAGAAGCCTTCTAGAAACCCCTTGTGATTTGGTCCTGGGAATGCTCTGGTTTGCAGAAACGGTTCTATCATACCTGCGTCGGCGTGAAAAAGACAGTTACTAACATGCACCTACATTCATTCTTCTCTCTGGAGGCATTTATTCTTTGGAAGTGTAAAATGATGATATGGAAAAGGGCTAGAGAGACCTAGGGAATCTGGCATGCATAAAAGGTGGTTTCGTGAAGCAATGTAAGTTTACTTTTTCACTGGATGTCTCAGGAACCTAACAGAATGGATCAGACTCCAAAATTATGTTGTATATATGCTGTAGAGCCCTAATGTAATTAGCAGGACTTTTAGGCCAAAGTTGAAAAAAGAACCCTGAAGAAAAGATTCAGTAGGATTTACTCCAATGCGGATTCATTAATCTTTGACAACCATGAATTGATTGGCGCAAGAACTTTTGAATACTTGAAGCATGTATCGACGAGGGCGCCAGATCCGGCGGCCGTTTGGTCGATCCGAGGCGACGTGGCATAAAGAGCGTTATACCTAAGAAGATTCTCACGAGGGTGCGAAGGATCATAGCCAGAGGGAATGCGTTTGAAATTCTGACCCCCTAATTCATATTTTCCTTTCTTGCTGATCGTATCGAGGATTGACTGTAACTCTCCGCCCGCCTTTTCATCTGCTGCGGCTTCCCTATACGCTCTGAGCAGGGGCTTGGGAAACTCGTGCATTCCTGCAAAGAAAATGGCGTCTTTTGCGTCCAAACGGAACCAGAACACGGGGTTCTCATTCTTCTTTTTCTTCTCCCCCTGCCAAAAGACGATTCCGAGATTAGTCTTATACGGGGTCTTATCTCTACTAAATCGAAGATCACGATGAATGCGTTTTATGGATCCGGTTCCATTCGTTCTGGTATCGAAGTGAATATCTTTTGCCAAGGTCTGCAAACGGGTACCTAAAGCCCGGACGAAAGCTGCCCCAGGTTCGAGAACGTTTTTTTCATACTCCTCCTTATGATCCAAGAACCATGGGCGGTTGTTGTTAGCGGACAACTCTCTGAAGAACCGAAAAGATTGTTTCGGGAAGCCTGAGAATGAATTCATCATGGTATTGAGAAGACACTTTTAAATTAACATTTTTGTCCCAAGGCATCAATATGGCCTATGAACCTACTTAGCTAGACTTTAAGAAAGACCTGTGGTTCGATGGGGGCATTGGACCTCGGAATATTTCTCTTTCCACTACTTGCAATTTCTCTGGGGTTCAAACACGCCTACGATGCCGACCATTTATTGGCGGTGTCGAATTTCCTAACCCGAAGCAAGGGCTTTCGAGAAACTTCTGGAATGACAATAAGTTGGGCAGTTGGACACATGCTAACAGCAGCAGCAATTGCCGTATTCCTCTTTGTCTTGGGGACAAGATCACGAGCCTTTATTGAGATCCTAGGAAACTTCCAGTTTGTTGTTGCTGTAATGCTGATTGGTGTTGGACTATTCGGTATTCTTCTTGGAGCCCGCTCTCCACTTGTCCATGAGCACGATCATACCCATCTTGGGGGCAAGACCCACAGTCACATTCACACACATCGCCTCGGCAGAATACATTTGCACGCTCCTCTTCTTGGAGTTGGCGTCGTTCAAGGCCTAGCAAGCAATGATGAACTCATCTTAATTTTTATCGTGGGATTAGGTCTCGGTTCCCTCCAAGCACTCTTGGGGGCAGTAGCACTCTTTACCATTGGAGTCATGCTTGGAATGATTCTCTTTGGATTTGTAATGACATCCGCGCTGCTATCATCCATGAAGAAAAGTAGACTTCAAATGGTCATCAATACTTTTGCAGGGTCCTTGAGTATCGCTTATGGCCTAATGATTATTCTAAATGTTACAGAGTTTAATTTCATTCTAATTTAGGTTTAACTTGGGGTCAGACGGTTATTCTTCTGGCGATCCGCCGTAGATATACTCCGTATGAAGCCCCCACAAACATGCCTCCAAGGTGTGCGCCATTAGCAATTCCCGAGGGTACAAAGAGACCGGCGAAATCAGCGAGTCCGTACAGAACCGCGACCAGTATCATAGGAAGCGGGAGGAAACCATAAACGTAAACTAGGAGGAATGGCGCTATCACCGCAAGCGCTCCCATTACTCCGTATACGGCCCCAGACGCACCAATTGCAGGCACCTGTGGATTTGATGCGGTAACTAGATACCCCAGATTCCCAATTATCCCTGACGTTAGAAAGATTGTGAAGAAGGTTCTTCGACCTACCATCCTCTCCAAATATATTCCGACGAAGAACAGGGCGAACATATTGAAGAAAAGGTGGGACAGATTAGCATGGAGAAAGATTGATGTAACAAACATCCATGGCGCCCTGAACGCTAGCGAGGGGAAAAAAGCAAGAGCCCTCCAGAGAGTAGTTGTTTGCTGAATTATGAATGCAATGACGGAAATCCCAATAAAAACGAATGTCCATTTCGGGGACTGATTCTCGAAACCCAATAAGTTGAATCTTGAGGTAGGTGTATGTTAATGTTTAATGAGAGCGCCAAGTGACGAACAGGAGGACAGAAAGTCCTAGCGCTTGAACAGCAGTTATTGCGAGGATGTAGGTAGAAGCGGCTCCCTGCACAAGAGGGGCCATTGCCAGGTAGGAGTACGCCGCAATGACATTCTGAAATAAGAACAGCGAGGCAAAGAGTAAAAGTCCCAGTGTGAAGTAGGACCTTATCGATCCGTAGGCCCGTCCGTAGATAAATAACAGGCCTAGTAGAAGTACAATGTTCAGTACAGCGAGTACAGAACCAAGATCCATCATCTGTGACATTAGTATCTTCCTTCCTCTTTGGTGTCCACCCTTAATTCCTTTTGCCGCACTTTTTCCCAAATCTTATCCAGAACATGCTTGTGATTCTCCATAAGAGGGGTCAAGAAAAAAACACTTCCGTAGCTAGTCCCCTCTGATTTAGAGACCATCCCGTTGCTCACCATAACCTTCAGGTGATGCTGGACAGTCTTGTATTGTATAGAGAGTAGATTAGCCAATTGATTGCTATTGTAGGGTCTATCGATAAGATACTTCAAGATCTTAGCTCTGTTAACTCCTCCTCGAGTTCCTGCAATGATGTACCAGAGGAGTCTACTAAAGTATGGATCCTCCAACAAATCTTCACCTTCTTTCTGCAGGACAGAAGATGGTTTCGGCAGTTTTATTGATCAGAGAGTCTTGACTCAAAAACCGTAGCATCGGAGATAGGCATCTCACAAATGAAGTTCCTGCATATATACGCAGTGGCAGAGTTCTGAGTAGACGATCTACCTTTGAGCAACGGAATAGTTTCTGAATAGTCCTTTCCGTCAGGCTGGAAGGCCACAACCATATTAGGTCTATATTTTCGGCGCAAAACAGACAGCATTTCTAGAGACATTTTCTCAAGAGGATCTCCCACTATGGCAATCTCCCGAGGGGGATTCAGATAAGAATCTAATGCTAGCAACCAGTTAGCCATACCCGTAGAATAGCTTTCAAAATAATTGCTAGCGGATTTCAGAGCAGATCTCGACGATTCTGAAAAATCTTCCTTTGCGGTGAACGCAAACAACCTTTGAAGGAGACGGGTCGCAACAGATCCCCCGGAAGGAACGGCTGAATCAAAATAACTTTTTGGCCTTTTGAAGAGCTTTTCATGGTTAATTGATGTGTCGAAAAAGCCTCCACTCTGTTTATCCTGAAAGAGGTCTATGATTTCTTCTCCGAGCGAAGTAGCCTCCCCCAACCACCTCGGTTCAAAAGTTGTCTGGTAGAGGTCGATAAGCCCATTCGCAAGAAAAGCATAGTCTTCCAAAAAACCATCCACCTTCGCCTCCCCGTCTTTCCAACTATGGAGGAGACGCCCGTTCTTGCGCAAATGACTGAATATGAACGTCGCATTTTTCTCAGCAGCAATCCGAAACCTTTCATCACCCAGAGTACTGGATGATTCACTTAGGCTTGAGAGCATTAAACCGTTCCAAGATGTGAGAATCTTCTCATCTCGCTGTGGTTGTTTTCTCTTCTCCCTAGCTCTTAGCAAGATCTTCTTACCACTGGATATGATATTCCTAAGCTCATCTAGCTCAATTCCCAAAGAAGCTGCGACTTGGCCATCTTCTTTTGTGATTCTCATTATATTCTTCCCTTCAAAGTTTCCATTCTCCGTTACGCCAAAATATTCGCAGAAGGTCGAACTGTTATGGTCACCGAGAAGTTGAGATATCTCACGCTTACTCCAGACGTATGATTTTCCTTCTACTCCTTCAGCGTCGGCATCTTGGGTAGAAAAGAACCCACCTAAGGGATGTGTCATTTCTCTGAGGACATAATCAAGCGTCTGCTCTACAATGTCCTTGTAGAGGCTGCCTCGCGTAATCTGAAATTGGTGGAGGTAAATGCCAACCAGGAGAGCGTTATCATATAGCATCTTCTCAAAGTGAGGCACGAGCCAATGCGAGTCAACAGAATACCTATGGAACCCACCTCCCAACTGGTCAAAAATGCCTCCCCTGGCCATCTTAATGAGAGTCAGCTCCACCATTTTATTCGCATGCTTGAAACCGTCCTTCATTCCGATCCGCATCAAGAGCTCCAGAATCATCGGCTGAGGGAACTTTGGAGGCCTGCCAAAGCCACCATTGAACTTATCAAAAGTATCAGTTAACTGCAGAAAAGCATTCTCGATTGGAAGGATATCGAGGTCAGTGCTTGACAGCTTCGTAGTTCTATTTCTGAGAGTATTGAAGATTTCCTTTGCACTAGTCTCAACCTCTCCTCGTTTTCGTGTATATGTTTCCAATACACTCTCTAGGACTTTTCTGAACGACGGCATGCCATATCGTTCCTCGGGTGGAAAATAGGTACCTCCGAAGAAGGGCCTTCCATCGGGAGTTAGGAAGACCGTCATTGGCCAACCCCCACTTCCAGTTAAAGCTTGGACCGCCTCCATATAGACGGCATCCAGATCGGGGCGTTCTTCCCTGTCTACCTTAATATTTACAAAATTTTCGTTCATGAACTTTGCGATTTTCTCGTCCTCAAAAGATTCTTTTTCCATCACGTGACACCAGTGACACGCAGAGTACCCGATGCTCAGGAATATTGGCCTGTCACTTTCCCGTGCTTTGCTCAACGCTTCATCTCCCCAAGGGTACCAATCTACCGGGTTATTCGAGTGCTGTAACAAATATGGACTGCTTTCGTCAGCAAGTCTGTTTCTATGCATTCAGGTAGATGATAGTGTTGGCTTCTGATAAATAGTTGCGCATAAGAACTATACTCAGAGCAAGATGTCGAAGGCTTATGGTAGCTCTGGCAACGAATCAGGTAAACTTAAGAGCGATCGGTTAAGGCTGCGGTCATGTCATGGTCGAAATTATTGAGAAACCACTGAAGAGACTGGTATTGGGGGAATCCATTTTCTATAACAATATTGATGATTTAGCAACGGTGGTTGGATTAGCTGCCGCAACGGGTCATCCTATTGCCCTAAACTGGGCAGAGGGCGTGGTTTACATCCCGCTGCCAGCATACTCCGATACCGATATTATGATCGAGAAGTACCTTGAAGGCGAAATGCATTGGGCTTCAGTCGCATTCTCAGAGATGAAAAAATTCGAAGATAAGATTCGTGTTCAGGGTCTCGAGATACCGGTGATTGATGTAAGTAGATCCAAGGTAATGAATGAAGTTGCATCGTGGCTAAAAAATAAGATCCAGGAATAGTATCTTTTTTCAGAATCCCAGGCTAAGGGTAGAGAAAAGGAATACAGCGTATAGTAATACAAGAAACCCCGACCCCGTTGCATTTAGTTTCCTGGATACGAGGAAGATCCACAGGAATATGTTCAGCGCGATGGTGAATATTATCGGAATGATGAAACCCCCAATCATGATTTCTATAGGAGAAATCAGTAGAAGGATACCGAAGATTAGTGTTAGGTTGGTGAAGCCGCTCCCAATTGCATTTCCGATTGCAAGTCCTCTCTGTTTCTTGAGCACTGCGGCAAGTGTGATTGATAACTCCGGTAAACTTGTGCCGATAGCTATTATTACGGAGCCAATGAACAATTCTGAGACATTGAAGATGTTAGCGAGTGCAACTGCACTATCTACGATATAGTATGAGCTGGCAATTACACCAGTTAATCCCAACCCTATCATTATTGCGTCACGAATAACCTTGGAGTTAGTAGAGTCCGAGGCAGCGTCCGAAGACTCTCT
>JAPUKB010000092.1 GCA_027295865.1 Nitrososphaerota archaeon
ATCAGAACCCAGAAATGGGTTGTTCACCTTTTGGACAATGGTGAAATTCGGCAATTTAAGGTTGGATAAGAAGTAAGAGCTCCAGGCTGAGAAGATCAAGTAAACCATCCGGGAGAGTGCTGGAGGGCTGCAGCAGAGATATATTACTCTGGGGCACACCCAAATCCATGTCAGATTTTCACCAATTCCTCATCAAATTTGATGAAGTAATGGAGGAATCAAGGAGAGTAATAGATCAGGACATCAAAAAAATGGGGAATATGGTAAACTCCCTACGTGATGACAACTTGAAGCCACTCTGGAACTCGGAGGTTGCGAATTTAGAAACACATAGGAAACTAATGGAGCTAATGCTCGAGGCTTACCATCACATCGACAAGGATATGCAGGAAATCAAGAATAAACTCAATTTAGGAGTATAATTAACCACTAGGGTTCTAAGTTTCCGAGTTAACTAATGTCTTGGCATTGCAGCAAACTTGGTAGGGGTAATCTCTCTGCCCGTAGCGTATTCATTCTGTTCTTCTAAAGTTGCTTGGTACATCTCAAGAAAATTGCATCTTTTACACTGCTTAACCTTGACATGCATAAACTCCCCTCTACCTCCAAACCTTATTTCCTTCCCGGTATCAGGAGCTGCAACAGGAAGAAGGAATAAATAATCTTTTAAGAATTTGGCCTCATCTTTGCCACAAGATTTGCATTTTTCTGCTTTCCCTTTGACTCTCTCAAACTCCATATATCTCGTAGAGTTTTTATTGGCTATAAACAAAAAGGCTAATGCTGCAGGGCTGCAGCAGCCTATTGCATATCGAGTTAAGTTATGCTTGACCTTTCTCTGCGGGGGAATATCCGGTCTCTTCTATGGTCTTGACCTGAACCGGTACTCCAAAGGTCTCCTTAAGGAGCTTGATCGTCTCGTAGGCATACTTTGCAGCCTCATTTATCGTCTTTCGGCTCCTATATTCGATGAGCTGTCTCTCTCCTTGAGGACCCCTAGTAGCATATATGATTTTGAAGATTCTTTCGCTTGTCATTCTAATGGGCTATTCCCAAATGTCTCTTAAGGGTTTCGACCTCTTGTAGGTTATCACATTTCTTTCCGGGTTTTACCCTACTTTGGCACCCGGCCGAGATTTCTTATCCGTTTGGAGAAGGCTAACATCATCGCCTGAAATAGCAGCCAAAAGCATTACCTCTGACTCGATACCATAAATCTTCCGCGGTTGGAGGTTCGTTACGACGATTACTTCCTTGTCTGCCAAGTCTTCTAATTGATAGTGCTGACCAAGACCTGCAACAGTCTGCCTGATTTCCCCGCCAATATCCACCTTCACCTTAATCAGCTTCTTGGCCCCCGGCACAGCGTCTACCTCCACTACCTTCCCCACCCTGATGTCTAACTTGATGAAATCGTCAAATGGTACTGTCGACAATATTTTTCCTGCTAAAGAAACCATTCATAAGACTTCTCATTTCCCAGCTTTGCCAAGAAGGCTCTTTCGCTTAACAATCTCACTTTTCTCAACTTTCCTAAAGAGGATGGTCGGAGCCTGGATCTCGTGGCCAACGGGGATTTCGAGGAGACCTGCGTTCTCCCAACTCAGCGACGGGGTCGAAAGATTGAACTGGCCGAGAAGATTGGTCATTGAAAGGGGCAAATATGGCATGAGTAGTATCGAGAGAGTCCTTACGGCATTTGCAGAGATGTTCAGGGTTGTGAAACTTTCTTTTGTGTTAGCCCATGGAGACTTGTGCTGAAAATACTGGTTGCATGCACCTGAGAATTCCAAAATCGCTCCCATTCCTCTATCCATCTCATTTCTCTGAAGCAGCTCGCCGACCTGGATTGGAATATTTTTTATTTTCTCAATGAACGCCAAATCCTCCCCTGTGAGTTCTCCTAGCTCAGGAACCTTTCCTTTGAATCGTGAGTTTATGAAGCTCAGAGTTCTATGTATGAAATTCCCGATACTCGCCACTAGCTCATTATTTATCTTAGCCGCAAAATCATCCCAATCGAAATTCACGTCTGATTGGTCGTACGACGTGATTCTCGAAAAATAGTAGCGCAGGTAGTCTGCTGGAAATACTTCCAAGAATTCACGAAGACCAATGTACCAACCCTTGCTCTTAGAGAATTTCTCTCCCTTTAGCATTAGATGACCTCTCGCAGGAATGAATTCAGGGACCTTGTACTCCTCGGCAGCCATCCTCATGGCAGGCAAGAACAGGAAGTGATGGTAGACGATATCTTTGCCTATGAAGTGATATATCTGCGAGGAATTCCAAAAAGCTTTCCCGTCTATCCCCCTATTCTTCAAGTATAGGAGCGTCGAGGAGATGTAGCAAAGGTGATTGTCAAACCATCCGTACAAGACTTTGCCCTTTGCTTCTTCAAGCGGGATTGACACACCCCAATTAATATCCCTTGTAATGTCCCAATCCTTCAAGCCGTCATCGATCCATCGTCCCACGTAGTTTCTAATTTCGCTCTGCAAATTTTCGTTGTTGTTGAGCCAGTCTCGAAGTCGCTGCGAGAATGCTGATAGCTTAAAGAAGTAATGTAAACTGGACTTCATTATTGGTGGACGGCCGCAAATCGCACACCTGGGTTCCAGAATCTCCGTGTGAGTAAAAGCTCTCCCGCAGTTTTCGCAACCATCAGAGTACTGATTGATCGCCCCACAATAGGGGCATGTGCCGACCACATATCTGTCAGGGAGGAACTTCTTATCGTACTCGCAATACATCTGTGTTATCTCATTCTCGTATATGAGCCCCTTATCGTGGAGAAGGGTAAAGAAATGCTGGACTAGCTCGATATTCTCCTTTGAACTAGTCTTATGAAAGAGATCAAATACAATTCCAGTCTCGTTAAAGTCTCTCAGGTCCCTTTGATGCCAATATTCTACGTATTCCTCAGGCCGCTTGCCCTCTTTCTCGGCTCGCAAGAGGATAGGAGTTCCAAAGTCATCAGTCGCACATGTAAAGACCACGTCAAGCCCTTTTAGTCTGTTAAATCTCGCAAAGATATCTGCGGGAAGATATGTAGAGAGTACATGTCCCAGGTGAATTTCACCATTTGCATAAGGGAGAGCACTTGTAATTATTACCCCTCTCTGCTCAGATCTCTTCCCTTCCTCTTCAGACAACGCTAAGGCTTGTTGAAGCTGGTGTTTTATTTCTATCCCCCTAAGAAGGCATAATAATCGTGTCCTGTTAATTCGGCCTATTGAAAGCTGTATCTTTCAACGAACACGGGAAAAGCGAGGTGTTAAGGTATGGAGACTTTCCTGATCCAACGGTTAGGGATGATGAAGTTCTGGTGAAGGTCAGAGCATCATCCATAAACCATCTAGATTTATGGATCCGTGCCGGGCTTCGCAACGTAGCTGTCTCACTGCCCCATATTCTTGGGGCTGACATCTCAGGAGAGATAAGCAAAGTGGGGGGACTAGTCAAGAACATTTCGGAGGGAGATAATGTAATCGTTTCACCGGGGATAAGCTGCGGCAGGTGTGAATATTGCCTTACTGGAAGTGATAATTTCTGTTCCGAGTACAGCATCATAGGTGGATATGATCGGAATGGAGGATATGCTGAATATGTCTCTGTCCCAGGAGAGAATGTTATTCCGAAGCCAAAGAACTTGTCCTTCGAGCAGGCCGCCGCGTTGCCGTTAACATTTCTTACTGCATGGCATATGCTTGTTGGGAGAGCCAAGATAAAGATGGGCGAAACTGTACTTGTTGTTGCTGCGGGGAGTGGAGTGGGAAGTGCCGCGGTGCAAATCGCGAAGCTATACGGAGCGATAGTCATTGCTACCACTGGAAGTAATGTAAAAGCTGCCAAGGCAAAGGAGGCTGGAGCCGATTTTTCACTGGATCATTCCAGGACGGACTATTCCGAGAAGACTCGTGAAATCACTAATCGTAAGGGTGTGGATATAGTAATTGACCATGTTGGTGCCGCGACTTGGGAGAGGAGCCTCAAATCTCTGACTCATGGAGGCAGGATTGTGACTTGCGGAGCGACATCCGGGGCCGATGCTTTTACAGATGTAAGGCAGCTCTATAGGAGGCAGCTTACGATCCTTGGGTCGTTTATGGGGTCGAAGGGGGAGCTCTTACGATTAATCCACTTTGTCAATGAGGGTAAATTAAGACCGATTGTAGATAGCGTTTTTCCTCTTGCTGAAGCGGCAAGGGCTCATGATCTAATGGAAAGCAGGCAGCAATATGGAAAGATAGTTCTTTCGGTCTAAGTTACTCGGAGATTTCTTGTAAGACATGGACAGCCTTACACAATGATCCGAGTATCGTAAGAATAGATATATCTCCTGACATGTGTCGTCGATTAAAGTGGAACCTGGGGAGGATAGTTTAGGGGAGTGGAGACGCACAAAATACACGGCAGAGGTTACACCCCTTCTTGAGGGAAAGACGGTCACCTTGTTCGGATGGGTGGCAGGTATCAGGCGACACGGAGGAATCATCTTCATCATCATGTATGATAAGGAAGGGTCAATCCAGCTAACCGTAAGGCAGGACCTGGCCTCCGAGGCCTTGGTTAACGCGTTAGATGACGTTTCGGATCATTCCTCGATCGGAATACGAGGTGTGGTGAAGAAGATGGACAAAGCTCCAAACGGCGTTGAAATCCAACCAATCGAGATGAAGGTGCTGGCTGTCGCCAGGAAATCTCCTCCGTTCCAGCTACAAGGAACTAAGATACCCAGAATAGACAAGCTTCTCGACATCCGAGCTCTGGCTCTAAGGAGACCCGAAGCAAGAGCCATTTTCAAAGTGAGAAGGATGACCCTGATTAAGGTCAGGGAATTTTTCCAAAAAAGAGGATATGCAGAAGTTAACACACCAAAAATTATCGCGACTTCAACGGAAGGAGGATCAGCACTTTTTCCACTCCTATATTATGATAAGGAAGCATTTCTTACGCAGAGTCCGCAACTCTTCAAGGAACAGCTTGTTCTCTCTCTTGAAAAGGTCTTCGAAATTGCAAACGCATATCGAGCAGAAAGGAGCAGAACACTTCATCACCTAAGTGAATTTCTTTCACTCGATGTAGAAGAAGCCTTTGTCGACTACAGGGACATAATTAGGACACTAGAGGATCTCATGAGAGAAATTAGGTCGCATATTCACCTTACTTGCGGGAAAGAACTCTCATTTTTGGGCCTTAAGGATAAAGGACCGATACAGGAAATACCCGAATTGGCCTACGATAAGGCGATTGAGATAGTTAAGAGCCATGATTCTGAAATTGAATGGGGGGACGACTTCTCCAGCGAATCCCTAGGCATATTAGGAAAAGAGTTTCCGTCTTTTTACTTCATCACCGACTGGCCTGCAAAAGGGAAACCATTCTATATACAGTCAAAAGGTGAGCTCACAGAATCGTTTGATCTGATGTCAGGTCCTTTAGAAATAGCATCGGGAGGCACTAGAGTCAGTTCAAAGAATGAGCTAGAAACGAAATTAAGAGAAAAGGGTTTGAATCCCAATAGTTTTGAATATCATCTTAAAGTCTTTGATTATGGAATGCCACCACACGCTGGGTTCGGTCTGGGAGTGGAGAGACTTTTGATGATATTAGCTAATCAAAGTAACGTACGAGACGTAACCATTTTCCCAAGAGATCAACATAGGCTTACGCCGTAGAGGAATGGAAATTGGGCGGAAATGAAAAACTGAAGCCTGAGAAGGTTAGACGTTACGCAAACTTATCCAAGATTGAGCTATCTCCCGCTGAAGAAGAATCCTTGAGCAATGAGTTATCGATGGTCCTCGATTACTTTAGGTTACTAGGAGAGCTTGATACTTCTGGAGTTGACCCTACCCTCAGCTTAGCTGTCGAAGGGAATGACGATCTTAGAGAAGACAAGCCGGTGAAGTGCGACCCTGAAGACATTCTTGCGCTGGCCCCCTCTCGCAAAGGGAGGTTTGTTAAATCACCAGGAATACTCTGAGGGAGGCGGGACCCAAGATCTCGAGGCTCACTGATCGGCTTGAGGGATTGTTCGATGAGATCAGGAACAAGGTCGCTCTGAACGCCTATATCACTGTCTCGAAAGACCAAGCAAGGGTTCAGGCAGAGAAAGCTGATCCTAAAAGAGATGCTAGACTAACTTCAGTTGCCATCGCAGTCAAGGACAATATTTCAACCGCAGGAATAAGGACTACGTGTGGGTCCAAGCTCCTAGAGGACTACGTTCCTACGTATGACGCCGGAGTGGTCTCTCAGATAGTCGATGAGGGAGCCATAGTTGTAGGGAAGACGAATATGGATGAATTTGGAATGGGTTCGTCTACAGAGTTTAGTGCATTCGGTCCAACCCGCAATCCATACGACGAGAGTAGAGTCCCAGGTGGCTCATCTGGCGGAAGTGCTGCTGCCGTGGCTGCCGGGATCGCTGATGTGGCTCTAGGAAGCGATACAGGAGGATCTATCAGGTGCCCCGCGTCGTTCTGCGGACTTGTCGGACTGAAGCCAACCTATGGTCTGGTCAGCCGTTTTGGCCTCGTAGCATACGGGAATAGCTTGGAGCAGATAGGCCCGATCACAAAAACGGTCAGAGAAACTGCATTATTGCTGGATTGTATCACACAAAAAGATCCAAGGGATGCAACCAGTGTGGGTAAGGGAAAAGCGCAATACATTGAGGAACTGGATGCTGATATTGATGGAATACGGATTGGGATTCCGAGTGACTTCTTTGGCCCGGGGACCGATGGACGCGTTACAAAAAGTGTTTGGAAAACGATCCATGCTCTCGAGGAGGAGGGTGCCCTTGTAGAAGAGACACAGGTCAAGTCGTTGAAGTACTCTCTCCCAGCATACTATATTATCGCCATGTCTGAGGCGAGCTCCAATCTGGCACGTTTCGACGGACTGCGATATGGTCTTCAAGACAAGAAGGGAGCGAGAGACTGGAGTAGTCTTTTCATTCGAGATCGAAGTGATGGATTCGGGTCCGAGGTAAAACGGCGGATCATTATGGGTACCTTTGCGCTCTCCGCCGGATATATTGATGAGTTCTATCTCAAGGCGCAAAGGGTTAGGACGATTATTCGAAGCGAATTTGAGAAGTTATTCAAGCGATTTGACGCTCTAATTGGGCCAACCATGCCAACCCTTCCTTTCAAAGTTGGTGAAAAGACAAGTGATCCTTTAGCAATGTATATGACTGATATCGATACCGTTCCTGCTAATATGGCTGGTCTACCGGCCATCTCTGTTCCATGTGGATCGGCTGACTCTCTTCCCATCGGTCTCCAGATCATGGCACCACCCTTTAGGGAAGATATAATCTTCAAGATCGGATCAATGGTAGAGAAAATATCATCGTGGAGGAGTAGCTAGGTGAGATGCGTCAGGAACTAGATAGCGATCTTGGGATCAAGATTGGACTTGAGGTCCACTGCCAGATCACCTCTTTGAGAACTAAACTCTTCTGCTCCTGCCCTTCGAATTATCGAGACTATGAGCCAAATTCTGTTATTTGTGAGATCTGCATGGGCCTTCCTGGTTCTCTCCCTAGACTCAACGCGAAAGTGATAGAGTCTGCATTGAAGATCGCGTTGGCGCTGAACTGTGAGATCCCCCCTGTTACTAACTTCTTTCGGAAGAACTACTTCTATCCCGATACTCCAAAAAATTTCCAGATAACACAGTACGACAAAGCTGGAGGGGTTCCGATTGCACACAATGGATTCCTGGATTCTTGGCAAGGCAGAGTTAGGATAAGGAGAATCCAAATCGAGGAAGATCCTGGAAAGCTTAGTTACGACGGAAATATTGTTACTTCTCCGTATGCTCTTGTTGATTATAATCGGGCCGGCATCGCACTCACCGAGATAGTGACCGAGCCGGATCTGAAGAACCCCAGACATGCGAGAGAGTTCCTCTTTAAGTTGAGGTCGATTCTAGAACATATTGGAGTTTCTGATGGATCTTTAGAAGGGGCAATTAGGGCCGATGCGAACATATCTCTTGCGGGCGGTAAGAGGGTAGAAATAAAGAATGTTTCTTCATTCAAGGAAGTAGATAGGGCACTGAACTTTGAAATTACAAGACAGAAAAGATTGCCCGGAGGGGTAATGGAAACGAGGCATTGGGATGAAGTCAGGAGAGTCACCGTTACTCTGAGAGTGAAGGAAGAAGAGGAGGGTTATCGGTATTTCCCAGAGCCAGACCTTTCTCCCGTTACAGTATCGCGCGATCTAATCGACAGGCTGAAAGCAATTATGCCTGAGCTGCCTGATCAACGTAGGGCAAGATTCGTAAACGAATTCAAAGTGTCCGATGAGGTAGCTAAGATTATCACGAGTGAAAAGGCCATGGCAGACTTCTTTGAAGAAGTAATCTTGCTTCAATATTCACCGAAGATTATCGGAGGATGGTTGGCAGTTGATATTCCTGGCTATTTGAAGAGGCGAGGTCTGGATTTCAAAGAGATAGGAATCAATCCATCCCATCTCGCTGAGTTGGCCAAGGAATTGGCCGATGGAAAGATAAACGATAACGTTGCGAAGTCAATTCTGATGAAGATTCTCCCCGTCGGGGAAAGCCCAAGAAAGTATCTTGAAATTGAAAACGAGATGGATGAGCCATCGCTTCGAGAGATAGTTACAAGAGTTTTCGCCCGCAATTCAGGAGCAGTCGAAGAAGCTCGTCATGATCCGAGGGTGATTGATTTCCTAATTGGGCAAGGGATGAAGGAGACCCGAGGGCGGGCTGATCATGCTCTGCTGAGAAAGCTGATCTCAGAGAAGCTCAGCCAAGAGAGCAGATCAAATCAGCCAAAACCTTAATTCTCTAGCCAGGGAGACAACAAATGTGCCCCGATCGACACGTAAAGTTTTAGGGTTCTTCCTAATCGCTGGGATCCTCGGAATAATATCATCCCAGTTTCTGATTGTCCAGATTGCGGATGCAACCATCTTTGATCTGGTCTTCGGCTTCTTTCTGCTGCTGACTTCGTTCCTTTTAGTATCAGCCGGGATCTCTGATCTGATCCGACCGTAGAGTGCTACCTACGGCACACCAAGAGTGTTGCCGATTCCAGCTACTATGATCTTATCCTTTTCCTTTGAGTGCAAGAGCATGGTGGCCTTGAAGCGTTCCATTAATCTATCGACCGATTTCAGTAATCCTTCCTCCATTCCGGTTATCGCCTCTTTTTCAGACATCTTAGCTACTAGCGCGATCATTGGGACTTCGTGCCTAGTCGATGCGTCCTCTATCTTGTACCGCTCAACACCTGGCCCTCCGATCGCAGCTCCGATACCTTCAGCAATCTCTCCGCTAGTTTCCCCTTCTAATTTCAGCGCAGCATCTAGGGTGACAACGAGTGAGATGTCTTTATTCTCGTCAAGGAGTTTCCGAATGGCCTCGCCAGGCTTCCCTACCTTCCCACCGGGTCCTTTTGCCTTAACGATCAATAGCTTCCTGCCGTCCAAAGTTGTTTCAGCCATTATGGTATCCTTTACAATCTCATGGCTCTTCGCGTCGCCTGCGAGTCGAGATGCGATCATGGGCCCCATACCGTCTCCAATCGGCTTCCCAGACCGAAGGGATGGGAGAGCTGCATGATAGGCCTCCGCCTGCTCTATTATAAATGGAAGGAGCATTTGAATCTGGGCGATAACAAATGCACTCCCACTTTTCTTACCGCTAAGGTAAAAGTGCCTCACAATCTTGAACATCACATTTAACCCAAGTGCTACTTCGACCTGGTTCTCCAGCTTGCTCAGCTGAACATCGTCTGCGTCTTTCGCCACCAACTCTAGCTCGTCCCTAAGTGCGTCCTCTTGTGTATCCAGGAGATGCTCGAGCTTCAGCATCACTCCCTTTGGATCCAATGAAACGGGCGGAATTACGAAGGATTGCAGAAGTCGATCGAGTCTCTCCTGGACGACTTTCCTATCTGGGTTGTATTCAGAGAGGGCGTCGGTGACCTTCACTCTGGCGTCCGTTTTCATATTCTCCAATTTCACGAGGCTTTTTCCCACCTTCCTTACCATCATGAAGATCTGAATTCTCTGACCATAGAACATCAGGAAAATGAATGTCGGGAGCCAGATGAATCCTAGAATCTGGTCCAGACCAAAAGCGGTTTCTACCATTACTTGATCAACAATGTCAGTGCTATAAGGGTATTATCCCGAAATGACGCGGGGATTCCCGTCCAATATTTCAACGGTAACAACAATCGCTGTTCTTCCATGAGTTGGAGTAGACTTGAGTAATATACTCTTTGGTGTTCAGATCAAATACTCCCTCGAAATTGTTTCGAAAGATTAAGACTATTTCTCCAACTCGACGCCCTACCTATATAAATAGGGATTATGCGCCCATCTTACTCCGTTGCCAAAAACAAAATCGATCATCAGCATAGAGAACGTAGTAGCCACCGGTAACCTGAATCAGACAGTTGATCTGAATCAAATCGTTACTAACTTTCCACATGCTGAATACAACCCAGATCGATTTCCTGGTCTTGTTTTCAGGGTAAAGGAGCCAAAGACATCGACTCTCATCTTTAGGACTGGTAAGATGGTTTGCACAGGTTCGAGATCAGAGGAAATGGCAGCTCTGGCGATCAAGACTGTAGTGAAGAAACTCAGAGCGGGTGGGATCAAGGTCAAGGGTGAGCCCAGCGTTGAGGTGCAGAACATTGTTGCTTCTGTAGACCTTGGGGGGACAATACACCTAGAAGAAGTTGCACGCCAGCTCCCCAGAGCAATGTATGAGCCTGAGCAGTTCCCAGGTGTTATTCTCCGCGTAAGCGACCCGAGAGCAGTCTTCCTGGTATTTGCTAGTGGCAAGCTTGTATGTACGGGGGCAAAAAAGGAGAAGGAAATCTTTGTCGCAGTTAACAAGCTCCATACGGATCTGGAAGCAAGGGGTTTGATGATCTATTGAAGTCCTTGATGTGGAATCAGATTAGATGACCTTGGTCTGCAAAGATATTGCGAGGATATTCGCTCGATACCCACAGACAGAGTGATTTATTGTCTATTCCCGCTACAGCAAGTAAAGTCGTCGACGAGGCATACTTGAGGAAGTATCCTTGCACACTCGCATCTTCTTCCAGGGACGGAATGCCCAACATTGGGTTCAAAGGAAGCATGTTCGTCTTCGACGAAAATTCGTTAGCATTTTGGGAGAGAAGCAAGAGAACTCACCTGAAAAACATTCGGGAGAATTCCCGCGTTGCCGTTCTTTGTTGGGATAGCACAGACAGAACAGGCTTCAGGTTCAAAGGGAATGCAAAGATCGTTGAAGATGGGGCGATTAAGGACCAGATTTGGTCCAGAATTAACGAGACTGAAAAAAGCAAAGATCCCGAAAAATCAGGTTACGCGATTCTCATTAGAGTCGACGAAGTTCTACCTATGGGCAAAGCACGACAGTCTTTTAGCCAATAAGGCCACAAATCCCTTGACTGCTAAGCTTTTATAAACTCGTCGAGGCAAAAATGTCCGTAATTGAATAGTTTCAAAACTGTTCCTCTATTTCTCGTTTTTATTCTCTCTATAACCAGCCTCTCTCTGCCTTTCGCGTCTGGACAAGCTGGCCGGGACCTTGGCTTTAATTGGATATATCCGGACTATGACGGGCGTGCTACGAACTACAATCCTCAGAACCAAATTACAAAAGACACCATCGGAGCCCTGACTGACACATGGACAACAGCCTTCGTACTTCCCCCCATCATACCCGGAATAATATTAGAGCCTGGAGTGCGAGCACAACCACTAGCCGAGAATGGGGTTCTTTACTTGGTTAGTAACAACCTAAATGCTTTTTCCCACAGAGTTGAAACCGGTATACCGATTTGGTTCTACGCATTTCCCGTAAACATGACCCAGGTCGTTACGGATTTTCCTGAAATCAGTCCGTTTGATTCAGGTGTCCTTGAAGGGGTTTCACTTTTCGACCGAAAATTGATGATGCCTACGCCTGACTGCGGAATGGTCTTCATAGACTCAGCAAATGGGCAACCGTCGTTTGTCGGAGATCTGGCTCGTGGAGGAATGTGCTCCGGGATAGAGGGAAATGAAGGATTCTATACAGGTCAGATGCTTTATAGTCCGGCGGTCTACGAAAGTGCAAGGGTTCTGATAAC
>JAPUKB010000093.1 GCA_027295865.1 Nitrososphaerota archaeon
AGAACCCGTGGTGGTTCCCCAAACTAACAATCCCTTATTCCCAGAGGGCTCCCACTCGAAGTCAGCGACTCTGGTTGTTATCGAATCTACGTCACTGTCGTGCTCAGCGTCCAGGGTCCAATCACTCCCACTCCAATAAGCGGTCTGCAGTTTGTCTTTCTTATTGGTAGTCACGGCCATGAGCTGATCTGATGTTGGATCTGCCTTCAGGGAGAACCAACGCGCATCGTTGCCTGCGCCCCCAAGAGAGACGTCTGGTAGCTCGGACTGCCAAGAACCAGTCCACTTTCGGCTCTTCAGATCCTTCTTGTCTGCCCAGATGAACATGGCATCTCCAGAGATCTGCTCATATTCCACAGATGAACCCTCTATGGTTACCAGTTCCACGCTGGTCGACAATTCCTGATAGTTCCCCCAGGCATTACCATCCCAGATCCAGGCATTTGCATCATCTCCAGTCCCGTCGATAGATATCATTGCAATTTCATCAACCGGCCCTGATGAGAGTGGGTAGGAGGCTAGAGTAACCCAATTGTATTGGATATCAGAACTTTCTGGATCGTTGATATATAGCTCAGTAGACCAAACCACCCCATCCCAAACCCTGTAAGCTAAGTCGCGTGACGTATCGGTCGAAGAGATTCCGTATACAAGCAAAGCGTCACCGGAGACTCGTTCATAGATGATGTCAAATGGCCTAAAAGAAGCAGCTGTTGTCCCAATGAATCCTATGTCATTCGTAACAAGCCAAGAATTCCCATCCCATACATACACATCGAGGTACCCATCATCGCTGGATGTAACAACTATCTTCTCATTCCACCTAGTGATAATGGGAGAGAAAGCTGAACGGACATAGTGAACATCACTTCCTGAAGTTGGAAGCTCCTCTTCCGCCGACCAGGAGACTCCGTCCCAAGAACTCCCCTTGGACGAATTTGTACCTATACCTGTATCACTTCTATATGATATGAACGCTCTGGCTGGTGTTGTGGATGAAATGGACGAAATAAAGCTTCGAAATCGCATGTAGCTTCCGTCATCACTAACCAGGTTTGATGTGCCTCCACTTACCAACAGAGTTGAGCCGAGAAGGTTGTAGCTAGTAGGTGTTAGGATACTAATTGTTTGTTCTGACGACAGTATTAGCCGATCCGAATCAGAGGACTCTAGGGAAACGACACTTCCGGATAAGAGCTGCCCTGAAGAGATCTGGATACTAGTGGGTGAATAGTCATTAAAGCCAACCGCTGAAATCTCCAGTGATTCTCTGGATTTCTGAAGATCAAAATCAAGCATCTCTGTACTAATTTGGTTTACTTCGTAAACAAATGCTATAATCTGAAATGCGATCACGAAAAAGAGTATCGCTCCAATTGCTGTCGCGACTCCGCGCTTTTGTCCACGTCTTCTTCTCGGAAACGTTCTAGCCCGTGACTGGTTTTTCCGAATCCTTGAGGACATTATATGACACTCTATCCTATCATTGGTTCCTAGATCATGAGTTTTCAGGATGGTTAGTTGATTATGTTTTGTCTGCTCGCCTAGTGCAAACGCATTCGATGCGCATGGGATAAATCTCGAGCAGACTTGCTTATCACTCCCCGACTAAGTATATCGATTCTGTCCGACTACCCCTTTCGCTAATAACACTTACAGTATATTTCTCTCCGGGAGACCACGCAAGGGAGGCATTAATCCATCCTGCTTGACCAGGTTGCAGAGAAAGTTCTGACGGACTAGAGTTGGCTATTATGGAGCCATTAAATGATATATCCTGACCAACTAATTCAACCTTCCCTGAGTTTCTAAAGTATACACCAACATAGCTGCCTGTAGCATTATTGAAGAAGTAAACTTCCTCAATTACAACTCTCTCACGCATCTGCTGCAATGGACCGAGCCGTTGGCTACTCAGGTATGAGGAAGTTGTTCCCCAAACCAGAGAGAAAGCACCCACGGTTATAGAAATAAGGAGCATGGAGGCGACAATAGGGGCGACACCGCTAGTTCGCCTCGTCCGAGTCTTTCGCCGACTCCTTACTGTCATAAGTCGTAGCCCTATGCGCCGATGCCACTTAGTGGAAATTGCAGACTTGCGTTCTACTGGATGGGACTTGTGTAAGAACCCTCAGCGAAGAACCCATTGTCTGTCACAATTCGAATCTTGTATGAGGTTGAGGTCAGCCAGCTGAGGCCTGTGTTGGTGTTGAAGTAGGTTCCTTGAGGCGAATCAGTGGGGCTGGTAAAACCACCCTGGCCTCCACCAAGGACGTTTGCTGTCGAATTAAAGAAGAAGACGAATATCAATGTTGTTCCAGGTGATATGACATTACCTGAAGCCATTTCCTTCCTGACTACCGTAGCATCTGGTAGAGTTATGTACACTACTTGGATCTTAGAGTCTACAGATCCTGAATTTCTCACTGTAATATTAGTATAAACTAGATTTCCATCTTTCTTGGAGAACTCAATATTATCAATGCGAATCTGCGTCTGCGCTTGAGCTCCTTGTGTTTGTACTTGTGATGTTACGAACCCAAAGAGGAAAACAGATGCCGACACTGCAATTGCTATTAGGAGGAGCGTTGCTATTACTGGTGAAACGGCTCGATTTCGCCTGTTCATGACCGTTCAATGTAAATAATACGTAGATGACCTTTTGTATGTTAGCCTCGATCAAACAGTACAAGATCCCATCTGGCACGATATATGCGTGTAACTGTTGTGCATGTTGTCTGTAACTCATGTTACAGCTCAACTAAGATAATTCAGAATTAGACTCATTTCATCGAAGACGTTTGCTGAATTGCACGACTCTCTTACTATTCCTAAATCAAATCTGCAATATTGGTAACCACAATTCGAAATAGCAACTGTGGGAGTAGGTAATCATGCCAACAGTAATAAGTCACATCATAGGAACAGTAGCACTTTTGAGCATGATGCTAGTAATGGCTAATATCTTCACGGCTTTTGGTGGCTTTGTAAGCGATAAAGCCTATGAGGTCGAATTAGAGGAGACCGCATCATACGTAGCTAACCATATCAATCAGCTCATAGGGGTCGCCAATTTCTCGGATGGTGGTTATCTTCTCAAAGATCTTGATCTTCTAGATGATATCGGTAAGTTCGCGTACAGAATCTCAATAGAAGGGCCTCCACCTCCTCACGCTCTGGGAACCACAATCATAAGCAACCCGGCGACGACAACCCCCATAAACAATGGCTGGATAAAACCTGAATGGGGATTTGAAAGTGACAACAATCATGCCGAGGGTGAGATCTTTCCGTCGGACTGGTGGAATGCCAACTATCTTTACAGACGACGAATGACCGTAACTAATCCATCTAGTTCAGTACTTCCAACAGGGTATTCCGTTAAAGTCAATGTCAATACTACAGGATCTCAATTCTTGCCAAACGGAGATGACCTTCGAATCGTATATGTTCCTGCTGACACCGAACTTAATAGAATCAATGAGACTCCATTCAATTCAGTCAATACGGAGATCTGGTTCCAGATTCAAGTAGATATTCCTGCCGGGGATGCCGATAATTCATACTACATTTATTATGGACATGCGAGCGCAGCTAACCCTCCTGCAGATAGAAATCAGATTTATCTCTGGTTTGATGACTTTTCCTCAAATACAACATCAAATTACGATATTGGAAGACATGCCAACATCTGGCATGGTATATCCGAATCTCTTCCTTACTGGGATCCAGTAGAGCTAGCAGTATTCTTTGATGCCGACAACAATTTTTCGGGCGGATGGATGTTAGATGGAATTGACGAGAAGGACGTATATGCTGAAGTGAAGATGAAGATCACAGGCTCTTATGAAATAAATTCAACAAATGGTCTCCTACTTAGGTGGGCGAATAGCAACGAATTCTATGCCGGCCATATCTCAGGGGGTGACTATTCTGGATCTCCCTGCTTGGCAAAGAATGCAAGAACCACGACTATAACATGTATATCGCTTCCTAGCGAATACCATCCCTTTGAGCAATGGTTCACACTTGGAGTTGCTGTCTGGAATAATGACCTAAAGCTCTGGATTGATGGTGTCGAGAGGGTAAGCGGAACTGACTTGTCGATATCCGGTTCTGGGAAGGTTTCTTTCATAGCAGGCCAATCAATTGGATGGATGGATGACTTTAAGATCAGAAAGTACAGAGAGGTGGAACCAACTTCTATGTTAGGGAGCCAAGAAACCGGGAAGTGGGTAGTTTACTCTGGATTTGGCATTGTACTTCCGGCGAATGCTGTTATCAATTATGTAAAAGTAATAACGGAACATTTCGAGGACAATAGTGGAAAGACATTCCTTCATCTTCAAATTTCCGAAGATGGAGGGGCAAGCTTCGCGAGCTCAAGCCACTCGTTACCAACAAGAGACCCAAGCAATGAGGGTAACGATACGATTGATGTCACTGATGATACTGTATGGACCACATCAAATCTCGACGACCTCGCCATAAGATTCTCGGTCAGCTCAAGATCACCAGCAGAACTTTCTTACAAATCAAAGACAGGCTCCGGCATAGAATCTCCGAAAGTAAGGGAGCTTCTAGGGGGTGTGTGGGGTGGTGAACAGGAGCTGGAGGAGGGTGGAAAAAAAATATGGGCTGTAAGGATGGCATATAGTCCGACTAATGTAAACGAATTCATAGTTGTAACACTAATGGATAATAAACGGCTCAATGCCTATGTGTGTGATCAAGGAAGTTGCATCTTAACAGAAGAGATTGGCGAGGTAGAAACTTCCAAGGATGATTCAGCTCTCCCATTTGATATCGAATATGAATTCAAATCAGGAGATGCGATTCTTGCTTATGCTGTCAAGGATAACAGCGGTAGTAGGGATCTCGCTTATAGAATCTGGGATGGAAGCT
>JAPUKB010000094.1 GCA_027295865.1 Nitrososphaerota archaeon
CCTCTACAAAAGAGTCAAAGGGTTGGACAGGGACTTCTATTCTCTGGCCTAGGAAGACATGTGATATTTGAGGACTATAGACGAGATCCTTTCCTGGTATTGGTCCAGACACCGTTGCCCTCAAAGTGACAGTCTGGCCGGGGGCGATCTCGGAGAATTCCTCGGAGAGACTGCCTGAGATGACTCTGAGGTTTGCTATCTCGTCGCCCTTAACAATGATAGATCTGAGAGTAAGTTCGGATGGATTACTTATCTCCAAAATTAATTCAAACGCCCTGTTTTCGACAGACCGATCTGGCTCACTTCTAATCTCAACGGAAGGGGAGTCGACAACTTGGAAGGGTAGGGTATCCGATGTTATTGTATGAAGTTTCCCACCCATAACAAATTCTACTCTGGCCTCAGAGAGTGAGATATTGGTTTCCCTGAAACTGCGAACAAGATAGCTAAACTCTATCGTGTCGCCTGGTGCGAGCTCCGATTGTCTCAACCTGTCAGCCACATCGTTGACTAGGAATGCAGAGTCCAGTCCTAAAATATTGACATCGTACAAGGTCTCCCGACCGCGATTCTCTAGAGAAAGGTTTACGGTAAAGTTGTACGCCAAAATTGCAAGGTTAGTGTTTATTTCTTTCACAATGGAAACAGAAAGAGGTTCGACAATCGAGTTAGAAATAACCTCGAAAGGTTTGTCGTTCAGTGTGAATCTAGCTAAGGATGGGGGAGCAACAAGATTTTCATTCTGCCCCAGGGTCGACCTATAGCTGAGTAAAGTGGAATTTCCTGGACCCAGAGTTGGGATTAAAGCTGTCAATCTATCAGGACCTTCCGTAAGGTTTCCCCCCTCGTATTGACTTCCAGGAGGAAGCTGATCAATAACAAGGATGTCCAGTAGTTCATGTCCACCATCATTGCTCAGCAGAAGCGTTATCTCTACCAAGCTGCCGTTCTGAGTGGCTCCCTTCTCGATGGTGAGATTTGGAACATCTGGCCTGGAATAATTGTCAATAATCGTCAGAACGTTGGAGCTAATAGATGACATTTCTCCGAGTTCTTCCCAGTCAATTCTCCATGTGTATCGGTTCTGCATTATCCTTAGATTGCTAGAGGTAATGTTTGTAGAGATTTCGATGGTCCTGAGAGGATTCGGTGCGAGAGCCGGGAGGCTCTGGACCATTTCATCATTTAGAAAAATATCTAACGAAAAGGCAGTTCTAGCTCCCACATTCTTCAGGGTAAGAGTAGTGTTCATCGTACCTCCAATAGGGATGAAAGATTTGTCACTCGAAGCCTCAGCTACGATTGAGGATTTTAGATCGTTTAACGCAATTCTGATGCCATTCGCAACGGCGAAAGATGTGAAGGTATCATTACCGATACTAAAAGTGTAAGAGAATGTATTCTCTTCACGGCTAGGAGATATCAAAACCGAATTGTTGGTCATGACCTCGAAGACCTTTACTATGGTAACAGACTCTCCAGGTGCAAGCGATGTTACGTTATCATCCCCACTAGACTCGACCAAATCAAGGTGGGTAGTCCACCAAGTTTCCTCGAAGATAATCTGATCAATTGTTATGCCCCCCAGAGGAGCACGGTTTTCGAATTCTAGTCGAGCTTCGATAGTCTCATTAACAGAAGCTACCCCTCTGTCAACGTCCCGTGTAACGGATAGCACAGGAGGGGAGAAGATGAGCGAAAAGAAGGTGGAAGAAATTTGTTTCCCTGCTTGGATCTCTATAAGTCTTGAACTCTGCATTCTATCAGGATCATAACTAATAGAGGCATTAGGTACCTGTCGCAAGAAACTACCATAGGTAGTGATTCGGATCGTAGAGTTCACTGATTTAGATGATGCATTGAAACTGATTGCAGAGGGAAAAACCGCCCCAAGATCAAGTGATATCTGAGAGATAGGATTAAACGATAATCCAAACAGGGTCACAGAGTAGTCGAATCCACTACCTCCATCTATCCCCACGAGTCTAAAGACTGGGAATGAATTCGATATGAAGGCATCTCTGATGAGGAATTGATCAAATCCATCCAAATCTTCAGTGAATATCTCCCATAGTGACTCTACGACAATCCTGTTGAAGTCAACAAAAGAGTGGAATAAGAAAACCGGATCGTTAGCAGAGTATAAAATGAAGCCAACATGAAAGACATTATTCATTTCATTAGCAAATCTCATGGCGGAGTCCGAAGATTCAGCTTCAACCTCAAGAAAAATACCATTGTCGGGGAGTAAGGTTGGGAGTAGGTTGTACCCATTGGATTTGAAGAATTCAGCTTCAGGTGTAAAACCCGACTGCCGAGCAGTTATGAATGAAAAGCGATCAACACCTGAGATCCCCTCTGCATTACTAATAGGAACAGCCGAGCTCACATTTACACCATTCAGCGCGATCTCCCATAGCGCAGTCCTGCCGACCACAGTGATAGAAAGGTGCTCCTCGAATTCCTGTTGTGCGTTAGCCGGATTTGCGACCCATAAGTTCGGAATGAGTAGGAGCGCTAATAATAATGCCCAGATTGTCCTCTTCAAACTCAGTCAAACCACGCGACCAGAGTGCTATAAATCTATTCGTGAATCTGGATTAAAGTTAACGCGATATCTGCTTACCTTTCTTGGGATCCGATGGACCGTCATCGACTCCCTTCTCGTTGAGAACAAAGACCGCCTCACGTTCAGGGTGGTATGGACTATCAACCATTCGGGCTATTCTATTCTTACCCGCTTTCCTCAGGTAGATCCTATATGTACTAGTGTGGGCGACGACATGACCACCGACAGGCTTGGACGGGTCACCAAAGAATACGTCGGGAGTGGATTGAACCTGATTCGTGAAAACAATAGCAACATTCCGGGTTTCAGCAGTGCGGGTCAGTAGATGCATGAATCGATTAAGCTTCTGTTGTCTTTCTGCAAGGGTTCCTCGACCCAGGAATTCCGCACGATAATGGGCGACAGCGGAGTCGACTATTATCAATCTGGCGCCGGTTTTATCGAGTACTGATCCCACTTCTCCCATAATCAGCTCTTGATGGGCGCTATTGTAGGCTTTTGCGACGGTAATTCGACTTAATATTTCATCGGCATCCTTATCTCTTGCTCGAGCAATGTCATAGATCCTTTCGGGTCTGAAAGTGTTCTCCGTATCTAGGTAGATTGCGCCTCCATCAAGGCCTCCCTCATCCGGAGGGGCTTGTACCGTTATGCATAATGTGTGACAGATTTGAGTCTTGCCTGAGCCGAATTCTCCATAGAACTCCGTGACGGCTTGGCTTTCGATACCTCCCATTAGTAAATCGTCTAGACTGTTTGTTCCAGTCGTGACCCGTCCAATTTTCCTCCTTCGTTCGAGAATCTCGGAGGCGGGGACAAAATCCCGCTCCATCATCCCCAGCTCAACTAGCTTCAATCGGGCCTTATTGCAAAGCTCTATGGCTCGGGCCATATCGAAACCTATGCCATCGGCAACGTCGCTGGGGCCGCGTATTGCCAAGTCCAGAATTGTATTAATTCCGACGTCCGTCAATTTCTGCTTGGTCGTGGGGCCAACTCCCTCCAGGGAATCAACACCCAGCTCCTTTCCGCCCATGGATGAAAAGAAACAGATGGATGGATATTAAGTTACCAGAGTAAAAATGTCTGGCAGCTCTTACCCAAGGAGAGCGGTGACGTCTAGTTCGTAACTATGTTACGCACAAAACCTCATCTACCCAGAGGTTCATGGAACCATTGATACACAATGGTATCAAATGGGAAGTCAAGAGGAAAGAATAACGGAATCGCCAAACGACATTGGGAGGCGGAGGTAAGAGGTCTCTATAAGAGCAGCGAAAAGATAGGTGACCTTCTGGAGCGTGAACGTAACTTGAATAATGAAGTTGAATCGCTTCTTACGGCTAGGTTAGATGCCTTGAGCAGAATGAAAACTGAGCTTCGGGAAGGGAGCTCGTATCTAGCCAAACAATAGTCAGAAAATATACTTCTCTACCCCAATCTAAATACCACACCTTTCCCACCACGCGGGTAGTCCCACGTGATTGCCCCTTTACCTATACTATCACAGACTATCGTACACATTCCGAGCTCTAGGCATCCATCTGTGTTGTAAATTAGCTCATCACCGTCCAGATTATACACCTTGGATGGACAGACATAGAGACATGGCTTTTTCTCGCACGTTCGGCATATCTCCGTTTTCACGGTTATGAATGGGTGATCATCCGCTTCAAAGGTAAGCAACCCCAGTTTGTCTTCGAGTGAAAGGTCGGCTTTGGGAATCTGGGGGGCCTCTGCCATACCCAGGATCGCGCGATTAAGGTATTAATGCTTAGATAATAAATGCGCAATCTTTTTCTTCACATACTAAGTAAGGTAAACCAAATTAGAATGACCAAGCGGGCGAAAGCTAATACCATTCACCTCAAGGTGGGGGAGGCCAGACAGAAGGATGTCGGCAAAGGACGAGCAAGGGTAGACTCGAATGCCATGGAAACACTTGGCATTTCCGCTGGCGAGATAATAGAAATCACTGGAAAGAAGTCGACTGTCGCTGCCGCCTGGCCAACCGATCTCGATGACCAATGGTCTGGGATAATTAGAATAGACGGCCAAACCAGGAAGAACGCTGGTGTGTCGATGGACGATCTTGTTTCAGTGAAGGGCGCTGAGGCAAAACCCGCCAGGACAATATCCCTAATCCCGATTGGGACGAGACTCGAGGTAGACCCTGACTTCTCTGAGTTCGTGAAGAATCGATTGAAAGGCCTCTCATTGACGGAGGGTGATGGGGTTTCCGTTGTTATACTGGGAAGCCCAATCCAATTCAGCGTCATGAAAGTAAGACCGAAACCTATCGTGAAAGTGGATGCGCATACAAAACTTTCAGTCTCCTCTGAACCAATCGGTGAAAAAAGCATAGGGGCGTCGATCACCTACGATGAGATAGGAGGCCTGAGACACGAAGTCCAAAGACTTAGAGAGATAGTCGAGTTACCGTTGCGACACCCTGAAATTTTCCAACGGTTTGGCGTTGATCCGCCAAGTGGAATATTACTTCATGGTCCTCCAGGATGCGGAAAAACACTGATAGCAAAAGTACTTGCGAGTGAAACCGAGGCAAACTACTTCACCGTCAACGGTCCTGAGATAATGAACAAGTATTACGGGGAGACGGAAAGTCGGTTGAGAGAAATCTTCAAGGAGGCGCGTGAAGCTTCACCTAGTATCATATTCCTAGACGAGATCGATGCCATTGCCCCGAAGAGAGAGGAAGTTTTCGGGGATGTCGAAAAGAGAGTAGTTGCCCAGCTCCTAGCTCTTATGGATGGGCTATCTGAGAGAGGGGACGTAATCGTTATTGGAGCCACTAACAGGCCCGATAGTATCGACCCGGCGTTGAGAAGGCCGGGAAGGTTTGATAGGGAAGTAGAGATCGCGGTACCGAATCACAAAGACAGGCACGAGATCCTCAATATCCATACAAGGGGTATGCCACTTGAATCGAATGTGGATCTAGGCAAGCTCTCCCAGGAGTTATACGGTTTCACCGGCGCGGATCTACGAGCGCTTGCTCGAGAAGCTGCCTTACATGCACTTAGGAGATACCTTCCGAAGATAGACCTGGAAGCCGATAGGATCCCGTCAGAAATGCTCCAATCCATGGTCGTGAAGTCGATAGATTTTAGGGAGGCCAGAAAGGGAATCATCCCCACCGCGTTACGCGAAGTATATGTTGAGATGCCGTCAGTCTCGTGGAGTATGATAGGCGGAATGGATAATCTGAAGTCAGATTTGCGGGAGAATATTATCTGGGCCATTAGAAAGCCAGAAATCTTCCAGAGAGCCGGTGTTAAACCGCCTAAAGGCGTCATGATATATGGGCCTCCGGGCTGTGGAAAAACTCTTCTCGCTCGAGCGATTGCAACAGAGAGCGGAGCTAACTTTATCGGAATCAGGGGTCCGGAAATACTTTCCAAGTGGGTGGGGGAATCAGAACAGGCCGTGAGGGAAATATTTCGAAAAGCAAAGAGTTCGACCCCGTGCATCATCTTCTTTGACGAGATCGACTCGATAGCTAGATCTAGGGCTTCTGCGCAGGATGAGTCCGGGGTGGGGGAACGAGTGCTCAGTCAGCTCTTGACTGAGATGGATTCGACCCAAAATTTCTCCGAAATTTTCGTTCTGGGCGCCACTAACAGACCGGATCTCTTGGACATGTCACTCCTGAGGCCAGGTAGATTCGACCTGATGTTTTATGTCCCTCCTCCAGATGAACCCGCCCGTAAGGCGATTCTCGAAATAATAGGGAAGAAGATGCCGCTGTCAAGAGACGTTTCGATGCTAGAGATTGCAGTCATGACCGCCGGGTATTCGGGCGCGGATCTTGAGTCTGTAAGCCGTCAAGCTGCGATAGCTGCGCTTAGGAGGGACAAGTCAAAGCCTAGAATTACCATGGAGGACTTTGCGCACTCGCTGTCAAAGATAAAACCATCTCTGACCAAAGATGTAGATGAGTGGTATAAGGCGTTGAACAAGAGATTGACTGTATCTCTCCCTGAGGGTGCTGAAAAGACCTTTTATGGATGAGCGCCCCAAGAAAACCTGAGCTACATATGGCTTCGGGACGGATTTAAAGGCCATTCTCATGTACTATGCCTCAGGATGGGTGTCGACCTAAGGGGTATTGTATATGCGAAAAAGACAAGGCTCGAGAGCTTTTCGGGCAGAATCGTAGCTATAGACGCCTACAATGCGATCTACCAATTTCTTGCTAGCATAAGGGGGGAATCTGGTGAGCCATTAAGAGATCGGTCGGGAAAGGTGACCAGCCACTTGACAGGTCTCTTTTACAGGAATGTCAACCTTGTCTCGCTCGGCATAAGACCTGTGTATGTGTTGGATGGCAAACCCCCTGAAATGAAGGGTTCAGAAATAGAGAGGAGGCGGCAAGTAAAGAAAGTTGCTTCAGACAAGTTCAAGAGAGCTTTAACGGCTGGTGATCTTGAGGGGGCGAGGAAGTATGCAAGGGCAACATCCGTCTTGCGAAACTATATGCGTGAGGATGCTAAGAGAATTCTCTCACTCCTCGGAATCCCCTGCATCGAGGCCACATCAGAAGGCGAGGCAACAGCAGCTCACCTCACGCGTATAGGTCTTGCAACTTATGCCGCTAGTCAAGATTACGATTCTATTCTCTTCGGGGCGAAGCGTCTATTAAGGAACCTAACTCTTTCGGGCAAGAGAAAACTCCCAAACCGAAATGTCTTTGTGACCGTTGAACCTGAGGAGGTGGAGCTGAGTCAAGTTCTGTCGTCATTGGGACTAAGGAGAGAACAATTGGTGGATATCGGCATTCTCATGGGGACTGATTTCAATCCAAACGGGTTTCCTGGGGTAGGTCCTGCCACCGCGCTGAAGTATATCAGAAAATATGGCCAACTCGAGGATATCCCTGAGATTAGCGAAGGTCTAGGGGAACTCGACTATCCAAGAATAAGGGAGATCTTTCTTAATCCGTCGGTCACTTCTCCCAAAACCCTCTCCTGGGGACGATTACAGACAGACAAGATTGTTGATTTCCTATGTGGAGAGAGAGATTTTTCTGAGGAGCGAGTGAGGAGGGCTTTGGATCGACTAGAAGAGAGCGAGGCGAGCAAGTCGGAGAGTCTTGAGAGGTGGTTCGGATGACTTCACCTGGTATCAGAGAGATTATCTTTGCAGCGGAGAAACTCAAGAAAGAAAAAAGGAGGGGCTGGATTGCGAAAGCAGGAATCAAGAATCCAGAATCTGTTGCTGACCACAGCTTCGCAACGGCTATAATTGCAATGGTAGTTGGGGACGACATGAATCTCAACACCGAAAAAATGATCCGGATGGCTCTATTGCACGATCTGGGCGAATCAATCATTGGAGATTTAATGCCCGGCGAGGACCCGTCGAAGGAAGAAAAAGAGGATAGTGCAATTGGAGCCGTGTTCTCGAAACTCTCTGGCGAATTGCGATCGTTCTATGAAGGATTATGGCAAGAGTTTAGAGCTAACGAGTCCCCGGAAGCGATAACAGTTCATCAAATTGACAAGTTGGAAATGGGAATCCAAGCTATGCTTTACATGATGGGTGGGAAAAATGAAGCTCTTCAACCATTCGTGCGCGCCGCTGAAGATGCTTTAGATAATACTCGATTGTTAAGCCTGTGGGAGGAAGTTAAATCGGACAAAAAAGGGCAATAGGGCATATTCCGATCAGCATATTGTTGCCACAAATATATTTATCCTCTTACCATTGAAATCAAAGAGTGAAAAGTGAGAGTCCACTGGCAGTGAAAGCCTTACAATGCAGAGAATGCCAGAGGCAATA
>JAPUKB010000095.1 GCA_027295865.1 Nitrososphaerota archaeon
GCAACCTCCAGGTAGAAATATTCCATCAAGATCCTAACCTGTTTTTTCTTAGACTCCGCATTTCTCTGGCTTTGACTTTAGTACCTCAAACTCTTTAAATTCAATACCGATTATTTTTCATCCTCTTCAGGTTCGCCTTGGAAAAGACCATTTTGAAAAAAACGTTTTCCCTGATGTTTACGCTGCAAATCCCTCCGGTCCCGCTATTACGTGGTGTCTTGTACCATTCCAAAGAGCATTTATGTCAATATCTGTGATTGAGATATAATATGCGTAACAGGTAAATTAGGATTCAAAGGAGACTTCGTGTGTTGCCATATTCTACCGAAGAGCCACCTTGAAGATAGCACTAATGACACTCTGGAATACGACGGGAGGCCCATCGATACATGCGGAACTAGTCGCAAGAGAGTGGATCAAGATGGGGCACAAGGTCACAGTATTCTCAAACTACGCCTCAGACTTTCCGCATATGTGGAAGGTAGATGGTGTTTCATATCCTTATGAGGTGCTTATTCGTGAAGACGAACCATTTGTGACAAGAAACTTCCACATCCCTAGCTGGAGTTCACTATCACAATTAGATCCAGATCCAATTCTTAGATCTGACTTCGACGTCTTAGTGGTGGAGGCGCTTGAGAAACTTCCGATGCGAGAACTGCTTGGAGTCTTCCCCAAGATGAGGAAGAGGGCTAAGACTGTACTTATTATGCATGAAGGCAAAATGCCAAGCGACCCAGACTTCTATCGCTTTTCTTGGGATTCGGTCATCTGTTTCGACCAGAGATACTTCAATCTTTTTGAGAGTGTGTTCCCCAACATAATTCAGACGATTCCTCACCCATGCCATCTGCAATCTAAGGGGAACAAGGACGCTGCCAGAAGGTACCTCGGACTAGAGGTGGAAAGGAAGATTGTTCTGATCTTTGGCTTCAGGATTCAGGATTACTTGCCGATTGTTCCAGCCCTTTCTGACCTCAGCAGAGACTTTCCTCTTACACTCCTAGTGGTGAGTAGCAACGACGTCGGGATACAACGACTTCTCAAAGCGTCGAAGGAAGGGCTTGATGTGGTGGTCCGCAGAGAAACCGCCACGGTCGAGAAGCTCTACCAGTATCTTCATGCGTCAGACGTGCTTTTGATGTGGAAGAGATCTGTGCCTAATGATATAGTCATATCGAGCACGGCGTACCTGACTTTAGCCTCGGGATGCCCGATGATTGTGAGGGACTCCAATTACTTCGACGATCTAGGTGACGCGGTAATCAGATACTCTGGGGCCGAGGAGTTGAAAGCTAGGCTTACCGATGTCTTCGAGGTCGGGCCAAGATTCAGACGATGTGTAGAAGCTGCAGAGGAGTTTGTCAAGGGACACTCGGCCGAGATAATTGCAAGGAAGCATATTGAGCTCTTCAAATCACTACGTGCTCTGCCTGAGCAGTGATCTAAGGACATTCACGGCGAGGACTCTCAGATGAAAAGTGGCATGCGATGAACATGAACGTCCACTTCGACGACTATAGGACGCTGACAAATTCTGGGAAGACGCCTGTAAGGAATTAGCTAAAGGAAAGTGACTAGGTACAAGATGGCTTAACCTCGAGTTAGGTGTCCTCCTTTTTTTCCCACGGCTTTCCGTGTTCAAACCTATTTTCTTTGTAGCTCTATGTTCGCAATTGCTCGGGTTGACCCCTTCGTTTTTAGCTTCCATCTAATCCAGACTAAGTTCTCTGCTAGAGAAATCGGCACCGCCTTTTTTTTCGGCCATGGTCTCCGGCTCCAACCTCGCCTTGGGAAACTCTTTTTATTCCACCGTTATTGTGAAGCAATCATGTCAGCCGAAGACGAGATTCATATTCTAACGACATTGGTCGAAGAACTCAAGAGACTACTAGAGCCGAAGTCCATCATCGGGGACCGGATAGAATTGGAGGATAAGACTATCATCCCTCTAACCAAGATTGGTGCTGCATTCGGGAGTGGAATCGGAGGTGGAAAGGGTAAAGGTGGAGAGAAGCAGACAGCTGAGGGTGAGGGAACGGGCTCAGGCGCCGGAGGAGGTGGTGGACTGACTCCTGTAGCTATGATAGTAGTCTTCAAGGGCATTCCTGGTCCCGATGGGATCAAGGTCATCCCCCTCGAAAAGGAGAGCTCAGTGTCGAAGGCGATAACCGACGTTATGCCCAGCGTAACTGAGGCCGTGAAAAGAGTAGGCGCTGGATCATCCAAAGAGAAGAAGTAGAATAGCGCATCACTGGTGAGGGCCCCTCCTGGTAAGCCTGGTAAGCGTAGCAATCCTAATCATCCTTGCCGGCATAGTGGCGCTCCCAGCTCTCATATTGATCTCACCTTTACAGATTAAGCTCATGGCAAACATTCGATTTCCGATACGGAACTTTCAGGCGACAATTTCTACACTATGGGGAGCCTTTGGCATCCGAACGGTCGTGAGTAGGGAATTCGAGGGGATTCTCGTTCTTGTCGGGGGAAGGACTATCTTTAGGAGAAGATCAAAATCAGGAAAGCCAGAGGGAAAAAAGAGGAAGCTGAGACGATTTCCGTCACCCGCGAAGGCATTGCAGACGATTTCACGGGGCGGGGAGATATCGGAACGAGGAACCGACCTCCTCAGGAAGGCGCTTCGGGCTACCAAACTGGATCGTCTGAGAGTAAAGCTGATCTTGGGGCTTCCAGACCCTGCGGATACAGGGATCATGTATGGGCACTATCAGTGGGCCAGAGCAATATTATCCCCGCATATCGATACCCGTCAGATAGAGATAGAGCCTGTTTTCGACAGGGAGACGATCGAGTTACAAGCTGACCTCGCACTGAAGGTCAGACTTCCTAGACTCATTTTCCCGTCGTTGAGGTTCTTCCTCAGCAAGCCCCTCAGGCAGGCATGGCGATAGCATTGGAGCAGAGGTCTCTTGAGTTGGTTGATATGGGACGGGTTACAGGACGTCATCTGATCCTGATAGTTGAGAGATATTTGATGAGTATCGATGGTGATCGCTATGGATGCTGGGGAGAGGTATCACCGAAGGCGTTAGTAGTGGTCGATGGAAGAGATGCGTATACGTATCCATTCCAAGATCCTTCACCTTCATTAGGGCAGCTCAGAGAGGATGTTGACGGTCTGGATGAGATGCTTCTGTCATTGCAGATGCAAGTGTGAGAAAATAGAGGGGTGGTCTTGCCCCCTGGCCCGAGGCTAATTGGATTCAATTGTAACATTCCGCTTCCAGGTCCCTATCTCATGGTACTAGGTAGCTAAGAGGTACAAACGGGGGAAACTCATTATATCCCTCTGCCAAGGAAGAACCCTCATTGAAAATAGGCATGATCTCCCATTGGAATACTGCCGACGGAGCTTCTATTCATGCTGAGCTCGTGGGGAGAGCATGGGTGAAAGCTGGTCATCAGCTCAGGGTCTTTTCCTCCCGAACTTATCCTAATTCTAGGCGAACGCCCCAGAGGGATGAAGATTTCGTGATCAGACACTTCGCCGTCGATGAGATAACGCCAGTCACTCGGGCTACATGGTTCGACACCGAACCCATCCTCCATGGGAACTATGAGATTTTCGTCGCCCAAAATGTGGAGCGACTTCCAACTAGAGAACTCCTCGACATCTTCTCCAACATCAAGAAGAAGGCTGGCACGGTTCAGGTCGTACACGAAGGCCTTCCACCTCGAGATCCGCTGTTCTATAAGTTTGATTGGGATGCTATCGTCTGTTTTGATGAACGGTACAAG
>JAPUKB010000096.1 GCA_027295865.1 Nitrososphaerota archaeon
AGATAGCCTTACCGATGCCTCCAAGGTGCGTCGTTGGATTCTAGAAGAGTCCTCCGCTATTGCTGGCTCTGAATGGATTTGGTACTGTTCGCAGGATACCCTCCGACTCCTAAGGGGAGCTGTGCTAGCTGGATGGGTCTATTTTTTTGTTGTAAGTTTACGTGAGCTCAGTTCTGTTATCAGGAAAATAACCCCTAGAAACCAAGTTCTCGCGACCGTACTTTGGGATCTGTTCATAAACGGGAGCGTAGAGTTTCTCGCGGCGGCGAGCATCTTGTTGACCCTATTCTTAGGGTCCATTGTAATATCAGCAAGTCTTCTCTTCAAGATAAAACTGCGGTAGCCGAAACCCTTTTCCTATCCTAGAAAGGAGTCGGTTGGTATGAGCGAGCTGGTTGAGGGCAATGAATTCGTGTCTTCTCTGTTGAGAGAAGGCGAAATGAGATATCCTAATGACCACCCGTTTATGGAACTTTTCCATCTGGGAAAGCTATCCAAAGAAGAGCTCAGGGAATGGGCGATCAATAGATATTACTTCCACCGGCATATACCAGACAAAGATGCTGCCGTAGCTTCTAATTGTCCGTCCGATGTAAGAGGGTTATGGATCGGGAAGCTTGTAGAAGAAGCCGGTGAAGGTGGCAAACCTTCCCATCCTGATCTCTGGTTGAGGTTCTGCGACGACTTGGGACTGGCGAGGAATGCTGTGATAAAGGCGGAGGTTCTACCCTCCATAAAAATGGCAGTGGATGGTTATGTGAACCTCGGGAGACACAAACCGTGGAGAATTGGTGCGGGTGCATCGTTAACTGAGTTCACGGTTCCGAAGAAGATGGACAGGATGATAACCGCCTTCAAGACTCATTACCCA
This sequence comes from Nitrososphaerota archaeon, assembly GCA_027295865.1. Lineage (GTDB taxonomy): Archaea > Thermoproteota > Nitrososphaeria > Nitrososphaerales > UBA57 > B1T1B5. The sequence goes on from JAPUKB010000096.1 coordinate 872, forward strand.
TTTGTTACTGAAGAAGGTATGACTTTTTTTAAAGAACATAAAGAGGCGGATGAAGAACATGGAAAGCTCATAATCCAAATCCTTACAAATTACTGTAAGACTCAGGTTGAGCAGGCAGAAGCCCGGGAAGGATATTTTTTTAAGCTTGATCTTCATCGAGTTATTTTGGATGCGGTTCACTACGAATTGTTGAGAAACAATGGAGGATAGATGATTAGTTAATATCGATTTAATTCATTTTGAAAATGTAACTTTTTCACACGGAAAGATCAATTGTTGTCCACCGAAGATCGCCCTGATTTACAAAACGAGACGACCCAAGAAATCATCGATAGAGTGAACCGCGAAGCTTGGAAAGACCGACGAGTTCTGATTATCGGAGTCACGGGCTTTGTCGGCTCATGGCTGAGCGAAATCCTCTCCTCCCCTGAAATCGGAGCAAGAATCTACGGCCTCGTTAGGAGACAGTCTAATCCTAATCTAGTGAATATTGAGCATGTGCTTCATAGGGATAACCTAAGTCTGCTGAAGGGAGATCTTCATGATATTGGTTCTATCCTTACGGCTATAAGAGAATCGGAAGCTGAGGTAGTCTTTCATCTTGCTGCTCAATCGTTTGTGCCTTACAGTTTTGCGTCGCCGATGGACACGTACGTCACAAACGTCATTGGAACAATCAATGTCCTCGAGGCATTAAGGCTAGCAAGTCACGAAGTCGTCATGCACTTCGCCGGATCGAGTGAGGAGTACGGCCTCGTTCTAGCTGGAACTGAACACTACGAAGAAATGTTGAGGAAATATGGCGCGATTCTTCCGCCTCCTCAACGCGATGAAGAGGGCAAGGTCGTAGCTGAAACACCAGTTAGTGAGACAAATCCACTCCGGACCGTGGGAACGTCGCCATATGGGTCATCTAAACGACAAGCCGAGGATGCTTGCCGGACCTATGTATCCTGTTACGGTTCCAAAGTTCATCTGACTAGGGCCTTCAACCACACTGGACCGAGGAGAGGTAATGAGTTTGTCAGCAGTGAAATAACCAGACAAATTGCTATGGGAATCAAGCACGGGAGGAAAGAAGTCCGTCTGGGTAACTTGAGCTCGATCAGAGATTTCAACGATGTCCGAGAAATTGTGTTAGGATATCTTTTGTCAATAGAGAAAGGAGTGCCAGGGGAAGTGTATAATCTTGCATGTGGAAGGGGAACCAGTATTGGTGACCTGTTGAATCTGGCTTTGAATACTGCAAAGCAGAATTTCCAGTCAATTGAGATGAGCTATCGTATGGACGAATCGAGACTCCGTCCGACAGACTTGCCTATCCTCGTGGGAGACGCAACCAAGGCTAGAAATGACCTGGGTTGGCAACCAGTAATCCCACTTGAAAGGACGATTTTAGAAATGATTGAATACAACGTTGCAAGGGTTTAGAATACTGACCGACTGGTTATAATATAGCAGATAACTCCCATCCAGCTCAAGATGGTTGACGCCTTTCTAGAGCTTCAGGAGATCATTCTCGATAAAGGATCATCGAGAAGGGCTCTGGCCGTCGCTTCTCGCGATATTCATCTGGAGAATGAATTAGCTCTGAACACCATCTACTTGATAGAACTTCAAGAAGGGCAGAACGCAGCGGGGGGAAGATTTGGAGGGTTCGGACAAAGAGGAGTAAGTCGTATTATTTCCTTCACAAACATTTCCGGAGCGTGGAGAAAGGAAGTAGAGATGACAGGATCTGAGCAATTGGAGGATTTTGAGCCGCCCTATCATGCAGCCGCAATGCCGTTAACCTTACCGGACGGGAAAGAGGTAATGGTAGCTGGAGTAATCGACGAGACCCTCGTCGGAGATTATGATCGGAGATTCAGAGACAAGGGCAGCTAAAGAGATTTTTGATCCGCTATCCTGCTTTTGACGTACTCCATCAATCCCCCTTTTGAGATAATGTTAGTTATGAACTCAGGGAACGGATTTGCACTGAACGTCTTGCCATCCACATCAATTGATCCAGTGTCTGTGTCCACTTTTCCTTTGGATCCTGTAACTGCCGCATCTACGGCATCTGGACAAATCAAGATAGGAAGTCCGATGTTTATCGCGTTCCTGAAGAAGATTCTAGCAAACCCTTTGGCAACTACGCAGCTTACGCCGCAGGCCTTTATCGAAATGGGCGCGTGCTCTCTTGAAGATCCACACCCAAAGTTCTCCTCAACAAATAACATATCTCCAGGTTGAACTCTCTTGGAAAAATCGGGATCGAGGCCCTCCATGCAATGTGGAGCTAATCTCTTTGGATCTGTCGTGACAAGGAATGTTCCCGGAATAATCACATCGGTATCGATATTTGCCCCATAACGAAAGATGCTTCCTTCGAACTTCAACCTTCAAATCTCCCGGGGATCTGTGATGGTTCCCATAATTGCCGTCGCAGCTGCGGTGTAGGGGCTTGCAAGGTATATCCGCGCATCGGGGTGGCCCGTTCTCCCCCTGAAGTTTCTATTCGTAGTGAATACACCCACCTCATTCGGACCCATTACCCCCTGGTGGAGACCAGGGCATGGCCCACACGTAGATGGAGAGACTACCCCTCCAGCGTCAATGAATGCGTCCAGGATGCCCTCCTTCAGGGCTTTTTGATATATGCCCATCGTAGCCGGAATCACAATTAGCCGAAGGCCTTTAGCAAGTTTTTCACCCTCCAAGATATATGAAGCCTGCCTTAGATCGTCGAGCCATCCATTGGTACATGAACCTATGAATACTTGATCAACCTTCACATCCTTGACATCTGCTACTGGAGAGACGTTGTCAGGAGAAAATGGCTTTGCAACCAGCGGCTCGATCGCGGAGGCATCGAATTCATGATAGCTCTCATATTTCACATCATCGTCGCTGACGTACTCCTCATAGTCTCTCTTTGTCCTAGCATTAACGTATTCGCGGGTAGCTTGATCTATTCTCATTAAGCCGTTCTTGCCTCCACATTCAATTACCATATTGGTCATTGTGAATCTCTGTTCCATGGGTAATGCATCTATGGCACTTCCAATGAATTCCATTGCCTTGTAATCCGCCCCGTTCACAGAGATTTTTCCAATCGTCGCCAGGATCATGTCCTTGCCCGAAACATACTTCCCGAGCTTCCCGTTGTAAGTGAACAGCATGCTTTCAGGTACTCGCAACCAGGTTTCGCCCAAAACCATAGCGGCAGCAATGTCCGTGTGACCCATGCCTGTGGAGACACACCCGAGGGCCCCGTATGTACATGTATGAGAATCAGCCCCAATTACCAGATCTCCCGGGACTACGAGTCCTTCTTCGGGTAGCACATTATGGGCAATTCCTCCTCGACCTATGTCGAAAAAATCCTCGATACCTTTCTCCTTTGCAAAGTCCCTTACCGCCATGCAATTCAAGGTGGAGTCGATGTCTTTTGGCGGCACAATATGATCGAGCACCAGCGCGATTCTTCCTGGCTCCACGCTCGACTCCAAGTTATGTTTCCTCAGTTCATTGAACGCTGGAGGACCAGTTATATCGTGAGCCATAATTTTATCCACCTTCGCCGTTACGAGCTGTCCAGGTTTCACCTCCTCCAGGCCGGCATGAGCGGCGATTATCTTCTCAGTCATCGTCATTCCCATAATGATCATACCCTCCATATTTCGAATCCCGTTACGGATTCGCCAACCTAACTTTTGGTCTAGGGCCAATAACGGATTCAGTCAGTTTTCTCTTCATCAGAATTCTGTTAATACCTTCTATCATGGCTTCTACGCTAGCAATCACTATATCTCCGCTACTGGATCTGGCGGACGCTGTATTTCCTTCCTTATCTTCTACTTTTATTACTACCTCGCCGAGGGCATCAGTTCCGCCGGTTATGGCTTCCAGTCTGTATTCCTTCAACCTGATGCTGGCTAGTCTTTCACTTATCTTCTGGATGGCCTTTATTGCGGAATCAACAGATCCCACACCCGTTTCTGCCGCAACGTAGGTGTTACCATCCATGCTAAGCTTGACGGAGGCCGTCGGCGTTGAATTTATCCCAGTCATCACTGACATGTCTTCCAATTCAAGCAACCGCTTCTCAGCGACCTTACCCAATACCGATCTGGCTATCGAATCCAGGTCCGTATCAGTTAGGGTCTTGCCCTTATCTCCGAGATCTTTCACCCTTGTCAATATCTCTCTTAACTGTACTTCTGTGGGGGAAAGACCCAACTGCTCCATCTGCGCTTTGATGCCATGTATTCCCGCGTGTTTTCCAGCTTGGATCCATCTCGTTCGACCCACAAGTTCAGGTTCAAGGGGTTCATATGTTATGGGCATGTTGATAATACCATGCACATGGATCCCTGATTCATGGCCAAAGGCGTTTTCTCCGACTATTGCCTTGTTAGGCTGCACGACAACTCCTGTTAACCTGCTAACCAGCCTTGAAGTTTCATACAATAGTCTGGTGTTAATGTTAGTCTTTTTCTGATAGAGGTTATGGATAGACATGACAACTTCCTCGAGGGAAGCGTTTCCAGCCCTTTCGCCCAACCCGTTGACCGCTACGTGAACCCTCTCAGCTCCAGCTAGGACACCTGATAGAGTGTTAGCAGTGGCAAGACCGAAATCATCGTGACAATGCATGCTTATCGGAGTGGAAATAGATTTTTTCACTCTTGAAACCAGATCGAAAATGGGAACTGGTGCCATCACACCTACAGTGTCCGGTATATCCACTCGATCCGCGCCAGCATCACTGACCCCTTGGAAGACTTTGATTAGATAATCTGGGTCAGATCTTGTTGCGTCCTCCGCCGAGAATTCCACTTGGGCCCCCCGGTCCTTCGCATATTGCACAGCCTTCACTGCGCGATCGAAAGCCTCGTCCCTCGTCATCCTCAATTTATGCTTCAAATGTATATCAGAAGTCGCTATGAAAATATGAATCAGATCTACGTTGCATCCCAGTGCTAGATCAATGTCCTTTTGTTCGGCTCTAGCTAAGGCACAAATTTCGCTTTTCAGACCCGCTCCGGCTATTAGCTTGACCGCCTGGATCTCGCCCGGGGAGGTTATGGGAAAACCAGCTTCTATGGTATCCACTCCTAGATTACTAAGTTGGCTGGCGATCTCTAGCTTTTCATCGGGAGTCAAACTCACCCCCGGAGTCTGTTCCCCATCCCTCAATGTAGTATCAAAAATCCTTACGATAGCTGGATCTACCAGGCCTACTCCCCTCGCTCCAGCGCAGCAACTCCGGTCCTAGCTATCTCCAGTATGCCAAACTTGGATGCTAATTCAAGAAAAGCAACAATCTTGTCTGGAGTTCCAGTAACTTCTACCGTGGTAGCGTGTACGGATACATCTACTATCCGGCCCCTAAAGATATTTGAAATTGTTAGAATATCAGATCTCATGCCAGGATCTGCAACACTAATTTTAACTAGCGCCAGTTCCCTCTTCACAGCCTTCGCTGAATCTAGACTCTTCACATCTACAACGTCGATTTGTTTATCCATCACTCGGTTTAGTTGACCTATCGCACTTTCTTCAGCCTCTATGGTGAACGTCATTCTTGACATACTCGGATCTTCCATTTCCCCGACCGATATGCTCTTGATATTGTAGCCTCTTTGTCGGAAGACATTAGACGTTCTGTGGAGGACACCCGGTTTGTTTTCTACTAGGGTCGATACTATGTATTCCTTCCTCAAGTTACCATCACTATTGTTTTTTCAATGGCTGTTGCCCACCTCTGGGATAGAAAACCCTCACCGACACACAATGTTGATTCATATTTACCACTGCCACCATTTCTTAGACCCACATTAAGATATCGGAGTATCGTGAGTCTATTTGACAAGCAGGAGAAGGAGTTCGAGGCCTTGGAGTGGCAGAAGCTCTACATGGCCAGGCATTCCGCTTGTCGACGTCACAGACTGATATTGTTTCTAAATAATTAATAAGGCTTGCTATGGATAATGATAATTAAATAACTCAATGTGTCCCTTACGGTAATGGTAGATCGTAAGTCCATCAATCTTAGCATGAATGACTTGGCTTTCTATTGGTCGTTCCCCGAGATTGTCGCTTTTGAACGCAAGTACTATCAGGAAGAGGAACTAGATGTGACTATCCATAACATAACTCCCGCTGCAAAAGTTCCCAACAAAAGCAAGATGTACATGGACTTGCTGGAAGGGGGCAGATCGGACCTTTATCACGCTGCGGAATGGGTATCGATTGGAAGAGTTGTCGCAAGTCCCGAGTCTAGAATAATTGCGTGGTCACCTTGGGTAGTGGGGGGTCTTAATGCTAGTTTCGGACTCTACTCGAAGCCAGAGGTTAAGGAGCAAGGACTTGAGAGTCTGAAGGGGAAACAGATCGCTGTCGAAGAGGGAACTGGTTCATATTATACAACGATCGAGGATTTGGAAAAATATTTGCCTGTGGATTCCATAAACTTGAAGAAGGTGGGCGATCCTCACGAACGACTCCTTCTCACACTTAATGGCAAAGTTTCGGCGTCAAGTCTTCTTGGCGTCTACACTGACCTGGCTGTCCAGGTTGGCCTTGTTCAAGTGCTAGAATCGAGAAGAAGGAAAGGTACTGTAATGGTATCCAGAAAAGGGATAGAAAGAGATGTCCTCCTTAAGTTCATTAGCGCAACAAATCGCGCGATCGAAGCAATTAATCGAGATCCTGAGGGCCATAGAGATCTTTATTTCTCCAAAGTAAAAGTTATTCTAGAGCGATTTCCAGATCCGATCAAGAGACAGGGTCTAGAACTGAAGGATAGCATTAACATTCCAAAGTGGGCAAAGTGGGAACCTTATCCAAAGCAACGTTTTGATGAGGCTTACTCTTGGATGGAGGAGAGAAAAATGATAGAGGGTGGTTTCTCGTACGAGATGGTTTCGAGCTTGCAAGCGTTCTGAATTGGAATT
>JAPUKB010000097.1 GCA_027295865.1 Nitrososphaerota archaeon
GGAACAAGTACAGAAACAACAATCATGAGGCTCTGAAGCCAGGAGGAAGGAACATCCAGCTCATCTTCAGTGAAAATTAACCGTCCGAGTGGGGCGGCCCAAGAAGGGTAGAAAGATCTGAAATTCAGAAAGCCTTTAGGAAGAACTGGAGAATTGAGGAGATTCGTGACGCAAGATTCGAAAGCAAGAATGACAAAAAAGGACGAAGAGCTTGGCTTTCCATAATTAGACGTATCTAGTCAGTCTTTTGAGAAGACTTACGCCTAGACTGTTTCTGTTTCACATTGCTGGTTGGGATGATAATAGTCAATGAATTCTCCCTCTTTTGGACTTCTGACTTGACCCCCATTTCAGCTAAAACTGTTTCGATCGGAACGGCGAAGAGCCTTGTCCATTTGCTGCCTAGGCCATGACGTAGATGAAGTTTGGTTTGAGCTCCTGATGTATTCGCAAATACGGTCCCTTCACCCCCATATTTCGAAATCAATGTTAGAAATTTTATCCAGCTCTCAAGGTCTGAGGACTGGAACCAGAAATCAACCATCTCCTTAATCTTCGGAACTAAGCTCGCCGCTATCTCCTCTATCTTCTCATCATCAATCGCGTCTAGCAGGCTAACAATAGTTTCCCTAGACAAACTAACCATCCCGAAGCGGTTAGCGAATCTATCCCACTCCACATGCTTTTTCAGCAACCGGTTCACGACTGTATTGAAACCGATATTCTCCTCTCGAGCCTCCATCTGGATGATTCTATGGAGGTCTTCAGGTATCCTAACGGTTGTAAGCTTAGATCTCGATTTCTCCAAAAGCAGATATCAAGTCAGAATAGTAGTGCCATAATTAATCATGACTAGAACAACTCCGAAGAGGTTGTAATCTCTAAGATATTTGATTGGTTCATGTCAACCTGGATAACTGGAGACAACATAGTTAGAACAAGTTCCGGGGATACTGAATAGCGCCTACTTGGATGAGATCTCACTCGTGTTTTAATAGACAACCTATCGACCGGAGAACGATCCCTGGTGAGATTCATTAGAAGACATTCCGGTAAAGTCGACTAGAATCGCCGTCTCTCTATCCATTATCGTATTCTTTGTTGCTATGGGCCTCTCCATAATCGTACCTGCGCTGCCAACTTACGCAAGGGACTTTGGAGCAACTAATTTCATGATAGGAGGACTCGTTGCCGGTTTTGGAGTTGCGAGAGTCATCTTCGACCTTCCGGCCGGAGTAATCACCCAGAAGATAAATGAGAAGATACTGATGCAGTTTGGACTCGTAATTATCGTAATCTCGTCTGTGGCTGCAGCATTTGCCCCAAGCTATGTGATCTTGCTCGTTGCGAGAGTATTCGAAGGAGTCGGTTCTGCATTCTATATTATTGCTTCAAGTACGATACTTAATGCAGTGGTCTCAGAAAGACACAGAGGAAAAGCATTCTCCTACTACACCGCTTCTCTCCTACTCGGACCGGCGATAGGGCCAAGTCTCGGAGGGTTTGTAATCTCCCTATACGGCAACAGCGCACCGTTCCTATTCTATGCACTCTTTGTAGGAATTGGATTGTTCGCCGCTACTTTCTTGTTGAAGAGCTATTCGCCTGGAAAGAAGAAAGAACAAGGAGGCAAACTCCGTCACCTGCTGAAAGACAGATCTATCCTATTAGTTGGGTTTGCAAGTTTGGCACTAGCTTTCACTTGGACAGGCCTCAGACTTACTGTAATCCCGATATTCGCATATGACAACCTACTCCTAACTCCCAGTGGACTCGGTCTCGCACTCAGTCTGACCGCAGGAGGAACTCTGGTAACGACGATAATTGTAGGACAGATAACCGACAAAGTTGGAAGAAGAATTCCTGTCATGCTGGGCCTACTATCGGCCGCTGGCATGGCGATTATTATCTTCACATCTACATCATTCTTCACGTTCGCGTTATTCATGCTACTCTCAGGATTGACCACAGGAATCTGGGGCCAGACAGTTGCTTGGATAGTTGACCTGGCTCCGAAGGGAAGAGTAGGCGCTGCAATTGGCATCAACAGAACCCTAGGGGACTCTGGTTTTGTTCTTGGACCATTATTGCTAGGATATATGGCGACTTTAGGTTTGGCGGGATCCGTTGGACCTCTTCCTTTCTATACCGCAGCGATCTTATTGGCTATCGCAGGAATCCTTCTGCTATTTGCCCGCGACCCCGTTAGGGAATCTCGAAAGACTATATACGAGGGGCAGCCAGGGCAGGCAAACCTACCCACATAACTATTGGACGAATATTTGCTGGCTAACCTCTCTCCTCCGCATACAAACAAGATTTGAATATGCTTTTACCCGAAACCGTACGGGACGCAAACAATTAGCCACTTGGGGACAATTTCTGGCGGATAGATTTGGACAACTTCTGGCTATAGCATTATTAGTAACAGAAGGGATAATTAGAGAAGATATCGAGGTTGGACCTATCAGTTTCCAGGATGGCAGCCGTTATCTCCGTCATGATGCTAGCCCCGGTCTTTCTTGTGGGCGGCATAGCATCCGCGTATCCATCACCTGACTTGCCAAGCACAACCATTGATGGAATAATAGAAAGTATCGACGACCTAGAATCAATAGAATCCCTATTTTCAGCTTCCGTAATTGACGTAACATCTGATTGGAATCCAACTACTGGATTGATTGAGTCTTCTGCCACCGTTCTCGTAGATGGTTGTTCACTTGGAGATTGCGTTAGAGGATATCAAAGGCTCAATTATCTTGGTGGCGAGGTAGATGGAGTTGGATTAAGAGTCTCCCACCAACCTTCATTCGAACTTGGAGAAAGAATCTTTCTTGCAACCGAAGCAGATGGGACTACATTTGCAATAACAGAAGATGGAACTGAAGATGAGGGATTTCCTCTTGCAGGTCCAAGGTGGTCCGGCCAAGATGTCCCTATTCCTTACTACTATAATCCGGAAGATGCTCAGGTGGGCGATCCACTTGATCCGCTAAGTGCTCTTCCAACTATACAAAGAGCATTTGAGAGTTGGTCTTCTCCTTCCAAGTCTTTCCTCGTCTTTGATTACGCTGGAGAAACATTGGGTGGGGTTGCAAATGATGGAAGGAACATCGTCTCATGGGGGAGGATAGACGGTAGATCAAGAGTTCTCGCTGCGACGCTTTGGTGGTTTGACACAAATACCAATCGGCTGACCGAGTTTGACATGATCATGGACATTCAAGAGCGTTGGACGATGCGGGACACTTCAGTGAACATAGATCTGGAAAGTGTAGTGTTGCATGAAGCAGGCCATGCACTGGGTCTCGGACACACTAACGCTTCTCTAGTAATGAATGCGGTCTATCAAACGGGTACTGTAGCAAGAATTCTTGGAGAAATTGACATAAACATTATCAGGGAGATTTATCCTGCAACAACTTACTCTTTCTCAACAGAACCTGCAGGACTTGAATTGGTTATAGACGGAATTGTCTATACAACACCGGTCGCTTTTGAAAAGTGGGCCCCATCCTCTGGACACGTGATTTATGCGCTTCCAGCGGAGTTCAATGGGAACACATCAAGGTACGGCTGGTCCAGTTGGTCTGATGGAGGCGACGAAACGCACTCAATAATCGTGGACTCGGTTGATCAGAGCTTAACTGCAGAGTTCTTTATTCAACACTTGATATCTGTCAGTAACAATTTTGGGGAAATCACCGGGGCAGGCTGGGTGGATGAGGGAGCTTCCACCATGATTAGTGTCGAGCCCCTTCATGACAATGGTGAAGGAACGAGACATACCTTTGTAGGCTGGAGTGGAGACGTAGTCTCATCCTCTCCGTCCATCGAGGTTACAGTGACAGCTCCTGTCAACCTGGGAACTGAATGGAGGACCGAGTATTTTCTAGATATAATTGATGAGAGTGGGCTAGTGACTGGAAGTGGATGGTATGAGCCTGGAGCTATCGTGCAATTGTCTGCGCCGTTATCATCGGAACTCGTCGAAGGCCGAAGCAGGCTAGTATTTGACGGATGGCTTATTGGTCAGGTCTTACCAGAAAACCCTCTTCGACTCGAAATTGATGAACCTAAAGTAATCGAAGTAGTTTGGGGTAGAGAGCACTTCCTCCTGATTCGAGTGGGTAGAGGGATGGTAGATACTGTTTCCCAGTGGCTGGAGGAGGGGAGTAGTATCTCAATTTCGGCGCCTATGACGGTCGAGGACGGAAATGAGAGGACCAGGCTTCGCTTCCTCGGTTGGACGGGTTTTATTAATTCCGCTGACCAATCCATCATAATAACTATCGATACCTTCAAAACGATCGAGGCCACTTGGATAGATCAGTATCTCATCGAGATAGATCCGAACCAGGGAGAACTTTCTTCCCCCCTTCTTCCAGACGCAATTGAAGAAAAAACTGCTGTATGGGTAGACTCTGGCGCGAGTCTTTCTCTCACAGCAATTTCACCATCGAACATAGTCGAAAAGACCAGCAGACAAGTCTTTGAGCGTTGGGAAGGGAATCTAATTGAAGCTTCACCCACAGTAAATATCATAATCGGAGAGCCTAGGGAGATAAAGGTGGTATGGGAAACCGAGTTCTTTCTACAACTGGATGATGGCGGTGGTGAATTGTCTAGGTCATCGTCATGGGTCAAGGAAGGAGAAGTAATCTCGATTTCTGCATTATCACCCACACTGATACAGGAAAACGAGCACAGGCTGATATTCAATGGATGGAATGGAATCGATTCTGATAGTCTAGAAATAGTTCTCGCGATGGACAGCCCTAAGAGGATTGGAGCTGAGTGGGTTTCTCAATACTTCATCTCAATAGATGGGAATGGATTGGAGATTGTTGGGAGCTCGGACTGGTATACAGAAGGCAGTGAGTTGGAAATAACGGCTGAGGAATTCATTACAGTCCAGCAGCTGAGCGAACGGCTTCGATTCATTTCTTGGGCAGGATCTCTAGAGTCATCTGAGCGTGAGCTGAAGCTTACTGTAGAGTCTAGCGAGGAAATCATAGCAGAAACTGTTACACAATACTATCTTCAGATAATCTCAGAACAAGGTAACCTTCTTCTAGGGAATTCGCCCCGGCTACAGGGCGAGGGTTGGTATGATGCAGACACAACAGCTACCCTCGTCGACCCCGAAGATTCAGGTTTCTTTGTTCGAAGTACCTTCGTAGGTTGGAGTGGAGACATTAAGAACCAAAATGGAGATAGTGCAGTTCTCATGGACTCTCCCAAATCCGTCGAAGCGATATGGGATACAAATTACTTGCCTCTCGCCCTGACCAGCGCTTCGGCCATTATCATTGTGGCTATCATGATCTTCGTACGGAAAATTCGGCATGAGTAGAGTTTCCGAAAACTTATATGTGATCACGACGGTCTAATTCGTAGCCTTGAAATCGAAGATCACACTGTGGTTACCTGCAAGTCACTCTGTAGAAGAGACCGTAACGTGACTAAAGGACGAGGCTGTTCTAGCGAATAACATAAAAAGCGACGTTCATCGAAAACGAATTCTCCTTGGTCTGTCCCGTATAATCCAAAGGGTAGCCCATGGCATCCCAAAACGCGGTCTGATCCTTTATGCTAATGCAGGAGAACTTGAGGAATCCCGACCAAGATTTAGGCTCTTCAGGTTCCTCTACAACTGTGGCAATGAATTCATCAAATACAGGGAAAATGTTACCCAACCCACTGCAATGATTTCCGTGGATAATCGAGAAGCAGCGGTGGCTATCCTTCGAGGTACCGCGATAGATTATATCGATGAAACGGCATCAGGGGTAGCAGGGAAACATGACGCTGGGGGACAGAGTCAGAGGAGGTTCGAAAGAAACAGAATCGCCGAGCTAAACAAATACTACAAACGTATAGCAACGGATGCGAAGAGACTAGTCGACTTCCGACCAATCGAGTTGTTCATGAGTGGTCCAGCTGATGCAAAGGTGAAGGTGTATAAGAAGCTGGACTATAGACTGCGAGATATTCCTGTGAAGTTCATAGACCAAGAGTACTCCGCCTATACAGGAATTCTTCAAACAATCAACCGTCTTCAATGAAGAAAAAAAAGGAATGAGTTCAAATCCGGATAAGAACGCCTTAGAGTATATATCCAAGATCTAGTCTGCTAAACGAAACCCATGGAGAATAATCCCATTAGCTGTCGCCAGATCATGCGTGACCATATTATTCGGGTTCAGGTAGATCAACCTCTCCTAGCAGCTATTACCATGATGAATCAACGGAGAGTGAGCTCAGTAATAGCGGAAGAGCATGGCCAACCAGTTGGGGTCATTACTGAGAGGGATATTGTTCAGTTCGCCGAGACAGAGAGAAGGGCTTCCGAGGTTCGAGTTAGGGAAGTGATGAGTGGATCTCCAGTAACTGTTAAGGAAGAAACTCAGGTCGAAGATGCTATCAAGTCGATGCTTGAACACAATGTCAGAAGACTACCAGTCGTCAGAGATGGAAGGATCGTTGGAATTGTGACATCCACCGATATCTTGACTGCTACCGCGAAAGGCCTCCTTAACCGGGACGTGATAATCTATCTCTCTGACATCTTTCGAAAAGATGAGCCCTCGAGACAAATTTCTAATATTCAACCTAGAAAGGCTGGAGTAACCCATCAGGACACATGATTCATCTCGTTTATTTTAAGGATCATTTCATTGAGTCGTCCGGCATTTTTTCTATCATATCTGAACACCAGTCTGGGCTTTTGTAGAAGATCTGGTTCATCCTCCTCTTCAACCAAAGGTTCGGTCTTCTTGATTTCTCCTCTTGCTATCAGGTCATGAAACATCACATTCAATTCTCTAACATTATCATCAGATAGATCTTTTTCCAACCGTATTACTAGGTGTTCTCGGACTTGACGGAGGGAATGGTATGTTGAGTAATAGTCACTGATCAAATCGGCGGCTTCATTTGGGGAGTGAACGATCTTGTAGAAAGAGAAATCCTCCTCCGATATGTATCCACGTACGAGAAGCTGATCACGGATTAAACGGTCCCATCTCTCCCAATAGTCATCATCCTTCAACTCCATAAGGACCAGAGGCATCGGAGGAGATTTTCCTGTCTGCAACAGAGTTAATATCTCGAAACATTCATCCAGAGTACCAAACCCACCCGGGAATAGTGCAATGGCATCCGCTTCCATTACGAAGAATACCTTACGGGTGAAGAAATAACGGAATGTAATGAGTTTTGGATCGTCTTTAATGATTGAATTTGCCGTCTCGAAAGGTAACAGGATATTCACTCCGAAGCTATTCTGAGGAGTAGCTCCCTCGATACCAGCCCTCATGATTCCAGAGGCGGCACCAGTGATGACCATGTTATTTTCTTCGGCCAAAACCTTGCCGAACTGAACAGCCAGATCGTAGTATGGGGAGCCTTGGGGTACTCTAGCCGAACCAAAAAAAGAGACTTTTCGAATCTTCCGATATGGCTTGAACACGTGAGCGGCATATCTGAACTCTCCGATTGCTCTGTTGATGACCTTGAGGTCAAGAATATCTAGGTCATCTCTTTTGCATTTCAACGCATTAATGACTAGTTCTCGGTGTAGTAAACGCTCGAGGTCTTTGGGTTCCTTTAGGATCTCCTCTACTTCCCCTAGGATATTCTCTCGTGTATCTAGCTTCATTTCAACCATAATTCAAACATTCTGGCGAGGACTACTGCGAGAGATAAGTTCTCCCTGAGAAAATCTAAATATCCCAGTTAAAGGAAGACTGCGATGAGGATAATACGTCCAGATCGTCTGAGCGGAGGAGAACATTTTACCGGAGCAGTTTGGCTCGAAACCTTAAAGTCAGAACCCCTGAAAGTTCTTAGAGTTTCATTTGAGGCCGGATCGAGAACGTTCTGGCACAGGCATCCGAGCGGTCAGACTCTCTACGTCCTATCAGGGACTGCAAGAGTTGGGATCGAAGATGAGAATGGAAAGGTCAAGGTCAGTGAAGCAGGCCCCGAAGAGTTGATTGAAGCTGTTCCTAACCAGAGGCATTGGCACGGAGCCGGGCCTGACAGCACTATGGCCCATATTGCAATTCAGTCCGATATCGAGTGGGAGGAAAGAGCGGTTACCGATGCAGAGTACAACAGTTAATTTTGTTCGGTTAGTAGTCGATAATCTCATTAGAGAACACGGTGAGACCTCCACGGGCAATCCGGTAAGGATGAAGTCGCTTATCATGCGGGATCCCTCGCATCTTTTCGACAGAAAAACAGTGATCAGAGGTCTGTGGGGTCGTTAGGTCCCTCATCAACAAGATTCCATCAGCGAGATACTCCTCAAATGCATAGGCTCGGTCAGACGAAGAATGTGGTAACTCCGAGAGCAGAAGTGTAGTACAATTTAGAGGGCGTACCGTATCGATTATCCCCTTGATCGCCAATCTTCTCTCTGCGTCGCCTGGAAACTGGAGTATGAGTGTTGCGAGCGAATCAATAACCACCCTCCTTGCCGGCCTCAGTGGATAACCTACGCCCTTGGTGGCGGAGCTTATTGTATGAAGGAGAGTTGAGAGCGAAGTCTGTGGGGACCGGAGAAATTTCAAAACTTTTGTCGCTGCATTAGGACTTGGGGGAGATGAGTCTACTAGCGAAATCTTTCCTTCGTTTGAGTATCCATATACGTTGAGACCGAGGGCCGCAGAATGCCCGAGGATCGAATTCAGATTTTCATCAAGACAGATGTAGACGCCAAACTCGCCGACCTCGGCTCCGCTACAAAGATATTGCAATCCAAATGTAGTTTTGCCAGTTCCCGGACCACCTACAATGAATGTAACTGAACCTTCCGGGAACCCTTTCCCGCCAAGAAGCTCGTCCAGGCCTGGTATCCCAGACCTGATTGTCTTTTGTGCGACAGAATCGAGTTCCAAAACATGGAAAATACCATAAAAAACTCACTTGAAGATTTGCTTGTCTCGGACGATACTAGC
>JAPUKB010000098.1 GCA_027295865.1 Nitrososphaerota archaeon
GCTGAGAGCAGGAGCCAAGGTTGTAGCAGTCGATGAGGATCCTTCGATCGTGGAGAAAATCTCTCGAGGCGTGTCTCCAACAGGTGAGCCAATGTCAAGGCAAGCCTTCACTCGGGGCCTAAGGGAAAATCGCCTCATTTCAACTTCCGATGGCGAGTGGGCGTCGCGGAGCTCTCAGATTCTAATTGTTTCTGTACCAGTTGGATTCAGTCACGGACGCCCTGATTTCGGTCCCTTGGACCTGGTTACCAGTGTCATCGCCTCAGGATTGAAAAGGAGAGATGTGGTGATAGTAACGCCAACAGTTCCGGTGGGAACTTCTGATCGAGTGATTTCCGAATTGGAATTGAAAAGTGGCCTAAAAGTTGAGCGAGATTTCTATTACGTCTATTCTCCTGAGAGGATCTCCTACGGTGGAGCCGTTGCGGATATGGAGGAGAACTATCCTGCGGTCGTATCTGGTGCAGGGCCAAGGAGCCTTTCGATCGGTAACATCATCTACTCCATTATTTCGGCAAAGGGTACCATAAAGATGTCGTCCACAAGAGCAGCAGAGATGGAAAAGCTCCTCGAGGGCGTTTATCGTGATGTGAATATTGCCCTTGCGAATGAGTTTCAGTTAGTCTGTAAGGAGGTCGGGATTGATTTCTGGGAAGTGAGACGGGCGGCCAATTCCCAGCCTCATAGCAGGATTCACAAGGCAGGGGTTGGGGTCGGAGGTTTCTGTATACCGATCTATCCCCAAATGCTGATCCGAATGGGAACGGAGCATGGGGTTCAAACGCGGCTAACACGCCTTGCTAGGTCAATCAATCTCGGAATGCCTAAAGCGACTGCGATCCAAGTTGTCAGTCTACTCAGGAGGAAGAAATCCAAGATAATAGGATCGAAAGTGGCAATCCTTGGACTTGCGTTCCGAGGAGATGTTCCTGACAGAAGATTATCACCCACTTACGACCTTGTGAAAGAACTAGCCAAGTACAAAATGGACATAGCGGTTCACGACCCCTTCTTCGAGACGGATCTCTCTTTGGGGAAGGGAGTTAGGTTTTCTAATGACATGAGTGAGATTGTGAAAGCTGCTGATGTAGTCATTATAGCAACCGATCACACGGAGTACAAGAAATTGAATGGGAAAAGAATTCGAAGACTTTCTACGAAAGAACCCATAGTTTTTGATGGGAGAGGGATCCTCTCGCCGAGAAACTTTTCAGGTATGGATTTTGCAAGGATAGGGAGCCCGTAGTCTGTCTTAGGTTTTTTCCAGCTCCTTTGCCGCCTCATCTATGTCTTTATGGCTATCAATCGATCTCCAATGCGTATCGGAATATCTAACGGTCCGAAGGCTCCTCTCTCGGACTAGCTGCGGAAATACCTCCGATTCAAGATCCCCTACGCGTTGTAGTCCGGCAAGGATGGACGAGGAAAGACAGTACACACCTGCATTGATCCAGTAATTCTCCAGCACAGGCTTCTCTCTAAATCCGGTTATTTGCCCGTCTTCTCCTGCATCTACGATGCCAAATGGGCTCCGAAGTGGGACGGTAGCTATAGCGCCGACTGCCTCATCCCCCAAAACCCTGACAAGGCGATTAGGATCTAGGTTGGTTAATACATCCCCATTCAGTACAAAGAACGATTCTTCATTTCTTAGCAAGCTTTCCGCATTCTTCAAGGCACCGCCGGTGCCCAACGGTTCGTCTTCGGTGACGTAACCGACACGGACGCCAAATTTTGATCCATTTCCTACGTAGTTGAAAATGCTTTCGCGCATATACCCAGTACATAAGACAATATCACTAATTGCATGAGATGCCAACCATGCGATCTGCCACCCAAGTATTGGAGTTCCTGACACCTCGATCATCGGTTTAGGTCTGTCATCGGTCAGAGGTCTAAGCCTCTTCCCGAGGCCTCCAGCAAGAATCGCGGCCTTCAAGATCCAATTTGCGGGAGTATGAGTTAGATTTTATCCTTTTCCAAAACAGATTTACTACACCATATTAGCATCGAAGGAAGATGCTTGATCTAGTTGATATTCCTCGGTTGCGCAAACAGCTCGGTTTAACACAGGCAGAACTTTCCAAGCTATCAGGTGTTAGTCAATCCCTCATAGCAAAACTTGAAGCAGGCAAACTCGAACCCTCATACAGTAAGGCAAAAGCAATAATTGATACATTGCAGAAGCTACAGAGGAGAACTTCAAAACGTGCAGGTGAAATTGCCACTCATGAGGTTCGAAGAATACAGGCAAGCTCAACCGTCCAAGAAGCCGCCGACATCATGCACAAGAAAGCGATCTCCCAACTTCCAGTATTCGAGTCCGGAAATCTTGCAGGAAGTATTTCCGAGAAGACGGTTCTTAGGTTGCTCTCAGAAAGCAAATCCCCTGCAGATGCTTTTCGGAAGAAAATCAGGGAGGTCATGGATGAACCGTTCCCGACTGTAAGCGAAGAGACTCCAGTCGAGCTGCTATATCAGCTCCTTGACTTCTATGACGTCGTCCTAGTAACAAAAAGGGATAAAATGAATGGTATAGTCACAAAGATGGATCTCCTCAAGCTTGGATGAAAGACGGTTTATACGTAGAGCATGTCGGACTAGTAGGTTTATGTAGGATTTGGCAAAGGGGTGGATTTCTGGGATCTATCCAAGATCCGAACGACTAATTGAAGCTACTAGACGGCAAGACCCAAAGCTCTCGAGGCTTTTTGAAGAAGAAAAACGCAAAATTATCCGTCAGGAATTTGATGCGGGCCTAGATTTCATGACGGATCCACTGATTGATTGGGATGACATCCTGCGCCCATTCACAGAGAATTTGGGAGGGGTCGAGATCGGCGCTCTGGATAGATTCTATGAAAACAACACATTCTACCGTAGACCATTAGTTTTGAGTGAGGTGAAATCGCGGGGACATATACTTTCAAGCGCTATATCTAATACTCTATTTCCAAAGAAAAAGGCCTGGAAAGTGGACCTCCTTGACCCTTATAGCATGGCTGATCTTTCGGAGAATAGATACTATCGATCTAAAGAGGAGTTGATGTTCGCCTATTCAAAGGTACTAGCGAAAGAGCTCCGAGGCCTACCATCGAACCTTGCACTCGTCCAGTTTAATGCGCCTTCCCTCGCTCGTACAAAAGACAAGGATACCATCTCCCAAGCGAAGGAAGCGATAAGAATGGCAACCAGAGGGATAGAGGCAACGAAGTGCCTTCACCTTTACTTTGGAAACATCTCCTCGACTCTCCCACAATTCCTTGATTTTGGAGTGGATATACTCGGGATTGATTTTATCAACTCGGACCTCCAAAGCTTCCAAGGAACTACTTTCACTAAGGCACTAGCCTGCGGTTGTGTCGATGCCCAGAACACCAGAATCGAACGTCCCTCAGAGATTGTCGCTTTTGTCACACGAGTCGTAAACGTGTTAAATCCAAAATCTATTTCAGTTATACCGAACACAGACCTTGAGTTTATCCCGCAACCGTTCGCACGGAAGAAAGTGCAAGCTATAGGCAAAGCAATAACGAAATTAGGGGATGAAGGAATTTGAATTCTAGTCTTCTAACGCAGGAAATAGGCAGCCTCAGGAAACCAAAATGGCTTGTCAAGACATTGAGGGAAAAAAGTTCATCTGAGGAGGAGCGAGAAAAAGCAAGGGAAGATGCAGCTCTCCTTAACGTTGTCCTTCTTGAGAAAGCTGGACTTGACATCGTATATGATGGAGAAGCTAGACGCGTTGAAATGTACGAATACAGTGCAAAGCGTATCAAGGGGATGAGGTTCTCAGGTCGAGTTAGGTCCTGGGATGCTAAGTATTATAGAAAGGCCAGATGCGTAGGCAAAGTAGGTTATACAGGAAATTACCACCTGGACGAATTCAATTTTGTGAGAGATCGGGCTAATAAGATGATCAAGGTGCCTATAACTGGAGCCTACACGATTGCCGACTGGTCTTACAACGAAGCCTATGCGACCAAGAGAGAACTTGCGCTCGACTTGGCGAGTAACGTTCTCCGTCCCTTGGTCAGAGATCTAGTCGAAGCCGGAGCAGAGTTTATCCAAGTTGATGAACCCGCAGCCACCACTCATCCGCACGAGATGAAATTGGTTGTAGACTCATTCAACGAGACTGTTAGAGAGATATCGGGAGTTAAATTTGGCATCCATATCTGCTACAGTGGGAACAATTACGAAGCTCTATTCCCGGAAGCCCTAAGGATGAAGAATCATCAATACGCCTTAGAGTTTGCCAACCGAGATTCGTGGGAGTTGGGCAGAAGGAGAGACGTGAGAACCGGATACAAAGCACTCGATATGTTCAGTAGCCAGAACGAAAATAAGGAGATAGGCCTAGGGGTGGTTGACGTTCATGTAGATAGGGTAGAAAGTCCCCAATTGATTAGAGACAGAGTTCTCTACGCGGTCGACGTCGTGGGAGATCCGTCTTTAATTCATGTCAATCCCGATTGTGGGTTGAGAACAAGAAGCAGAGAAATTGCTTTTCTCAAACTGTCTAACCTTGTCAAAGGTGTCCTGCTAGCCAAAACTGAACTAGGCTTACTCTGAGGACTATTCACTCAGAAGTAGAATCTGTCTCTACAGCTCTGGCTATCACGGGTGCGGGGGCCGGCGGCGGTGTCTTCGTTGCAACCGGTGTGGGCTTTGGCAATTCCTGAGGTTTCGTCTTCGGCAACTCAGGTTTAGCAGCCCGATATACATGGAATACTGCAGCAAAGACCAAAAATACAGCCCCCACTTCGAACAACGCCAAGTTGAGAAGTCCGTTGTTAAGAGCTTGAATTGCCAAGACGTTGAGCAGAACTTGTGTCCCAAGGAGGGCCGCTATTATCGTGGCCGTCCACCTGCCACTCAAGGAAATAGGTACAGGCTTAGTGAAGGTCCTCTTTTTGCTCCCAAAGACGACACGTGCCTTCAGGAATCCATATGTTATTGCGAAACTAATTAGCAATCCGATAAGCATAATGCTGAATAGAGGGACCGGGTCGATCAGGAGCCTCTCAACCGTCGGTAAAGTTGGGTCCGGGTTGATGTAGAAGCCCCAAACTGTGGCAACTAGGATCTGGGCTATACTTCCCAATCCGAGGGCGGTGAAAAATGGTCTGTCTTTCCAAGAGAACTTCCGACCAGTATCTACGAACGGGACCGCCAAGAAGAACAGGATTAGCAAGGCGGGTAATAACCCTCCCGTTACGAATTTATCAAATCCTGTTCTTATGAATGCATAAAGCCCTGTCAAATACCACTCGGGAACAGTAAGTCCCGGGGGAACGTTAGGGTCGAATTTGACACCAAGGTCTACCGGGAATATTCCTCCCGTTAGCATGATAATCCCTGTAGTCGCTGTAAGCAACGGTATATCAAAGACTAGAAACTTAGGGAAATGGAAGAACATTAACACGGCCATCACGAGCGGAATCGTGAAGACATGGAGAGCATAGAGGCGGAGCAAGAAGTCAGAGAATCCGCTTCCCCAGATAAACGCAGCTAACTGGGGTCCAATAACAGGGCTAAACACCGTGAGCCCTACACCGATACTGATCGCGAGTTCTGCGCGATCGTTAAAGATAAGATCATACCCAGTGAAGGCTTCAAGTACAGTCACAACACCGAGGATGAGTCCTGTGACCCAAATTATTTCATTCCTTATTTTATACCGACCGCTGAAGTACTGGTAATATAGGTGGAGGACCGCAAGGAAAACCATCGCATTTGACGCATGGTAATGAATATTCCTGATCGCAAAACCGAGTGGGATCTCTTCTTCGATTAGCCGGACACTATCGAACGCCCCCTCAATCCCGGGCTGGTAGAAGAGCATCAGTACAGCGCCCGTTATTCCCAGAACGACAAAGGTGCTAAATGTCAACATTCCTGAGAAGCCCATCGGGCTTAGGAATTTCCTAGGGAAAGTAAACCTGAATCCTAAGAAAACTGTCCTCTCAAGCCTATCGATGATCCAGAGGACCAGCTTTAGGATAAGGTTCTTGTCCTTATACTTCTCGGCCAATTCCTACTATCCCATTTTGATCGAAGCTTGTATTCGGGGGCGTGACCCAGATGTCACCAGCTGCGTCCACCTCAAGCGGAAGACTCGCGAGGGCATCGTTAGGCGGAGTCTGGTCTGCGGCAGGACCGATATAGGCCTTTCCGTTAAGGACATTATAGTTACTGCCATGACATGGACATTCAAGATTTCCAACGATGTTCTGGTCATCGATGACGACTTCTCTTCCTGGAACATAATCCCAGAGACACCAAAGGTGGACGCAAATCATACTATAGGCCCTAAATGATGAGACCTCACGTGAGTCCCCGCCGTGGGCCCCAGCGAGTCTGATTAGTTGGTATCTTCTAAAAGGTTCTGCGTCGAGTTTAGGATCATTTGTCCGAGGGTAGACGAATATCGCTGCAGAGTCAGGGACCATGTTATTTACGTTCGCAAACACCGCATCACTCTTCTGAATCCGCTGCCGTTCTAGAGAACTGCCTGCCCCGCCTCCCGTAAAAAATGCACCGTACGGTATGAACGGAGTTATCCCCAGAATCCCTCCCACAACTGTCATGATTTTCAAAAAGTTGCGCCGCCCCGGGGCTGGAGGTTTCGGTGGTGGCTTAGTCAACGGAGCTCTCGGCTGCACAGCTGGAGGAGGCTTCGGAGCCGGTTGTGCAGCTGGAGGTGCGGTCTTTTGAGCTGGAGCTGGAACTGGAGCCGGAGGAGAAGCAGGTTGCCCTTCAGACTTTGCAGGTTGCCCTTCAGACTTTGTCTTTTCCTCGTTATCTGCCATCTGTCAATGCGCTCCGCAGGAATACATTAAGTGGGTCTCCCTTTGACATAAATACATTAAGGAACCCCGCAAAAGGACCAAGACGATTGAATCAGAAAGTATGCGGAAGAAAAAGCTTTCTGAACCTCCTCGCCTTGAATTCCTGACTTATGCGTAATCCTTTTGTCCCACTCCCTCCAGTGTATGGACGTTTGTTAGATTTCAAGAAAGCTTATATTGTCAACGGCGTCCGATCGAATTTAATGAACCGGCGTCGGAGGAACTCAGCTTTAACACTGGCGGGTCCTATGACTCTTGGCCTAATCGTCGCACTTTCTGCTATCATCGTTTTTTATCAATTCGTATACCTTCCTTCGGCCGGAGGGAGCCAGGAAATCCCCGAAGAGTTTCTCTCTCCGCCTGGGTTCATTCAAGTTCTAATCGTTGAGGGGTCCATCAATCTAGACCAGGAGGAGAATTTTGTTCCTAGGGAACCTACCGTTACCCTCGGAGTTGATAATAGTGTTGTTTGGCTAAGTCAAGATCCAGTTCTGCATACAGTGACCGCAGACCCTGGTTCTCCTGACGATTTCGCTGATGCCGCTTCGAGGTCCAACTTTCTAGACATAGACGACACCTTCACGTTTGTTTTCACTTCTCCGGGTGAGTACAAATATCACTGTGAACCCCATCCTTGGATGAGGGGTACAATTATCGTACTCGGTCTTGCAGGAGAATGACCGCGTCTCCTACTGAT
>JAPUKB010000099.1 GCA_027295865.1 Nitrososphaerota archaeon
TTAGCTTATCGAAAAGTTCGTTGCGATCAGTCGCAATAGCACCGCCCTCTCCACTCATTATCACTTTAGAAGCATGGAAACTAAAACAGCCTAGGTCTCCCAGGGTACCTGTATGTTTCCCCTCATACTGCGCCCCAAGAGACTGAGCCGCGTCCTCGATAATAGGTAATCCGTTTTTGATTGCTACTGATCTAATCGACCTCATGTCCGCGGGGTAACCGTATAGATGAACTGGGATTATGGCGGCGGTATCTGGCGATATTTTCTTTGCAAGATCATCTGGACTCATTGAATAACTATTCTCTGAGATGTCCACGAAGACAGGCTTCGCGCCTGTTAATAAAACCGCATTAGCAGTAGCTACAAATGAAAAGGAGGGAACAGCCACTTCGTCTCCCGGTCCTATACCGAGCACAAGAAGAGACGCATACAACGCGGAAGTTCCGGAGTTTACAGCGATAACATGCTTACAACCAAGATAGGTCTTCAGAGCTTTTTCAAACGACCTCACTTCGGTTCCTCCTGGTTCCGTCGCTGAGGTAAGGACTTTTCGTCCCAGTACTCTCATGACCGCAATTTTTTCATCTCGGCCGATCATAGGTTGATTAATTGAGATTCTAGTCATAACTTATTCATAACCGGGTGCCCCCGGAATTCAAACCCTAGTGGTCCACTTGCCATTTTCATAGTCGATGAAATCTGATGAGATCCAGCCGGCTCCATTTTCTACAATATTTCTCATCAATGTTATTCAAAAGCGTGACCTCCTAGAATTAACCTACTATTTATAGAACCTAACACAATTCGAAAAAAGTGCGATGGTACAATGGGTGAGTAGTCGTCTATGCAAAATCTCCACATTTCACAGACTTATCTGGCTCCTTTCGGCCAGCGTGATTGTCATTGTTTCGATTTTTGGGGTTGTTGTGGGGCTCATCGAATACATAGAAAGCGGAAGAGTGACCGTCGGTTTAGCGCTGACGGAAATAGAAATACCATTTCCATATTTCGCCAAGCCAATTACTTATCTAAGCGTTGCAGTGGTGAGTTTTGTCTATACGACGTTACAAATCTATCGACACAAGATTGAATCGTTCTCAGAGACCACCAAAAGTGCCCTCCTTTTGTTGAGTCTCAGCTTGTCGTTTCTCGCTTCCTATGAGGTATTGTACAACTTCTCAATATGGAATGCATTGATAACAGCTGATGCGATCGCGGGCATTGTTAGAATAGATAATCTTGAAATAGCATATCCAAACCCCCAAACACCTTGGAACCTTGTATTCGCAACCAAAATTTTTTCTGCAGTCACGGGAGCTAGCCTTTACTCGCTATACTTCTTTCTGCACTTGCGGGAAGAGAACGATCTGAATGTGGGGAAATAATCTCATCATTGGTGTAGGCAACTAATACGATAATACCAGCAACGATAGCTGCTACGAGACTAGGAATCACGGTCAATATTGTGAAGAGAACGAGTCCCGTTCCAATTAGAATTGAGGAGGCATACACCTGGTACCCGCTTAATACAAGATTGTAACTGCTTGTAGAAACAACCAG
The DNA here is from genome assembly GCA_027295865.1 of Nitrososphaerota archaeon. Lineage (GTDB taxonomy): Archaea > Thermoproteota > Nitrososphaeria > Nitrososphaerales > UBA57 > B1T1B5. The sequence continues at coordinate 1,561 of JAPUKB010000099.1, forward strand.
ACCTTTCGTGATGGCTCGTCTCCACCCAAGAAAGAGAACTATACTTGTGATGATATTAATAATGGAGGTGGCTATCAGCGATAGGGTGGCTTCGCCGATAATCGCAGGGATTCCCCAATACGCCCCAAAAAGTAAGAATGCGACTACTAGTAGTCTTGATGACGAGCTTTCCGTTCTACTTCCCACAACATTCCCAACTGGAGCCACTATTTATCCTCTCAAGAAGTTGTTCTTGCCCATAATGAGAGGTTTTCGGATTTGAGCTCTCCTCCTCCCGAGGTTGAGAAGGGGCTTGAGTTGAGTGAATCGATCCTTCTTTCAGCTACATATGATGGAACGCTTGGCAAGGCAGTGATCAAATTCTATCAGCTTCGGGATCAGAGAGTATACCTATGGCATGACGATACAGGACATAAGCCCTACTGTTTCGTTAGAATGGAGAATATGGATGACGAGCTACGCGCTTCACTCTTGGGTCGGTCAGATGTCAGCGCCATAGATTATGTGGAGAGACGAGACCTTCTCAACGATAAAGTCGTGAAGCTTGCAAAGATCATAACTCGAGATCCCTTAGTGATTGGAGGATCGGGGGAGAATGCTATCAGAAATATAACAACAGCTTGGGAAGCAGATATCAAGTATTATGAAAACTACCTATACGACTCCGGTCTAATCCCTGGTGCGCTCTATGAGGTTCAGAATAGACGTATTATCCCCGTACATTTTGATAGTACATTTCCCATTGGGAAAGTGCTTACGGGTCGCAATCAGCAAGATGGTGACTTCCATAAAGCTCGTGAAGAGTGGGTTAACCTCCTCAGTCAACCACTTCCAGTTATCAGGCGAGTGGCACTGGACATAGAGGTAGTCGCTCCTGAGAAAGATCGGCTTCCCAACCCTGATGAGGCAAAACATCCAGTAATCGCTGTCTCGCTAGTATCCAACGACGGTCTCAAAGAAGTCTATCTTCTTAATCGTCCGAATACCCAACTCGGATTCAGGTCTGTTGATCCTGAGGTGCAACTGCATCGAGCGGACGATGAGACCGTACTTCTGAGCCACCTCTTCAAAAAGATTCAGGAGTACCCATGCATAATTACCTTCAATGGGGATGATTTCGATCTGAGATATCTCTATAACCGGGCAAAAGTTATCGGCCTGCAAAGGGCCGATATCCCTATCACGATGGGAAGAGATTTCACATCAATCAAGAATGGAATACATATAGACCTCTATAAAACCTTCATCAACAGATCGCTGCAGATCTATGCTTTTGGAAACAGGTACGTCGAACATAGTTTGAACGGAGTTTCTGCTGGCCTTCTGGGTGAGTCTAAGATCGAATTTGATGGATTTATTGGCGATCTACCGCTTTACGAACTGGCTAGATATTGCTACCAAGACTCACTGCTGGCTTTCAAGCTGACCAGTTTCGACAATGATCTCCTCATGAAGCTACTACTCGTGATCTCAAGAGTCGCGAAAATGCCAATCGACGATGTTTCAAGACTCGGTGTGTCGAACTGGATCAGAAGCATGATGTACTTTGAACATCGTAAACGTGGAGCTCTCATTCCGAGAAAGGAAGAATTAGAAAAAATTGGGAGTTCTAGTTCAACGGCAATCATTAAGGGTAAGAAGTACAAAGGTGGAATGGTAGTGAACCCAACTACGGGGGTTCATTTCAATGTCTCGGTGCTTGATTTCTCAAGCTTGTATCCTAGCATCATCAAGGTCAACAATCTATCCTATGAGACTGTGCGCTGCGTGCATCAAGAAGATAAGCTTAACCTCATCAAGGGTACAGATCATTGGATATGTAAGAAGAGAAGAGGGATTTCGTCTCTGGTGATCGGTTCTTTGAGAGACGTGAGAGTTGATTATTATAAGCAACTCCCTTTGGTGAAAGGGCTGAATGCATCTGAGAAGAGCTTGTATCAAGTGGTCTCCCAGGCTCTAAAAGTGATACTTAATGCAAGCTATGGTGTAATGGGGGCGGATCTTTACCCACTCTATTGCTTGCCAGTAGCAGATGCCACAGCGTCCATTGGAAGAAATGTCATCACAGAAACCATAGAAAAAGCTAAGAAAATAGGAATGGAAGTAGTTTACGGTGATACAGACTCACTATTCTTGAAAGCACCGACCACAGACCAAATTGAACGAATAACAAAGTGGGCTTCAGACGAGCTTGGGGTAGAGCTTGAGCTTGAAAAGACATATCGATATGTCGCGTTCTCATCGAGGAAGAAGAATTACCTTGGAGTCATGGCGGACGGAAGTGTCGATATTAAAGGCCTTACCGGAAAGAAGAGTCATGTTCCTCGGTTTATCAGGGACGGTTTTTATGATGCGGTGGCTACCCTCAGCAAGGTCAGATCTGAAAGCGACTTTAAGAACGCCACACAGGAGATCAAAGAGGATATCAGAAAAAGGGCGTTGCGACTGAGACAGGGTGACGTTCCATTGGAGCAACTCGCCTTTCATGTGATGCTAGGTAAGTCGATCGAAGGGTATGCCAAGGGAATCAAGCCTCAGCATGTTAGGGCCGCCGAACAATTAAGGGCAATTGGTAAGCGAGAGATCAGAGCAGGAAACATAATCCAATACGTGAAAACTATTGGCAGGGAAGGTGTCAAACCTCTGGAACTGGCCAAACCATCTGAAATTGACAAAAAGAAATATGAAGAAATGATGCAAAGCACCTTTGATCAGCTTCTTGATTCACTCGGGTACTCTTTCGACGAAGTCCTAGGAGCAACAAGGCTCGAGGATCTATTCTGGAAATAAGCAATAGGCGGACGGCTGTTTTTAAATAAGATTGGTAAGTGGTTCTGGTAATGCACTCTGATCTTAGAAATCAATCCAAAGTCGAGCCACTTAGCATCTGGCCACGTATGACAGTGAATGATCTAGTGACAGAGATGGGAAAATCAGGTGCATTCATGGCAGGCATGTTATCTAAGGCTGTTGACACATACGAACGAATGATTAGGGACAATGCATACGTTTTCCTTTCTCTGTCAGGCGCGCTTATCCCGGCAGGAATGAGTCGAGTGCTTATAGAGCTGGTTAATCGAAAATTGGTCAATTGTATTGTAACTACAGGAGCAAACCTGGTACACGACGTCATGATGGCGTATGGTGGGACGTTTTTCAAGGGGTCTCCGCTGTTGAAGGACGATCTACTCCTGGAAAAAAAAATCGACCGGATTTATGATGTTTTGGTATCAGAAGATGAATTTGTATCTAAATTCGATGAGCCCTTGCTCGAACTTTATGATGACATATCCATCAAAAGAAAAGGCGAGGTCCTTTCAATTAGCGAATTAATCAATGAAGTCGCTCAGAGAATTCCTGATAAGCCGGAATCATTGCTCAAGAGTTGCTATAAGCAAGGAGTAAAAATCTTCGTTCCCACGATTCACGACTCTGTGTTCGGCTTACAGGCTGCAATTTTCAACAGGAAAAATCCTGGTAGGCTGACGGTAGACGTTTTCAAGGACCTTCAGGATATTTGGACTATTCGTGAAGAAGCATCGAAAACAGGCGCCATTATCCTTGGAGGAGGTGTCCCCAAAAATTTTGTTTTCCAATCTTTTTACTTTGGCGACAAGAAGCTGGACTATGTGGTTCAAGTGACCTTGGATAGACCTGAGACAGGGGGTCTATCCGGGGCTCCCCCTGACGAAGCAGTGTCCTGGGGGAAGATTCGACCTGACGCTAGTATGGTTGTCGTAGTAGGCGAAGTTACTATGGTCCTTCCTATGATGGCGTCCGCACTGATCGAAAGATTGGAAAAAAATAAGAAATGAGTGCAAAGAACCTTTACATCTCAGCGGACCCCCTCGCCAAAATCACCAACACCGGGGTCGACCCACTTGTCGCGTTATTGGGGGTTCCCTTTGATGCAACATCAACATATAGGACTGGTGCCCGGTTCGGACCGAACGCGATTAGAGAAGCGTTCTTGAATATTGAAATATATTCAAGAAGGCTGGGAGTTGATCTGGAAAGTCGTAGCATCGATGACCTTGGGAATCTAACAAGAATCGGGTCGGTAAACAGAATGAGTCAGATGGTCGAAGAAGTAACAAGAGAGATTATTTCCAAGGGATTAGTCCCCGCAATCCTTGGTGGAGAGCACTCGATCACGAACGGAGCATTTCGAGCAGTGGACAAGAATTGTGCGTTGGTGGTATTTGATGCACACCTTGATCTAAGGTCGGAGTTCGAGGGTTTGCAGCTCAGCCACGCCACTTTCTTGAGGAGACTGGTTGATGATGGGGTACCGTCGAAGGTCATACATGTTGGCGCTCGAGCCGCCACTAAATCGGAGTGGGATTTTGTAGCAGAAGGGGGCATTGTTACAATAGAAGCGCAGATGATACGCCATCTTCAAGAGGCCCTGGATGAATTTGAAAGAAGCTTAACGGGTTTTGAGAAAATTTACGTTAGTATTGATCTTGATGTGGTTGACCCTGGCTTTGCGCCAGGGGTCGCGAATCCTGAGACTGACGGCATCTCTCCCCGTGATCTCCTGGATTTTTTGTATATCTTACAGAGGAAGTCAATAGTTGGCTTTGACATAGTTGAGCTTTGTCCAACATATGACAACGGGTCCACTTCAACTCTCGCCGCTAAACTGCTTCTCGAATTGTCATGCCTTATCGAATTAAAGCGAACTAGATAGGGATCTAGCTATATTTTGCCCGTTTAGACACCATGCGAGGCAGTGGTAGGGGCTCTTTAGAATGACCAACAGTCAAGGTCTGCCATTCCCGCTCGAGGTCCTCTACGGTCATCGAAATCATCTCCTTCTTCTCTCGATCTCTCACTTGGAGAATTCCGCTGTGAGTTTCATTCTTACCTATCACCACGATGAACTTTATCCACTCCTTCTCAGCATCTCTCACTTTTTTACCCACTGAGGACTGCCTATCATCCACGTCAACACGAAGACCCTTCTCAGCTATTATGTCAGCAAACTCGATTGCCTTTGATAGGTAGTCCTCGGATATAGGGATAAGCCTCACCTGGGTTGGCGACAACCAGAAAGGAAGACTCGGCACAATTCCCAATTCTTGAGCCTTTGCCGCTCTCTCGAGAAATGCATAGATGCATCGTTCGATTGCGCCACTAGGGGAATTATGTAAGATTACAGGGTTCTTCGGCGATCCCTGCTCGTCCGTGTAAGTTATCCCATATCTCTCGGCGTTCTCGACATCAATTTGATCTGTAGACAAGGCGGACGCTTTCCCATTGCTGTCGATGAAATTAAATTCCCACTTAAAGATAAAATAAAAGAATCTTTCCTTCCATACTTCCATCAGGACTGGGCGCCCCCACATCTTTACCAGTTTATTTACAAATTCGAAATTCTTGTTATAGAACTCTTCAGTTACTCGAATTGCAAGCTCGTAATCCCTATCTTCGAGTCCAATTCCCCGGAGTACAGTCCTTGATAAGTCAAACCTGATTAGGACCTCTTCCATCGCTGCGCTCATATCCTTACATAAGGCGTGGCAATCGGGCATTGTGAAAGCCCTTAGACGTCTCAGTCCTACAAGCTCTCCTCTTTTCTCCCGTCTGAAGCTATACCTCGTAAGCTCATAGAGCTTCAATGGAAGCTGCCTATAGGAGAACTGAGCATCTTTCGCCATTAGGAATTGACCGAAACAGGCACTGAATCTCAAGAACAGATCCTTTTCGTCGGACCTTATCAGATACTGTCGAGCAGGGAAACGCTTCAGATAGTCTTTGAGGCTTGGGTGGCTTGAATCATACATAATCGGAGTCTCCACCTCCACTGCGCCATACCGTTTCACCATCTTTGTGACATAGTTTTCCAGAAGAGATTTCACGAATCGGCCTTTTGGGTAGAACCTAAGGTTTCCCGAATCGGATCCCATTTCGTAATCGGCCAAGCCAAGGCGGCGCATTAGAGAAATATGGGGTGCGCTGGTGCTCGCGACCCGGGATTTGCCTTGCTCATACTCAGAGAGTTTCTTTAGCTGATCTCTACCCGAAAAATCATAACTGTCTAGGCTGGTCGTGTCCCCGTTAGGGCTGAGGATGTGGAATGAAGACCTTGGCTTACTTTCGAGTTCCAAAGCCTCCAGGACATTTTCGTCAGTTGACCCAATTCCTGATATGGTCTTGGCCTGTTCCGCTAAAGGGTGCCCCTTTACACTGATGGTAAACGATTTTGTCCAGCCAAATGGCCCTCGATGAACTTCGTAGCCTTTGTTTTCTAGTTGAGAGGTCAGTTCCTTCAATACCTGGAGGGCGGCATCTGGAGCGGCCAGACTAGTGCTTAGATGAGAGTAGGGATAGATTAGAATTCTACGCGCTCTAAGATTCTCAAATGAGATGGCTAATTCGTCCGCAGCTTTCGTCGCTGTGTCCCTATCGTCAGCCTCTTCAATAGTCGTGAACACAACCACAACTTCGGTTACCTTAACTCTCTCCGTTCTGACAGCTTCAGCTTTTTCAATCTCTTTCTTTATCGGTTGATACTCCATATAGTTAGCGTGTAGTTGAAGGATCCTCATTTACTCCGCCGACTGTCCGATTCACACGTAACGAACGCGATCAAGCTTCCTGGCAGACTTGGTTTCCTTCTTCCAAGTCTTATAATGGCCCACGCAGAGATAAATACGTCGCGAAGATTCAGAGACCTGAAGATCGGTTCCTTTGAGACTATTCTTACTTAAGGACCGGAAACCAGAAACAGAACAATTCACAACCGAACAGTCGATCCCTTTGCTCACTTTACCCATTTGACGTTTGGTATTCAGACTTCTCTTAATATATATTGATCCTGAGAGCAAGAGCGGTGAGACTCGATTCTCGAGAAACTGAGGAAGTCAGTCAGTCCCTTAATAGAGAAAGTCGGAAGGGTAGCTGCTTCAACTGGACTTCCCCCAAGCTTCTGGACCGGGCTGGGTCTTGTTCTCAGCGTTTTCTCGGCCCTAGCATATGCTAGATTCCTCCCGGGTGGACCTCCGTTTGCTGGAATTCTCTTACTAGCTGCAGGTGGTCTCGATATTATCGACGGTGCAGTCGCCAAGGCAACCTCTAGAGAAAGCAAGTCCGGTGCGTTCATAGACTCTACGGCAGATCGAATCTCAGAAGTAGTTATCTTTTCAGGCATCATCTTCGGTGGTTATACCTTTCCTTTAGTAGTTCTGCTCGCTGTCTCCTTATCCTTGCTCACAAGCTACGCTAGAGCAAGGGCTGAGCCCTTGGGGGTAGACCTGAGAGGAGTTGGGATCGCAGAACGACCAGAGAGGCTAATAATACTGAGCTCTTTTAGTTTCTTTTCCCTTGTTGGTTATGCCGTCATGCTGATCGTGATTTTGGAAGGTGCTACTTTTGTTCAGAGGGTTATTGTTACTCTCAAAAAAGTCTGAATTTGGCATCAGTATTTTCTTCTTCGTTCACTCTTAGCTCTTACCTTTACATGACCGAAATGAACAGCACAAGATACGCAATAGAGTTTCAGAGTATTCTGCGTAGCAATATATGTACCAGCGGCCCGAAGCTCGCGAGCTAATGAAGGCTCCACAAGAGAAATCCTAGACGTGACTCTTTTGGCTTTGTCTTTTGGAACTATGGTACCGCAATTACTACATTGAACATGATCAGAACTACCCTTTCCTCCCTTTGACCTTCCTCCACTCTTTCTCTTCTTAGTCAACTCTGATCCAACTGTATTGAATCTAATGCATAAATGTTGTGGGAGTAAATGTCGGGGATGAGGACAGGCATAACTGGACGCATGTGGTAATAATGAGATTGTATTCAACGTCACGATAAAGTCATCGTTAGCATTGGAGGAACCTCATCTTGCCCAGGCCCTGTTACGTCGTGCCGCAAGGACATTTACAGGGCTCCATTGGAGGAAGAAGATCATGATTACCCAATCGAACCTCAGAAGATGTTTGATGGGAATGAGGATATAAGGCGTAGAATCCTACTTTCCCTTTGGTCACTTTTCGGTTTGAGTTCTGGAGAGCAGTCGATTCTGCCCCGCTGGATTATGAACCATCTTAGGGATTCCTATGATTACACTTGCATGGGGCTCGTTGGATGTAGAAGCGATAAAACCGCATACCCCTGTTGTGAGTACGATTTTGTTTCTATGACTCCTATGCCGAAGAGAAATCTTACGGTGAAAGTCAACTCCGATACGTATCTAGAGGTATTCTCGTTGCCCGAGGAACTGAACAATCTGACAGGAGAACAACTTTACCCATTCCTTACCATGAAGTTCGCGGGAGGAAACGAACTGTTATTTTCCGCCCTACAAGGAATTATAGATTCCGCTGGGCCTAATTCGATCCGAGCTGACTTCTCTTTAAGTAGGTTAATAGACGCTTCATCGATGGCTCACAAAGCTCAAGAATCGAGGGAGAAAGGTGAATTCCTGGATTGCTCTTTTTGGATCCTGTCCGCAACAAACGCAGTTGCGACATCAATAATTTCTCGTGGAAGGAGTCAGTTTCATCCATCCCATGTCCTTGATTCCTTACGGGGTCAGATGAAGATTGATGGCGATATTTGGAACGCCAATGCCCTATATCAAGCCCTGGGCCTATCCGAAGCTAACAACTCCTCCCTTCTGAGACGGACACGTGGATTGGATGAATTGATTCTGGCAACCCTCGAACTACAGGAAGGACCTCCGGAAGTTGTCTCCACCCGACTGAAGCTGCTCAAAGCAAAGGCTGCTTGGATGAAATCCTCCCACATGGCAGCCCAGGCTTATTGCTACCTTGGATTTGAGGTCGTTTCTATTTTGGGAATGATATACACCAAATATTGTCAACATGAAGGAATCCCACCACATCAAACAAGGGTACTGTCCGAAGTTGAAAGAGCTGAGAGACCCTACAGAATAACGTCATCCGTCCTCAACAAGGTCGGCTTGATTCATCAAGAAACCGTGGTTGAGGAACGTTTGGATGGAATCTTGAAGTCCTTAGACCTCATCAAGTCTAGCACCTTCAATAGTCTTGGAGACTCCATAAACCCTTAACTATCGACGGGAAAGCGACCATCGAGACATGAAAGCTGTCGTTCTAGCAGGGGGCCTCGGAACGAGATTAAGGCCATACACGTACTTTCTGCCTAAGCCCATGCTCCCGCTTGGCTACAAGCCTCTGCTCGGACACATTATAGACTGGTTAGTGAGTCTCAAGATTACAAACCTCGTCGTTTGCGTTGGTTATCTACAGAAAGTCATTGAGGAATACTTTGAGAATGGAGCTGACTTCGGGGCCCAGATCAGCTACTCCAGGTCGCAAAAACCTTTGGGAACAGCGGGACAGCTTAAACATGCGGAGCCCTTTGTCGACGGTTCGTTTCTATGTGTCTATGGTGATTCTCTCTATGATTTCGAATTGAAGGAGGTCGTCAAGTTACATGAAAAAAGAGGGGCGCTTGCGACAATGGTGCTAATGGACTACAAGACCAAGATGAAATACGGTTTCATCGACCTTGGGAAGGACAACTCTGTCCTTCAATGGAGAGAGAAGCCTGAGGTGTCGAACCTAATAAATGTGGGATGTTACATAATGGAAAAAGAGTTTCTAAAATATATCCCCGAAAACAAAATGTACGGTATGGACGTAGCCTTCAAGAATGCCCTCAGCGAAGGTGAAACAATCTGCGGGATCCGACCAAAAGGTCAAGTGATAGATATCGGTGATAAAGAATCCTACGAAAAAGCGGTAGAGGCATATGACAGTGAATTTGGGAAGATACTGTGAATGGAATCCGCATTAATCCTCTTCGAAGACAATCTCGTAAGAAACTTCTACCCAATCACCCTGATGCGACCCGGGCTTGATCTCCAACTAGGCCCCTTAAGCTTATTGAACTGGGCGAAGGCTATCCTCAACCCGCATTCAGTACATGCATATGTACGGAGCTATCTTCGCGCATCTGTGACCTCCAGACATCCGAATCTTGAAGTAAACAGTGAAGAAGATCTGGATTCCCACGAGGATGTTGTGCTGATGAATTGCATGGCGAATCCACTTTCCCCGAAGACCTCCTATCTCCGGAAAGGCTATTGGTGCGTTCTTTCCAGTTCAGGCCATTTAATCGCAGCCAAATTGCGGGCACGGGATCTATCTCAAGTTGTCATCAGGGGAATTCCAAGCATTTCTCGGATTCTGAGGCTTCATTACTTGACGAGAACCGAGGAGAATTCGAATTCTTCGCTGTTAACGTTTCCTTGGGATATCCTCGACCTTAGCCCCTCAGCGATCTCGGCCGCCGTTAGAGGAAGAAATAATTCCTGGGAGAGCTCGCTCAGGAACCATGCTATCATCGGTCAAGAGAAAGAAGTCAAATCTGCAGGGAGCAACAATAATGTTGAGCCAAGCGTCGTCCTCGACACCCGCAAAGGGCCGATTATATTCCACGAGAATGTAACGATTGAAGCATTCAGTCGGATCGAGGGTCCTTGTTTTATTGGGAAGGACTCTAAAGTTAGAGCCGGATCTTCAATCCGAGGTAGCAGCATCGGCCAATCATGTATAATTGGAGGCGAGGTCGAAAGATCGGTTATTCATGGTTACTCGAACAAGGCCCATGCTGGATACCTGGGAGACGCGATCGTGGGGTCGTGGGTTAACATTGGCGCTATGACCACGAATTCTAACCTCAAGAATACCTACGGGCAGGTAAAGGTACGGGTTGGTCGAAGAAAAGTAAATACTGGCAGGCAGAAATTTGGTTGCATAATTGGAGATCATGCAAAAACTTCGATTGGCTCATTCCTTTCCTCGATTCAGGTCGGGGTCTCGTCCCACATCTATGGACGAAGCATGGTCGACATTCCATCTTTTACTATTTACGCGAAGTCATTTGGGAAGAGAAAGGTAGAGCTCGATCTTGATTCAGCATGCCGTACTCAGGGTAGGATGATGCAAAGGAGAGGAATTCAGCAGACAAAACCCGAGGTGGACCTTCTTCGGAAAGTCTTCGCGATTACCCGCCCCGAGAGACTCAAGTCGAACGTGAGACCTGGTAAGTTTAGTATCTAGGGGAATTGGTCGAATGCAACCCCCTTCTTTGCTTAAACTACCCCCACTAGAGCTGCAAGCTCCTTTCTTGAAGCCCTGCCGAGAGTCTCCGCGGCGAGCTCCGGGGTCGTATCATTGAGAAATACACTCATCCCCTCCTCCAAGCCTGCACGGATACTCACTAGGGGATATGCTTCTAGGTGCCAATGAAGCTCTAGATCCTTGTCTCCCTGCGGCGAGTTGTGGAAAACAACGGTAAATGGTATATCACCGACAGCACGGGTTAGCCCCCCAAGCGTGGACCGCAGTATGAGAGCAAGATCGTATATCTCCTTGTCAGAGATTTCAAGGAAACTTGTCTGGTGAGTCTTTGGTGTTATCCAGAACTCAAAAGGATGCGTAGCCGCCCAAGGTGCGAAAGCAAGGAAATGCGTAGTGGATAAGATTTGGCGCGGACCCCCAGTCTCAAGACTTAGGACCCTGCAAATCGGACATATGCCAAGATCATACATTGACTTCTCAACCGCCTTAATTTCATACTCAATTGCGGGCGGGATGATTGGGAGGGTGAGAATCTCAAAATTAGGATGGAAAGAACTAATGGCACCATCGTCCCCATAGCCCACTCCATAGTTAAGGAAGGTGGCGGCGTACCCGCCTCCTTTCCTTGAGGATAAAGATCTAGCTGTCTCTTGAAGGATGCTAAGAATCTGAGACAGCTTCTGAACTTTAAGAGTTTGAACTTTGTCATCATGGTTGGTGATGGCAACTATGAGATGGCGACCTACGGGAATGAGGTGAGAGAGCATCTCATCGTCCTTGAGGTCAGAGGGCCTATCCGAGCTTATCAATCTACTTTTCTGGTCGACTACAACCGCAGGTTTTCCTTTGTCTTTGATTCCTGCACATAGAGCGCATCTGGTTGATGATCTTGTCACAGGCGGTTTGATCTCCACTGGTCGTCCCGATCTCTCTGAATTCATTATCACAAACTTCTCACCAAAATAATCCTTCCTAAGTTCTGTCACGGTAATGTCGGCTCCACTTTCAACATATAGCCTCTTTCATGAATCAGACAACCTTAAAGCACTTTGTTGGCAAGATCTGTAATCACGTGCCATTGAAGACTAAACTGGTTTATGTATTACTCGATGGTGTAGGAGATCTCCCTAATCCAAGCCTTAACGAACTCACACCTCTTCAAGCTGCTAGGACACCCAACTTAGACAAACTCGTTCTGAATGGATGTATGGGGCTGGTGTATACAGTCGGGAAAGGAATAGCTCCAGAATCAGACGCCGGAGTATTGAGTATGTTGGGATATGATATATCAGCCGGATATGTTGGAAGGGGACCTATAGAAGCCATTGGGGAATCTATGGAATTCGGAGATGGGCAGCTCGCGCTGAGAGCTAACTTTGCGACCATTGACCACCGAGGAAAGATTCTCGACAGGAGAGCCGGCAGGAACCTTTCCAGTGAAGAAGCCTATTCTCTAGCCCAGGCAATAAACTCAGGAGTAGTCTTAGGGGGCGGAGCTTCATTCCAGCTAAAAGCGACTCTAGGGCATAGATGTGTCCTAGTTATTCGATTGAAAGGTAGCAATCTCTCCTCCGAAATTACGAATACGGATCCTGCATACATAAGGAGAGGGGGACTCGGTGTAGCGGTAGGGGGAACTACCATGTCTATGGAAGTTGCCAAGGCGGTCCCAACTGGCCCCGCTAGAGGCGCCATTATTGCTGCAACGCTTGTGAATGAGTTCACCCAGCAATCGTCTGAGATACTGGTGAGACATTCCGTTAATACTAATAGAAAGAGAGAGGGCAAGAAGCCGGCCAACGTTATTCTTCTGCGTGACCCGGGACATTTGAAACCAAGTTTCGAGCCCATCGATAAGAAATACGGAGCAAGATTTGCATGCTTGGCCGACATGCCCGTTGAGAAGGGAATTGCTTCAGTAACAGGGATGGAATTAGTAAAAGGTGGAACTCCAATCGATTACAGGCTCAAAGCAGAGCTGGCCAACCGACTCCTGTCACGTTTTTCTGTCATTTATGTTCACATAAAAGGCCCCGACGAACCAGGCCATGATGGAGACGCGAATCTCAAAAAAGAGATAATTGAAGACGTCGATAATGGTTTTTTTGGAGAATTGATGGGTCACATTAGTTCGGAAGAGGTCGTAGTTGCAGTATCTGCGGATCATTCCACCCCGTGCACATTGCGGGCGCATAGCGATCACCCAGTTCCACTCCTTTTATCGGGTAATCATGTTAATCGTGACAAGAGTTGCAGGTTTACCGAGCGTGATGGAACCATCGGGTCACTGGGTGTCCTTCGCGGGCCTGATGTCTTGAGAACAATTCTTAAGCTCGCTCTTTAATATCCGCATCGACTGTGTGTTCTGCCGCGCTGTCGGAAAAAGAGAGAGCAATGTTACCTCCCTCGCGGTCGAAAAGTTCCTCTATTTTTTCGGCCCTTCGAATCACATCGATTTCGCCGTTCATCCTCCTCATAAGGACTGTCGGTTTTATCTGGCAGTGAAAAGGCATATTAAAAACCAGTGAGTACGCCCCCGTATTTCTGAAAACCAGCAGTTTTCCATCTTGCACGCCTCCTAGACTCAACGTCGATTCCGAAGGGAAGATATCAAGTGTGTCACAAAGCCTTCCAACTACGTTTATCTTCATATGTTCTCCTCCAAATTCTTCCGTTGAGGCTGGGATTATCTCCTGCGGATAAGCCTGGTGAAGAAGAGCCGCGTCCAACAAGAGATGATAACCGGCATCCACAATTATAAATTTGGTTGCCTCGTACACCTTTGAGTTTACGACTCTTGTTATCAGGACCGATGATTCCGCAGCCAGAAATCTCCCGCTTTCAATGATTAATGTGAAGTCTGCACCCAGTGTTTTGACCATGGAGTTAAGCTTACTGATGATAGGGAACGCAATTTCCCTTGGAGACGGAACAGCTCTTCCATAATCTACAGGAGTCCCACCACCTATGTCCAGGATTTTCAGTCGTAGCTCGGGGCGTTCTCTCTTCATTTTAAGTATGAAATTCTCTACTTTCTCCAAGGCGGGGACAAAACACGATGGGTCCTCTATTTGGGAGCCGAGATGGAAATGAACCCCTTCCAACTCCAGGTTTTCGCTCTCAATTATCTTGCCGAATAGACTTGTCGCGCTATCGACCGTGGAGCCATTTATCGGTACCCCAAATTTCCCGTTTTTATAAGAAGCGCGTACACCCGCCTTGACCCCCACTTCAGGATTGATTCTGATCAGGACTGATGTAGTTAATCCAAGAGACTTTGAAGACCGAATTAAATTCACTAGCCCATTATGCGAGCTAAGAACTACTCTATTCACTCCTTTACTTAGGATAATGCGGAACTCTTCTTCTTCCTCAGTGATGCTGGTGTATATGATGTTTTCAGGGTTGCCTCCAAGACGGAGGTAGAACTCGATCTCACCTATTGAGGTGATATCAAAAAGAATTCCTTCGGACATGAAGACCCTGATAATAGACGGGTTGAAGTTGGCCTTCATCGAGTAAGCGGCTATGGCCTGCCCCTGGAATCCTCTATAGGCAGCTTCTAAGATGGAAAGCTTTTTTCTTAAAGTCTCCTCGTCAACGACATAAGCGGGAGTCCCGTATCGTTCTGCTAGATTCTGGATTTCTAGATCAGTAAAACTCGGAGTGAAAGTAGGCGTTTGCCGAATTGATTCGTAGGCTGCCTTCGCCAATTCCTAGTTCAAGAAAGCTAGATTAGCCACGACGAGTCGAATCTCGGAAATCATTTGATTCAAAAGAGGAGTCATTTCAGGGTTTCTTCCCGACGACGATCTCGATGGTCGAGACGTTTCTAGCCTCTGACCCCTCGCCTAGCCGTTCCGTATCTATTTTGATGTCCTTTGTCTCATATGAACCCCCACCTAGTCGCTGGACTACAACCTCGGCTACGTCCACTGCCCGGGATATTACCAGCCCTCTCGCTTTGATTACTATTTCACCCGTCTGAGCCAACTGTATTAGGGCTGACATAGCATAGCTCATTACCGGCTTTTTGCCGATATACACATGATTCAGCGGAGTGCCTCCACTTTTGCCATTCATCGTTGATTCAGATGTTCCTATGGAATTCGAGGTAATTGGATTTGGTTTGCTCTCTATATTCGGTTGGCTTTCGGACATTTTCTCTATTTTGCGAGAGAAATAATTATTTAAAGATGACGTCGCGGAGTAGAACTTATGCCGAGGGCATACGTTCTAATCAACACTGATCCCGATGTAGAGGAGGAATTCATCCAAGAAGTCAGGCGGATCAACGGTGTGGTTTCCGCGGCCTCGGTCTATGGTATATACGACTTCATTATCATTGTCGAGGCCCAGACTATGGAAATTGTAAAAGGGATAATTACTTCAAGAATACGGCGTCTGAGGAATGTTAAAGCTACAATAACTCTTGTAGAAGTAGATTCCTAGTACCAACAGAAATCACTCCTTAAAATGAGAAATCGGAATATTAACGGATCTTCCGTCTGGCAGGGAGCGCCTAATCGATATAGGGAGCACTCCATCTCGAAGTTCCATCATAGCCACCACGATAGGGTCGTAAACATTGGGAGGAATTTTTACAAACGGCGGGGCCCCTAGAGATATCTGAAGAGACCTTGTTCCAATAATCCTCGCTCTCTCAAATCGCGTCAGGTGAGGTGGCCCTATCTCGATTACAAAGGTCTTCTCTCCCGCTTTTGTCTTCCCCTTTGATTTTGATTTTCTTTCCGTTGTTCGCACAGGCGCCCTTCTTGTTGTACTTACCTTTGACATGTTCATGCTCCGAGGGATATAAGATATTAACAGGGTATTGGTTAGATATTTAAGATTATGGCTGATTTCTTTGGTGGCCAGACAAAAGCTAGTGGCTTACACAACTAGAAGGAATAGTCCATGAGTTCCGTTTCGCGAATCAAGATTGCTATTCAAATCTCGACTGGAGGACGGGTAGATGCCGAATTCCACAGACATTTGGCTCCGACCACAGTTGCCGCCTTGGTGGAGAAACGGACTCTCGACGGCTACGTCGTTAAGTTCGAAAATCAATTCATCTACATCCAAGTCGGTTTGATCCTCGGCGCAGAAAAGTCAAGACGAAAGTTCGTACCTGGAGAGATTGCTTTCATTCCGTCTACTGGATCCTTAGCATTTTTCTTACAGCAGTCAACTTCTCTACTTCCCATGAATCCAATAGGGAAAATCATATCAGGAACAAGACCCTTGGAATCCCTGAAGCCAGGCACCAGATTAAGAGTTCGGGTGGAGGAGTGAAAATATTCCAATTCTAGTTAATCAAGGCATGACCATTCAGAGGAAGATTCAGATTATAGATCTCCTGTCACTTTTACTCTTTTTCGTGATGATCTCTGGCGCCTTATTAATCCTGACTCAGGACAATTTTCAATTTTTTTTTAACATAAGGTTGCTAGGTTTCGTCGGAATTCTGGCAGTGTTGGGAATTATCTTAATGAGGAAACGTCAGGACTATTTCGCAGAGACTCTTTGATCGCCAACGGTCCGGAGGAAGTTTAGGATACCCAAACCGGCTAGGATCGCTTCTTCACTCCTCACGGTTTCTACATTCTGGTCGGGGAACAGATTGACTGCGAAGGCACCGATGTCGGTAGGCTTGAGATTCTCTCCTGCTAAGACCTCAAACAGTCCAAATCTAGGAGAACCAAAAATAACCAAAAACTTTCCATCGTTCGAAACCTTTTCGCTGATATCCATCCAAATCTCCCTCAACGGCGTACCCTTCCTCGAAGTGAGCAGAACACTGGTTGGTCGGCTTCGAGAAACGATTGCCTTTAGGCTTTCTTCCTTTATGACCTCATATCCCCAATATTGTCCAATCTCATTTCTCTCAACGACTCTTGAGCTGATCTTTGGTGGGCCTGAAGTTATGACAACCGTGACTCTTTCGGATTGTCGAGCTGTATCAGAAAGGGCAAGTGGTATGGTCATCTCAAGCCCGACATCTACGAGAGCATGACCACTTCGAAAGATAACAATCCCTTCTCTGATATCTCCCTTGTTCACAAGAGCCAGTGACTTCGGCACCTGGTGGGAAGGGATTTTTAGAGGTGGCAGTTGCCCCGCGAACCTAAGCTCCTCTCTTATTGGGTAGACCTTCTTCCTCAGGTATTGGGGGAGCACTAGATAATTCAGGAGCAATTCAATTAGGGGAGCTTCGTTCAAGGTGTGCCTAATGTTATAGAGATAGATTCTCTGAATCCCAAAAATAGCTGCTGCCCTTGCGATTGCTCCGGCTTTCTCGGTTTTCGCCCGCAGACCGGACCCATCTTCGAGCACGTTCGACGGGATGGCCACCCAAATTTCTGAATGCATTAAAACAAAAGAGGACTCGTCATTTCAGAAATTTGCGAGCTCCAGCATGTGATGACATTTTCGGTTCTTGCAAGTCTTTTTGTCGATTCAAAGATTGCCAATCATCTCCTTGGAAAAACTTGACAATCTTCTCGGCTAGTTGAAGAGATGCCTGTCTCTGTGCTTCGATTATCTGAGCGCCAATATGTGGAGTTGCGATCACATTAGGAAGCTTAAGAAGTTTATTCCCAACAGGTGGTTCCTTCCAGAATACGTCGAGAGCTGCTCCCGCAATTATCTTTTGCAATAACGCTTGAAAGAGGTCTGATTCGACTACTAGATTTCCGCGAGCGGTGTTGATCAAGAAAGCTGATTTCTTCATCATGTCAAACTGCTCTTTCCCTATCATATGGAGTGTTTCAGGTGTTGAAGGAACATGTAGGCTGACAAAATCTGAATTTCTCAATAGCTCTTCGAGTCCGACTTGCCTGACATTCAATTCAGTCAGCTTTGCAGATTCTATGATTTCCTTTTCAAACGCCAAGACCTCCATTTCGAGAGCGCTAGCCAGCTTTGCAGTTCTCCTGCCGATCCGACCAAAACCCACAATTCCAAATTTCTTATCACGCAATTCGGTACCCATTGCAAAGTCTTTCAACCACTCGTCCTTTTTCAGAGCAGCATCAACGCGTGGGATGGACCTAGCTAGACTCACAGCCAACCCAATGGCGAGTTCGGCAACTGCATTCGTGGAAGCCTCTACTGATGTGAATACTGGAATGCTGAGATCTGCCGCCGCCTCTAGATCTATGTTATCAACTCCAGTTCCCGGCCTTCCGATTAGCTGGAGATTCTTTCCTGCTTCTAAGATTTCTCTTGTGAGCTTGGTCCTACTCCTAACAATAACAATGTCCACTCCACTAATTTGTTCTTTAAGCTCATCTGAGGTAATTGTTGCTTTCTGCAGTATCTCGAATCCAGCCTCCGTAAGGGCCTTAACCCCTTCCGGCTCGAATTTATCGCAAATGAGAATGGTCTTCCTCTCTAACACGAGTACCAAACTGTCACCCCCTCACGGATAAGTAAATCTCTGGTTTTCCGACTATGTCTGGTAAGAACGAACTATTCTTATTTGAGATAAGCGGCAAAATCAGGGATGGGAACAGACGATGAACTAGAGCATCTCCTAGCCAAGAAGATGAGGGAAATGAAGCAGAGGATGGAGGCTTCTAAAGAGAAAGAGCAAGCAAAGGACAGGGCAACGCAGAGGATGCCTCTTTCGTCAAGGGAACGTCTCGCGTCTAGACTTGTAGATAGAGGCGTGGAAGTCCTCGAGACGGCTGAATCAGCCTATCCTAGAGAAACGCGGATGATAATCGAGAAGCTGGTTCCGCTCCTCGAATCCGGGCGAATTCGAGGAACAATTACAGGAGGAGAGCTTCTCGCTCTTTTTAGAAGCTTGGGAATGCGAGTCTCGGTCCAAACCACCATTTCGATACAGAAAGGTGGAAAACTAGTTTCTTTTGCAGAAAAACTCAAAGGGGAAGATTAGGGGCTACTCCTCAATCTCCTGGACTTTTCTGATGTCGTGAGTCTTCGGAGGGATTACTGAGATAACAGTGAAATTTGATTCTCTGATCTTCGTATACTTCTCGTCATCGATTCCGAACTCTGAACAGAATTCCCTGAGCGGGGGGTCAACCAAATCCAAATCCACCTGAGATAGACGGCGATACTCGGACTTTAATGGCGCTGAATATTTGCTCCTATAGAGCGCTCGGATCTTCGAGAGGCCAGGTTCTGGGAGGCTGGCCTCAATCTTGTTGATACTCAAGTCGTCCATCGCCCTCAGTTTATTGAGCCCATCAATGTCAATATCACCATCATAGTACAGCGATTCCAGGTAGCTCAATATATCAGCTCTAGGTGGTGAGAGGCCGATCGAATCAGATCGTACCTTGCTCCGAATATAGATCGTGCCTCCTAACATTCCAGTTGCTACAAATTCACCAACGAGCTGTCCAGGATAATCTGCGTCGATAGTATCTAGGCCCAAGAGAATTGCGACTCCCCCCGCCATGTACTCTCCAAAATAGTCATCACCTCGCCCACCGATTACCACTGCAGGTTTCGAGTCTCTGTATTCTCTCATTTGAATAACGGCTCTATTACCAACGTTCCCCCTTACCAAAATCCTTCCACCTTGTAACGCTTGACCCAGTACATCTCTTGCATCACCATGGATTACTATCCTGCCAGAGTGCATTACATCCCCGACATCATCTGACGCGTTTCCCTGAACGACAATGTTACCACCCTGGTTGAAGTTGCCTAGACAATTTCCAGCGATACCATGAAGTGCGAGCTTGGTGCCAACTTTGAGATTGAAGCCAATGTACCTGTGGCCACTAACATTAATGACGCTCACTTCTTTGCTTCCCTCTGCAAATTCTGTCTTGATCTTGGAATTCAATTCGTGATAATTAAGACCGGCAGCATCCACAAACTGGGGAGTCGTGGTCGTTTTGGTCACTGAAAGCTTTTGAAGCTTTGGCGCACTTGTTTGGAGAGATCCGTAAAACATCTCTCGGTCTTCCCTTCCGCCCTCGATCAGCCCACGCTTTGTTGATGCCAGAATATACCTCCCAGGGGCAGGAGTCCATATCGTGGCGTGGGGGGAAATCGATCTAATCTGACACTCTTCACTAGCCACAAAATATCGGTCTCGATCCTCGCCGATGATAATTGGTCTGAACTTAGACCGATCAATGACTGCCAATAGGTAGGACTCATCGTCGTCGCCATAGCCGGCAACGACCGTGAACGGACCGTCTAACTGAGCTCCCCTAAATCTATGGATCAACCGACGAATATTAGATGCTTTTTCCGTTGCCATCCTAGAAAGGAGTCGGTCGTATGGATTCGTAAGGATGGTTCCAACATCCTCCATTGAGATTCCTTCGACCCTGGCAAGATAATCGACGAGGTATGCTATTACCTCGCTATCAGTACCAACAAGGCTGCCCACACCCCGAGATTGGAGAAACTTAAGATTAGCGCCAAAGGAACTAATATCACCATTATGTACTATTGCAACATTCCCAGACGAAAAGGGATGGGACCAAATTGGCAAAAGACCTGGAGAATTTGTAGGTTGTCTGGTATGTGCAATCCACATGTCGCCATTCACGGGTTCATCGAGAAGCCCATACAGGTGCGCTACATCAAGGGGGTAGCCAACGTTCTTGTATACCTCGACCTTCCTCCCAAAGGAGTAGAATCTTCCCCTTATCATCTTGCCACCATTCATAAGCTCTTCATTCAAGTTGTTGATCGCGATAGATACTGACGCGTCTGATGAAGCCTTTACATATAACTTCCAGGAACCGAACGTCATCCTATCTCCCCAAATAGGTTCTTCCTCGGATTGGATAGCAAGACCATGCATTTCCAATCCTCGAGTAATATACTCGCGTGTTTGGTCTCCGTCGATAAAGGCCTTGACGGTGTATAGATCACTTCCACGAGTGTTGAATGTCGCGAAACCAGCGCCTAAATTACTCCCGCGGTACCTAATGCACTCAATTGCCCTCACCACATCAGGACTAGATATCTTAGGTGAGTCTGGCTTTCGGATAATTCCAAAAACACCACACCCATCTTTGGAGAGGCGAATAGGAGAGATTAGAGTCCACCCCCGGCTTTTACGTCTAGCCTTCTCCTCACGATAGGATCCAGATCTATGGAACGAATTAATTCTCTATTCCCAGTTAGTGACTTGTGCACTGAGCTGACTCCAGCTGCTCCGGCGAGAAGCTTCACTTCTTTCTGAAGTCCAAGGACAAGATTCTCCAGCCTTTCAAGACCCACATCAAAGTCGAATCTGTCCATCTTTTCAGCTGTATAGCCAATGCTTATCAGCGCAGATTCGCTAATTCCTACTGCATCTGCCCCCAATGCTATGAGTTTGAAGATGTCTCCAGCACCCCTGATTCTGCTTCCTGAAGCTAGAAGGTCTAACTGGCTCCTTTGTGGCTCGCCATCCCACATTCGGTGCCGGAGAATCTTATCGATCTCGGCGATAGAGATCCCAATATCGATTCTTGATTCGGATGGGATATCCCAATCCACCAGTATCCCAGAAATCCCTGTTTGAGGGATATTATCCAACCACGATATGGCTTCCTCTGAAGAGGGGACACGCAGAAATATCGGCAGATGGATCTCGCGAAAGCGTCTGAGATCTTGTGCAAAATCCAATCCCTCCTGAAGCCTAACGGTCACGGCACAGGGGAGAGATTTAGATTCGGATGATAGTTCCGCCCCTTCGAGGATGAGAGCTCGCCCCAAGGCGCTGGGCATCGCATTGTCATCTGTATCGAATATCAGCCCCATTGAGAATGCTACCCGAGTCAAGATCTCACTAAGTTTCTTCGAGGCGCCAGGTACTCTCCCAAAAAAGAAGGGGGAAGAGAGTCGGATCCTCCCATCGGCTAGATAGCAGGCAGTCTCTATCTCTTCCCTATAAGGGTCAATGCTGGGTCGAGTGACCTGGGCTCCATCACATATCAACCAGTCCAATATCCCCCGAGGTTTGTCCACAAGTGGCGGCGCAATGGAACCCATACTCGTAATCATAGCCTCGCCAGGAGATCGCCCTGTGGTCCCTGAAAGTTGCTGCAAATGCTCTTTAGAAGCGTCGTCCCAATAATCTCTATCGCCCTCTGCATATTCAATCAGTTCAGGGGACGACCCTATCAGGGGGAAAATGGTATTCTCTGTGTTTATGCCGAGTACTTCGGCAGTCTCAGGATTGAGGTTAATCCCCTTAATCAAGTCCCTTCTTCCGATCAAATCAACTGCTCTCCTAAGACCTAAAGCTCGAAGGATCCACTTCAACTCTTCTTGCCACCCCCAGATCAGGTTGGATGTCCATTCCACGGATTTCTCCATCGAGAGGACTTTCGCCGGGTTGGCGATAATCTTGTTTGTCAACACTGCAGGGCAGAAACCGAGATGACATTTATGAACCATCAAGCATCCCATGCCGATGAGCGTAGCCGTACCTATGCTTACCACATCAGCACCGAGAGCCATGAGCTTTGCAGAATCCTCGGCGCTACTTACCATGCCTGCTGCAATCACTGAAAATCCATCTCGGAGTCCTTGTTCTCTCAGGATCCTGTCAACCCACGAGACCGCCAAGTCTATCGGGAGGCCAATATTATCTTTAACCACGGCTGGGGCGGCCCCTGTTCCAGCACCGTGCCCGTCCATTATGATACCATCGGCCCCCATTCTAGCGATCCCTGAAGCGATGTAAGGAAGGTAATTGGTAGCGCCAACTTTGACGAACACCGGCTTGCCAGTAGCCTCCTTCAGAGCCCAGATCCGTTGACCCAGGTCTTCTATAGAGTAGATATCATGATGAGGCGCCGGGGAAATAGCATCCCTTCCCTCTGGAATTCTCCTGGCCAGGGATATGGGTTCTGTTACTTTTAACGCAGGAAGGTGACCTCCTATTCCGGGTTTCGCTCCCTGACCTATCTTGATGACAATACCGAGACCTAATTTGAGAACATCTATGTCTACCCCAAATCTCCCTGAGGCCCATTGAATCGTTATTCTTTTTGATTTCGAAACCTCGACATTCAGGCCTCCTTCACCCGTACCTGTAAGTACGCCAGTCCGATCCGCTGCTCTTGCAAGAGCGATATTGGGAATCCCACTGAGTGCCCCAAAGGACATATCGCCGAGATAGATCGGCGTATCGATTTTGATTCTTCCATAAGCCAACTTTACCGCCGTATCGATTTCATTTACCTGACTCGGATTATCTCGTTGACGCATAAATTCGCGATTTGACCAAGCCGGATCCACATCGCCAAAGACAACCCTGTCCAAAACTCGCAAGCTTCCCGAATGGTCCTCCCAGGGGGAGGATCCTCTCCCTGATTCCGCGAGCTTTCGTATATGTTCTATCTTCCCCTGGTTCCAAAACTCGTTCCGCCTGCTTAGTGGAATCCGTATGTAACTAGCTACCTGAGTTCCCAGATTGATGACCCATCAAATTTTGGATTGAAACTATTTATATCCTTTCACATATAGAGATGACCTAATTAGGCCAAGGTTGCGTGGAAATCTGAATAGATTGGACATTAATGATGTGCTCATTGTCAAGGAACTAATACGTAATCCAAGGATTTCTGATAACCAGATAGGTCGAAAAACTGGAATTCCAGTAAGGACTGTGAACAGGAAGCGCAAAAGGATGGAGGAACTAGAACTGATAAGGTATTATGCTCAGCTCGACATGGGCACCCACGGAACAGGCCAACTTCTATCACGCCATCTCTATTTAATTTCTTTCAAGTTGGGGATCACTCAAGAAACGTTAATACGCGAAATACACGAGGAACGAAATGTCAGGACTGTTTTCACCGAGCTGATCTATGAATCACATTTAGCAGAGATAGATGGTCACACATCCCTGGTGATGATAATTGAGGGGAGAACTGACGACGAAATTAACGCCGGCTTTAACTCACGAATAGTTCCATCGCTTCAAAAAAATCATGGTAAGGACTCGATAGTTAATGTTTCCACCATAAGGCTTGGACCATCAATTCGTCTGTTCCATAATTATATTCCAATGGTTAATATGAAGAAGGGTTATCTGAAAGATAATTGGCGGAATGATGCAATTTTCCCTCGATGAACATTGCACTAGATTTATTACATTAGAAGTATCACCCCTCCTAGATAAATGACAGTCGAGATTAGGATACTCCAGAAACCAGACCTCAATAAGCCGATTCTGATATGCGGATTGCCTGGCAGTGGATATGTCGGCAAACTAGCCGTCGACCACCTTGTGAGCGAACTGGATGCGATTCCGATCGGCGAAGTTTATAGCTCGTCCTTTCCTCCCCAGATTATCATAAAGTCGGATGGCACATCGGAACTAATGAAGAATGTTCTTTATGCAGTGAGGGGTAATCATTCTCGTCCAGATTTATTGATTTTCACGGGGGACTCTCAACCCGTATTGCCAGATGCCAACTATGAGATATCGGAGCGCGTGGTGGAAGCTGCACATGAATTCGGAGCCGAGACTGTGTTCACCCTGGCAGCTTATATCACTGGTGCTTTCGTAAAGGAGCCGAAAGTGTATGGGACAGCAACCAGCCTTGACTTCGCCAAAGAGCTAGAAAGAAAAGGAGTTGTGAAAATGAGTGAAGGGACTATCACTGGAATGAATGGTGTTCTAATTGGAGTGGCAAAAAAGAAGGGTCTCACCGGCGCATCGCTTCTGGGTGAAACTTCTGGATACATCATTGATGCCAAGGCCTCTCAGGCAGTCCTGGAGGTCCTGAGTCAGCTACTCGGTATCGAATTGAGCTTGGCCAATTTGGAATCTAGAGCAAAAGAGACCGAGTCGGTCATTCAGACGATAGAGCAAATGCGCATGAGGTCTCAAGAAAAACCTATAGGAAAGGGAGAACAGCCGGACAAGGGTCCAGGGTATATCAGCTAGATTGCAAATCCCCCATTTCTCTTAACGCGGGGAAGGGGGTATCGTTTATAGCGCCGAGTTATTCTTAGCGATTTGAGGTAATATTGGTCGTGGGTGTAACACCGATGAAGAGGATTTCGGACACCGTCTGGGAAATTGGAGCCGAGCTCAAAGAGGGTATGAGAGTACCAGTTAGGATTTTTGCAACCCAGAATCTCATTAACGACATTGACCAATACGTTATAGATCAGATTACTAACGTAGCGACTCTTCCTGGGATACAGAAGTATGCCTGTGTGATGCCCGATGCTCATAGCGGTTACGGGTTCCCCATAGGAGGCGTTGCAGCAATGGACATCAAGGAGGGGGTCATCTCGCCGGGTGGAATTGGTTTCGATATTAACTGCGGGATGAGGCTTGTCCTGACAAATCTCACATCTAACGAGGTAAAGCCCCGTCTGCGTGAGCTGGTCGATCAGCTCTACCAAAAGGTTCCAGCGGGAGTCGGTTCATCAGGGTTCGTCAGACTTTCTGCCGCTGAGTTTCTGGAGATAACTGAGTTCGGAGCGAAGTGGTGCGTAGAACACGGTTATGGTTGGGAGGAGGATCTAGAGAGAACTGAGGAGGACGGGATAAGCAAGGGGGTGGTTCCCTCAACGATATCTCAACTAGCAGTAAAGAGGGGCATGAACCAAATTGGAACCCTCGGTTCAGGGAACCATTACCTTGAGATCCAGGTTGTGAAGCCAGAGTACATCTTCGACAAAGAAGCCGCAAAGAGTATCGGCATTTTTCCAAATCAAGTTGTGATTATGTTCCATTGTGGAAGTCGTGGGTTCGGTCATCAGGTCGCAACAGATTATCTGAAGGTCTTCTTGAGAGTGATGGAGAGCAAGTATGGTATCAGGGTTTTGGATCGAGAATTGGCCTCGGCGCCCTTTCAATCTGAAGAGGGACAGAACTATTTCTCTGCAATGAAAGGAGCTATCAATATGTCTTTCGCCAATCGACAAACCATACTCCACCGCATAAGAGAGGTTTTCACGAAGGTTTTCGGGAGAGAGGCGGAGAAACTTGGATTATCGATGGTGTATGATGTAGCTCACAACACAGCGAAGATCGAAACTCACAATGTCGATGGCAAATCGAGACAGCTGCTTGTCCATCGGAAAGGGGCAACACGAGCTTTCGGTCCGGGGAGGCCCGAAATTCCATCGATTTATCGCAATCTCGGTCAACCGGTG